>JAHWKT010000203.1 GCA_019347695.1 Actinomycetota bacterium | reverse complement strand
ACACGCCGGCCAGCACCACCGCGCGTGCCCCGATGCTGGCGCCGTCGCCCACCCGGACCCCGAGCGGTTCCCAGTCGTCGAGGCCACGCAGCGCCCCGTCGTCGGTCACCGCCCGCGGGTAGCGGTCGTTGGTCAGCACCGCCGCGGGCCCGATGAAGGCCCCGTCGCCGACGGTGGCCGGGGCGTAGACCAGCGCGTAGTTCTGGATCTTCACGCGCGCGCCGATCATGACGCCGGCGTCGACGTACGCGCCCCGCCCGATCACGCAGGCCTCGCCGACCACCGCGTCCTCGCGCACCTGCGCCAGGTGCCACACGACGGTCTGCGATCCGATGTAGGCTCGCTGATCGACGACGGCCGTTGCTGCGATCCGCGGTCTGGTCACCGGTCACCACCCGAGAGCACGTCACTTCGCGTCACGTTAGGCGACCAGCATGGACCACCTGTCAAGCGCGGGACCGCGACCGGGCCGGCGGCCCCAGGTGGTGCCATACGGAGATCCACGATGAACGACAGTAGCTCACAGGCCGCAGCCGTCGCACGCGGCGGACCCGTCCCCGCCGGTGCCCGCCGCTCGTGGGCGGTCGTCGGCGGCGGCATGCTCGGTCTGACGCTCGCGCTGCGGCTGGTTCAGCGCGGGCACAGCGTGACCGTCTTCGAGGGCGCCGAATCGCTCGGCGGCCTGGCCAGCGCATGGCAGGTCGGCGACGTCACGTGGGACCGGCACTACCACGTGACCCTCGGGTCGGACGCCCACATGCTGTCGCTGCTGGCCGAGCTCGGCCTCGACGGCGACCTCGAGTGGGGCCAGACCCGCACCGGGGTGTACGCCGACGGCACGCTGCACTCGGTGTCGGACGTCGTCGAGTTCCTGCGCTTCCCGCCCCTGTCGCCGCTCGACAAGGTGCGGCTGGGCGCGACGATCCTGTACGGCGCGAAGATCACCAACTGGCGGCGGCTCGAGCAGCTCTCGGTCGAGCGGTGGCTCACGCGCTGGTCGGGCTCACGCACGTTCCGCACGTTCTGGCTGCCGTTGCTGCGCTCGAAGCTCGGCGACCACTACCGCATCACGTCGGCGGCGTTCATCTGGGCCACCACCCGCCGGCTGTACGCCGCGCGCAGCGCCGGGATGAAGGTCGAGCGGTTCGGCTACGTCGGCGGTGGTTACGCCCGCGTCCTGGCGCGCTTCGGCGAGGTGCTGCGGTCCCACGGCGCCAAGCTGGAACTCGGCGCACGCGTGGCGTCGGTCGGCGGAGCCGCCGACGGCGTGCGCGTGCGGTTGTCCGACGACGTCACCCATGACTTCGACCGCGTGGTGGTGACCACGGCGTCCCCGGTGACGGCGAAGCTCGTCGAGGGGCTCGGCGAGCAGGAGCGCCGCCCCCACGAGGGCGTGCGGTACCAGGGGATCGTGTGCGCGTCGGTGCTGCTGCGCCGGCCACTCGCCGAGTTCTACGTGACCAACATCACCGACGACTGGGTGCCGTTCACCGCGGTCATCGAGATGAGCACGCTGGTCGACGCCGACCGGCACCTCGGCGGCCATGCGCTGGTGTACCTCCCGCGCTACACCGCCCCGTCGGATGCGGTCACCACCGCCTCCGACGACGAGATCCGCGCCAGCTTCGTAGCGGCGCTGGAACGCATGTACCCCGCGTTCTCGCCCGACGACGTGCTGGCGTTCCGTGTGTCGCGCGTCCGCTACGTCTTCCCGATTCCGACGATCAACTATTCGCAGCGGCTGCCGGGCGTGCAGACGTCGGTACCCGGCGTGTTCGCCGTCAACTCGGCCCATATCGTCAACGGAACCCTCAACGTCAACGAGACGGTGCAGCTTGCCAACCGCGCCGTCGAGGTGCTCGAGCGATGACCTCCCACTCCCCCGCCCCAACCCGTCCGATCGGCGCGTTGTCGCTGGACTTGGACAACAAGTGGTCATACCTGAAGACCCACGGCGATCCCGGTTGGGAGGCGCTGCCGAGCTACCTCGACCTCGTCGTCGCGCGCGTCCTGCCGTTCCTGGAGGCGCGCGACCTGCGAATCACCTTCTTCCTGGTCGGCCAGGACGCGGCGCTGCCCCACCACCACGACGCGCTGCGGGCGATCGCCGAGGCCGGGCACGAGATCGGCAACCACAGCTTCCACCACGAGCCGTGGCTGCACCTGTACGGCCCGGACGAGATCGAGCGGGAGATCGCCAGCGCCGACGAGCACATCGAGGAGGCGACCGGCCGCCGCCCCGTGGGGTTCCGCGGTCCCGGCTTCAGCGTGTCACAGGCCGTGCTCGACACGTTGCAGCGCCGTGGGTACGCGTATGACGCGACGACCTTCCCCAACGTGCTCAACCCGCTCGCGCGCCTGTACTACCTGTCGAAGAGCAACTTGGACGCCGGCGAGCGCGAGCGCCGCAAGGCGCTGTTCGGGTCGGCGTCGGACGGCCTGCGACCCAACAGCCAGTACAGGTGGGAGCTGGGCTCCGGCACGCTGCCGGAGATCCCCGTGTCGACGATGCCGCTGCTGAAGGTGCCGATCCACTTCAGCTACCTGATCTATCTCGCACAGCGCTCGCCCAGCCTTGCCTTGGCCTACTTCCGCTCGGCGTTGTGGCTGTACCGCCGGCTGGGCACCGCCCCGTCGCTGCTGCTGCACCCGCTGGACTTCCTCGGCGCCGACGACGACCGCGACCTGCGCTTCTTCCCCGGCATGGGCATGCACAGCGAGGACAAGCTGGCGTTCATCGCCGACGCGGTCGACGTGTACCGCGACAGCCACACGATCGTCCCGGTGTGCGACCTGGCGTCCCGCACCTCGGCCGATGGCGCCGTCCGGCGACCTGACGCGCGGTTGCGGTGACGACCCACGGCGCAGCGCAGACCGCGGACGTCGGGTGGCCGCGGTCGACCGGTCTACTGCTCGACCGCCGATCCGATGAGGTGGGTGAGGCGCTGCTCCTCGCGCGACGACAGCACGGGTCCCGGCGACGGGTTCATCGCGGGCAGCCGGGCGAGCGCGTCGGCGTCGACGCGCAGCCCGGCCATCGCGGCGACCGCGCGCACGATCCCGCGCGGGTCGGCGCAGACGTCCTCGTAGGCGACGTCGGTGACGCGCTCGGCGGCGACCCGCGACAGCTGCGCGTCGAGCGTCGCGTCGATCTCGACGACCTGCCGGTGGACCGCGTCGACGTGGCCGAGGTCGTCGGGGCCCGCGTCCTGGGCGGCGAGCCCCCACGCCGTGCGGACGTCGCCCTGGATCTGGGCGCGGGCGCGGACCAGCGACCGCACGACGGCGCGACGGTCGCGGCGGACCGCGACGAACCGCGCGCTGGGCAGCGCCGCGGCCAGGCCGTCGATGACGAGGGTGTTGCGGTTGTTCTTGTTGACCAGCGGCCGCGGGAACATCGCCGTCCACGCCGCGAAGAACCGCCGCATGGCCGCGGCCGTCGCCTCGTCCGGGCGATCCGGTCGGTAGCGGTCCGATCCCAGCCAGCGGTCCCAGATCCCGAAGCCGTCATTGGTGCCGCCGAACCCGGCCGTCTGGCCGTAGTAGCTGGTCAACGCCGGTGGGCGTGCCAGCGCACCCAGCCGACGCGTGGCGGTGATCGGCGACCGCGGGAACAAGGCCGTCAGGTTCGAGATGTACGACACGTCGGTCGTGGCCACCAGCAGCTCGTAGGCCAGCGTGGTGCCCGAGCGGGAGCCGCCGACGACCAGCACGAGCGGCTGCGACGGTTCCCCGGCGACCGCGCCGAGCACGTCGCGCTCCGCGGCCTCCCACACCCGGTCGAGCGGCGCCACGAGCGGCCGCAGTGCCGCGAGCACCAGCGACCACCACGCGGACGGATCGCGACTGGCGACCATCCGCCGGACCAGGCCGACCGGATCGATGAAGCTGGCGTACGGTGTGGGCACCCGGATCACGCTCCCTGGCGTGCGCGGGTCCCGTCTCCCCGCTGCACCCGACGACACGCACGCGGCACTGGTGGGACGATCATACGATGACGCACCGGTCGACACTCTTCACCCGCCGCGCGGGGATCATCACGCTCGGCCTCGTCGTGACGGCGGTGCTGCTGTGGTGGGTCCTGCGGGGTGTGAACCTGCACCAGGTGTGGGCGGCGTTTCTGACCGCCGACCATCGCTGGCTCGCTGTCAGCGTGCTGGCCGTGATCGGCACGGTCGCGACGCGGGCGCTGCGCTGGCACATGCTGCTGGTCGCCGCAGTCCCCCGCACCAGCCTCCGGTCGACCGTGCTCGCAACGATGCTGGGCCAGGGCGCCAACAACGCGCTGCCGGCGCACGGCGGCGAGCTCGCGCGGGCCGTGGCGATCGCGCGGCTCGACCGGATCAGCGGCGCCACGGCGCTGGGATCCATCGGCGTCGAGCGCGCACTGGATCTGGTCACCGTCGCAAGCATGCTCGTCGCCGCCGTGCTGGCGCGGCCGCTGTCGTCGGGGGCATCGACCTCGCCGGTGCGCATCCTGCTGATCGCGCTGGGCGCCGGCGACGTCGTCGTCGCGCTGCTGGCGCTCGCCACACGCCAGGCGGCGCGGCTGGCGTCGGTGTCCAGCGCGGTGGCCGTCAAAGTGCTCGGCGACCGGGCCGGCACACGGCTCGGCGCCGGCATCAGCGCGGGATTGGCCGGCA
>JAHWKT010000067.1 GCA_019347695.1 Actinomycetota bacterium | reverse complement strand
CACCGCGGTGATCACGCACCCTTCGATCCGCACCCTCGCTGTCCAACCGACAGGAGTCACAGGGATGGACCCGAACGTCCTCGCCCGCAAGCAACTGCCAGAGCTACGCAGCATGGCGGCCGAGTTGCGGATGCGCGGATATCAGCGTCTCCGGAAGGCCGACCTCATCGAGGCGATCGTCAGGGAGGCCAACCGGCAGGCGGACCCCAACCAGCGCCCAGACGCCAGCAACGGCGCCGGTCCCAGCGAGTCGGGGCGTTCCCGGAGCGATGCGGCCGACACCGCCGTCGACGCCGGCGGCGGTTTCCGCGGTGGTGACAACGGTGAGCAGCTCCGTCTCGCGCGCGACGGCGACGAGCGCGACAACGAGACCGCCGCGGTGACGTCCGACGACGACGGGGAGGACACCACCGCCCGCCAGCGTGGCGACGACTTCGACGACGATGGTGCCCGGCGCCGGCGGCGCAGCCGCCGCGAGCGACGCCGCAACCGCGGCGGCGCATCCGACGTCCGGGGGTCACAGGGCGCGGGCGACGACGACACTCCCAGCGAGCCGGACGAAACCCGCACGGGCGTGCTCGACGTGCTCCCCGAGGGCTACGGGTTCCTCCGTGTCACCGGCTATCTGCCGGGCGACCGCGATGCCTACGTGTCGCAGAGCACCATCCGCAAGATGGGCCTGCGCCGAGGCGACATCGTGTCGGGGCCGATCCGCCAGCACAAGTCCAGCGACAAGGTGCCGGCGCTCGCGTTCGTGCAGACCGTCAACGGCGTCGAGGTCGGCGAGGGCGGCCGGCTGCCGTCGCGCCCCGACTTCAAGGACATGACCCCGCTGTTCCCCGACCAGCGGCTGCACCTGGAGACGCAGGGTGGGCCGATCTCCATGCGCATCGTCGATCTGATGTCACCGATCGGCAAAGGACAGCGCGGGCTGATCGTCTCACCACCCAAGGCCGGCAAGACCACGATCCTCAAGGAGCTCGGGCAGGCGATCGTCGAGAACAACCCGGAGTGCCACCTGATGGTGGTCCTCGTCGACGAGCGTCCCGAGGAGGTCACCGACATGCAGCGGTCGGTGAAGGGCGAGATCGTCGCCTCGACGTTCGACCGGCCCGCCGATGACCACACCCAGATCGCCGAGCTGGCGATGGAACGCGCGAAGCGGCTGGTCGAGGAGGGCCAGGACGTGGTGGTCCTGCTCGACTCGATCACCCGGCTCGCCCGCGCCTACAACCTCTCGGCCCCCACGTCCGGGCGGATCATGTCCGGTGGCGTCGACTCGACCGCGCTGTACCCGCCGAAGCGCTTCTTCGGCGCGGCACGCAACATCGAGGAGGGCGGCAGCCTGACGATCATCGCCACCGCGCTGATCGAGACCGGCTCGAAGATGGATGAGGTGATCTTCGAGGAGTTCAAGGGCACCGGCAACATGGAGCTGCGCCTGGACCGGCGCATGGAGCAGAAGCGCATCTTCCCCGCGATCGACATCGACGCGAGCGGAACGCGCAAGGAAGAACTGCTGTTCGACCGCGAGGAGCTCGCGATCGTCTGGAAGCTGCGCCGGGTGCTCGCCGCCCTCGAGGGCCCTGCGGCGCTCGAGCTGCTGATCGACAAGATGAAGTCGACCCGGTCGAACAACCAGTTCCTCACGCAGATCCAGAACACCAACCTGCAGACCTGACGCGCCGCGCCGGGGGTCGGCGGCGGGGGTAGGGTTGCACTTCGCGTCGGTCGGCAATCGGCGCATGACCAGGGAGCAACAGATGAAGGCAGACATCCACCCCGAGTACGTGCTGTCGACAGTGCGTTGCTCGTGCGGCAACGAGTTCACGACCCGCAGCACCGCGCCGGAGATCCGCGTGGAGCTGTGCAACCAGTGCCACCCCTTCTACACGGGCAAGCAGAAGCTGGTCGACTCGGGCGGCCGGGTCGAGCGGTACCGCCAGCGGTACGCGAAGTCGCAGGCCAAGCAGGCGGAGGCGGCCAAGCGCAAAGAGTCGAAGGGTCGGTAGGAGCCACACCACCGACGCGAGGTCGTAGCCATGGCATCCGACGACGACGCGCTCGCCTACTACGGGGGCCAGGCAGTCATCGAGGGTGTGATGATGCGCGGCACCGACGCGTGGGCGGTCGCCGTCCGGCGCCCCTCGGGACAGATCTACCTCGAACGTCACGCCACCAGTGATCTGCCCAAGCGGGTCCGGCTGTGGCGCCTGCCGCTGCTGCGGGGGATGTTCGCGCTCGTCGACGCGCTGCGCGTTGGCACGCGGGCGCTGACGATCTCGGCCAACGAGTCCGTCGACGATGACGAGCAGATGTCGCCCGGCGAGTTCGGCGGCGGGATGCTGCTGGCTCTCGTGGCGTTCGTCGGCGTGTTCGTGGTGCTGCCCAACCTGGGTCTCGCGCCGCTGCGCGACGCCGTAGGCGACGGTCTCGTCTACCACCTGATCGAGGGCCTGATCCGGGTCGCGATCTTCCTCGCGTACCTGACGGCGATCGCGATGATCAGCGACATCCGCCGCACGTTCGCGTACCACGGCGCCGAGCATCAGACGATCGCGGCGTGGGAGCACGGCGACCGTCTCGAACCCGACGCGATCGGCCGTTACTCGACCAAGCACGTGCGTTGCGGCACCAACTTCCTGGTCATGGTGATGCTGATCGCGATCGTCGTCTACTCGGTCGCGGGCGCGCTGCTCCCGCCGCCGGGGGAGGGGATCGTCGCGGGCATCGTCTACCACGTGCTGCTGCGCATCGCGCTGCTGCCGCTGGTCGCGGGTCTCGCCTACGAGGGCCTGCGGCTGGGAGCTGGACGCGACAACTGGTTGGTGCGCGCGTTGATGAAGCCCGGCATCTGGCTGCAGTACATCACCACCCGGCCGTCGGACCCCCAGATGGTCGAGGTGGCGATCCGCGCGTTCGAGGCCGTCGCGCCGCCCGGGCAGCTCGACGGTCGCGTGCCCGCATCACTGCCGTCGACGATCGTGTGGGGTCCCGACGACTTCGCCGACGCCCGGACCACCGCCGATCCGGCCGAGGAACCCGCGGGTGGCGCGTAGCGACCGGGGTTCGATCCCGTCCGCTGCCGTCTCACCCAGAAGGTTCACCGCATGTCCGACCGACTGTTCGCCCGCCTCGACGAGCTCGAACGCGACTATCACGAGCTGACCGCGGCACTGGCCGATCCTGAGATCTTCACGGATCCGCCGCGGTACGCCGAGGTCGCCAAGCGCCAGTCGGACCTGTCCGAGGTCGTCGACACCTACCGCAGCTACCGCGAGGTGACCGGCGACGCCGAGGCGGCACGCGAGCTGGCCGCCCAGGCCGGCCCCGAGGATCAGGCGGCGTTCCGCCAGGAGGCCGAGGAGCTGGACGACCGGGCCGCGGCGCTGATCGAGCAGTTGCGGCTGCAGCTGCTGCCGAAGGACCCGCACGACGACCGCAACGTGATCGTGGAGATCCGCGCAGGCGCCGGCGGCGACGAGGCGGGGCTGTTCGCCGGTGAGCTGTACCGCATGTACAGCCGCTACGCCGAGCGTGCCGGCTGGAAGGTCGAGCAGATCAGCGCGTCGGAGCAGGGGATCGGCGGTGTCAAGGAAGTCATCTTCCAGGTCTCGGGAACCGGTGCCTACTCGCGGCTCAAGCACGAGTCCGGCGTGCACCGCGTGCAGCGGGTCCCCCAGACCGAGTCCGGCGGGCGCGTGCACACGTCGACGGCGTCCGTCGCGGTGATGCCCGAGGCGGAGGACGTCGACGTCACCATCGACACCAACGACCTGCGCGTTGACGTGTACCGCTCGTCGGGACCCGGCGGACAGTCGGTCAACACCACCGACTCCGCCGTCCGGATCAGCCACGCGCCCAGCGGCCTGGTGGTGTCGTGCCAGGACGAGAAGTCCCAGCTGCAGAACCGGGAGAAGGCCATGCGCATCCTGCGGGCGCGGCTGCTGCAGCTCGAACAGGAGCGAGCCGCCAGACAGCGGGCGGAGGCGCGGCTGTCGCAGATCGGCACGGGTGACCGGTCCGAGAAGATCAGGACCTACAACTTCCCACAGAGCCGCGTCACCGACCACCGCATCGGGCTGTCGGTGCACAACCTGTCCGAGGTGATGGACGGTGCGCTCTCCGAGCTGCTGTCGGGATTGATCGCCGAGGAGCAGCGTCGCCGCCTGGAGGCGCTGACGCTGGCCGAGTGAGCCACCACCACCACGCCGCGACGACCGCGGCCGCGCTCGTCGACGAGGTGACCCTGCAGCTCGAACGGGCGGGCGTCGCCACCCCCCGCGCGGACGCACGGTGGCTGGTGCGGCACACGCTGGGGTGGTCGGCCGCCGAGCTGACCCTCGGTGCGTCGCGGCCGCTGTCCGACGCTGCGGTCGTGGCTGTGCGGGCGCGCTCGCAGCGGCGGGCCGCGCGCGAGCCGCTCCAGCTCGTGCTGGGCGGTACCGAGTTCCGCGGGCACCCGCTGCGGCTGTGGACCGGGGTGTTCGTTCCCCGGCCCGAGACCGAGCTGCTCGTCGAGCACGCCCTGGCACACCTGCCCACTGGCGGCACCGTCGTCGAGCCGTGCACCGGCAGCGGCGCCGTGGCGTGCGCGGTCGGCGTCGAACGGCCGGACTGCCGGATCATCGCGACCGATCGTGATCCGGCCGCCGTGGATCTGGCGACCCGCAACGCGGCCGAACTCGGGGCAACCGTGGATGTGCGCCGCGGTGACCTGCTCGATCCCGTGCCGGCCATGCTGCGGGGTGCGGTCGACGTGCTCGTCGCCAACCCGCCCTACCTCGCCGCCGACGAGGTCGCCGACCTGCCCGACGAGGTCGCTGCCTGGGATCCGGTCGGCGCGCTGGTGGCGGGACCGAGCGGACACGAGATCTCCGATCGGCTCATCGCCGAGGCCCGCCGGTGGTTGAGACCCGGCGGATCGCTGCTGCTCGAGCTCGACGGACGGCGGGTCGCCGACGCCGCCGAGCGTGCGCGGTCGGCTGGCCTCGACGACGTCCGGCATCGGCATGACCTCGCCGGACGCCCCCGCTTCCTCGTGGCGCGCCAGCCGCGCTGAGCGGCGCGGTCGTTAACACCGGCCGCTGACGGCCGACGGCACGAGGCAACCTTTCGCCTGCGCGACGAGCCGAGCCCGGCACGCACCGCGCGGGGCATCGAGGCAGTCGGCCGATGTATGAGCACGCACCGCGAACGCAACCCGCTGAGCGCTCCGCCGGGAGCGGCGATGCGGCGTCCGCGCACCCCCTGATGCCCGACGTCGCGGCGCCCGTCCACCCAACGGCTTCGACCGCCACCCCGGCGGCAGATCACGACGGTCGCGACGTGGCGCACCACGCGCTCCGACAGCTCGCCGACGCACTCGCCGAGCGGACACCGACCGCCTATGAGCGGGCGGTCAAGCCGGTCGTCGACCTCGTGCTGGCGGTGATCCTGCTCGTGGTCCTGTCGCCGCTGCTCGCGCTCATCGCGCTGGCCGTGCTGGTCGCCGTCGGGCGACCCGTCCTGATAGGCCAGGAGCGCGCCGGGCGCGACGGCGAGCCGTTCACGATGCTGAAGTTCCGCACGATGCGCCACGACCGTCGCGTGCAGCGTGACGATCGTCGGCGGGCGGAGCGTCGGCGCCGGCGCCGGTTGCGTGGTGCCGTCGGCAATGATCGGCGCAGCGGCGACCGTCGGGTGACCCACAAGACACTCGACGACCCCCGGCACACGCGGACCGGTCTGCTGCTGCGCAAGCTGAGCCTCGACGAGCTGCCGCAGCTGTGCAACGTGATCATTGGTGACATGAGCCTGGTCGGGCCGCGGCCCGAGCTGGCGCACCTGACCGAGCAGTTCGAGCCGTGGCAGCACGCCCGGCACCGGGTCCGACCGGGCATCACCGGGCTGTGGCAGACGACCAAGCGGGCAGACGGCCTGCTGCTGCACGAGTGCATCGATCTGGACCTGCACGACATCGCGGAGCTGTCGGCGCGCACCGACCTCGCGATCCTGCTGCGCACGCCCGCCGCGCTGCTCCGCAACAAGGGCGTGATCTGACAGGTCGCCACGTCGGGCCCTCTCTCGACTGCGACCGGGCCGAGCGCCGATCGCCCCGACCGCTCAGCGGTCGCCGACGACCTCGATGCCCGCGGCTCTCGCGACACGGCGGTAGGCGGCCGCCAGGCTGGTGACGGTCTCGTGCGCGTTGAGCCCGGAGGGGTTGGGCACGATCCACAGCTCCGCGCCGCCGAGGCGGCGCTCCTGGCGCCCGGCCTGCGCGCGCGGCTCGTCGAAGCCGACGCGGTAGGCCGTGATCCCGGCGATCGCCACGACGCGCGGACGCCACTGCGCGACGCGGCCCTCCAGCGCACGCGCGCCCTCGCGCAGCTCGTCGCGGTCGAGCTCGGCGGCCCGGGCCGTGGCCCGCGGCGCGATGTTGGTGATGCCGATCCCCCGCTCGATCAGATGCGCCCGCTCCTCGTCGTCCATGCCCGCCGCCGGATCGATCGGTCGGCGGATCACGCCGCCGCGCAGCAGCGCCGGGTAGAACCGGTTGCCGGGGTGGGCGAAGTGCGTGCCCGTCGCGGCGGTCCACAGCCCAGGGTTGATGCCGACGAACAGCAGCTTGCAGTCCGCTCCGATCAGATCCGGCACGGTCGTGTCGCGGAAACGCTCGAGCTCATCGCGTGAGAAGCGCCGGCGTCGGTCGCTCATCTGGACGTACCGACGTCGGAACACGCCGCGGTCACGTAGGTCATCCTCCTGCGCGCGAGCGCTGTCGTCGGGCCGGTGCAGGCGCACCGCGGACCTCGGCGGGCACCGATCACGTGTCGGGGTCCAGGTACGCAGGCACTGTACGCCCTCGAGACGGTGCCCAGTCGCGGTAGTCCGGCACCGTCATGCCCCAGGTGTACTGACACCAGAACGCGCCGAACTCGCCGATGTAGCGAAAGTGCGAGCACAATGCCCGCTCGCGCGCGTCATAGTCGTCGATACCGGCCAGCCAGGCGTCGAACCCGTCGTGTCGCTCAGCGAGGTCGACGAATGTCCGCGCATTGACGGGGATCGCAGCGATCTTGCCGCGACTCTGGATCAGCCGGTCGTCATCGACCAGGCGGTCGACGTCGTGCTCGTCGAAGCCGGCGACGATCGCCGGGTCGAAGTCGGCGAACGCGTCGGCCAGCGCCGGCCAGTGGGCCTGCACCACCCGCCACGACATCCCCGCGTTGAACACCGCACGCGTCAGCACCTCGAAGTAGTCGGCTGGCGTGGTCGGTGTGATCTGGCGTGGTGCCCCGGATTCGAGCGGCGTGAAGTCGTGCATCGGGCGGCTCCTGTCGTGTCGATGCCGCAGTATGCGCAGCCACCGCGTGTGGGCCGGAACGGCCTGTGGATATCGCGCCAGACGTCGGGGTGGTCGGAGAAGTTCGTTGTGGGAAGCACCCGGCCTATGCGTTGGGGAGGCTCCCCAGCGTGCGGACGGTGGCGAGCGTGTCGGCCTCGTCGGCGCGCTTGTCCGACCGGTAGCGCTTGACCCGGGCGAAGCGCAACGCCACCCCACCCGGGTAGCGTCGGCTGGTCTGCACCCCGTCGACGGCGACCTCGACGACCTGGACGGGAGCGACATGCACGACGTGACCGGTGCGGTGGGTCTCGAGCTCCAGGAACCGGTGCGTCTGCCACTCGAGCAGCTCGTCGGTCAGCCCCTTGAACGTCTTGCCGAGCATCACGAAACCGCCGTGGGGGTCGCGGGCGCCCAGGTGCAGGTTCGACAGCCAGGCGCGTCGCCGCCCCGAGCCCCACTCGACGGCCAGGACCACCAGGTCGAGCGTCCATGACGGCTTGACCTTGCGCCACGCCGCGCCGCGCCGGCCCGCCGCGTACGTCGACTCGAGCGCCTTGACCACCACGCCCTCGAAGCCGTCGGCGACGGTGCGCTCGAAGAACGCCGCGGCGTCGTCCACCGCGCCCACCGGATGGCGGGCCACGACCTGCGCCGCCGGCACGACCTCGTCGAGGACCGCGAGCCTGTCGCGCAACGGCGCATCGATCAGGTCGACGCCGTCGTGGTGCAGACAGTCGAAGAAGCAGACCAGAGTGGCGTCGTGGACGGCACCGTCGCCGTCGTCGTCGCCGAGGCGCTGCATCGTCACCTGGAACGGCTCGGGCCGGCCGTCGGAACGCAGCGAGATCGCCTCGCCATCGAGGATGACCGACGCGACCGGCAGCGCACGGGCGGCGGCGACGATGCCCGGCACGTCGGCGGTGATGTCGCGCAGGCTGCGGGTGTAGACAGCGACGCGGTCGCCGTCGCGGTGCAGCTGCACGCGGACGCCGTCGAGCTTCGCGTCGGCGACCTGCGGCGTGTCGGGGTCGACGGCGTCGGCGATGTCGGCCGCGGTGGACGCCAGCATCGGCTGGATCGGATGCAGCACCCGCAGCCGGAAGGCGCCCAGCGCCTCCTCGCCGCCCGACAGGGCCGCCGCGGTCACCGCGGTGAGGTCGTCGCTCAGCATGTACGCCCGGCGCACCGCAGCGACGGCTACGTCGGCGGCGTCGGCGATCGCGGTGACCATGACGCCGTCGAGCGCCCCGTGTCGCAGCTCGCCGAGCAGCAGCCGGCCGAGGAAGTCCTGCTCCTGCGCGGTCGCCCGTGCGAACAAGCTCGTCAGCAGTGCCTCGCGCCGCTGGCGCGAGCCGGTGCCGGTGGTGTCGGCGACCTCGCGCAGGCAGGCATCGACGTCGCGCAGCCGCAGCGACGGCTCGGCTGCCGGCGTGACCTCAACGGTGCCCACCGCGACGTACCCGATGCCGATGCGCCCCTGCGGCACGGTGCCGGTGAGGTAGGCGACCGCGAGCGCGCGATCGACGGCGTCGTGGGCTCGGAGCAGCGCCGACAGCACTGTGGTCTTGCGCGTGCGTGACCGCGTGGCCGCGACCGCGGCCGACGTGGTCACCAGTTCCCGCAGCAGCAATCGACGTCCTCTGGTGGGGGTGGTGGGCACATTGTCGCCGCTGAGCACGCGGCGGGTCGGCGGTGTGCGAAGCTGGGGGCGATGAGCACTGTGCGAACACTCGACGATCGCGCGGCCGTAGTATCCGAGGTCATCTCGACGCTGCGCGCCGCCGAGCTCGTCGTCGTGCCGACCGACACCGTCTACGGCGTGATCGCCGACGCCTTCGATCCGGATGCGACCGCGGCGCTGCGGACCGCCAAGCAGCTCGCGCCGACCGCGCCGCTGACGGTGCTGCTGCGCAACCCGCGCCAGGTCGTCGGCGTGGCGTCGGAGATCCCCGAGGCGGCCGACCGCCTGATGGCGTCGTACTGGCCGGGCCCACTCACGATCGTGCTGCCGGCGACCGACGGGCTCACGTGGGACATCGGGACACCGTCGGTCGTCGCGCTGCGCATGCCTACCGATGATCTGCTGCTCGAGGTGATCGCCGACATCGGTCCGCTCGTGTGCTCGGCCGCCGCCCGACCCGTCGACCCGCTGCCCCACCACGTGGAGGACGCCCGTGCGTCGCTGGGCGACGCGGTCGCGTTGTACGTCGACGGTGGTCCGCGCCCGGCGCCGGTGTCGACCATCGTCGACCTGACCGGCCGGCACGCGGACGTCCTGCGCGAGGGAGCGATCCCGGCCGCCGACGTCGAGTTGGTGGCGGCCGGGCGGGTCGGCTGGGGCACGACCCCCGACTGATGGCCAGCGGCGTCTCCTCCGGCCGCTGGTCACGGGTCGGCGTCGACCGCTATCGTCGTCGTGCATTCGACCGACGCCGCTGCGAGGAAGACATGACCATGACCGACGCCGACACCCGCCGTCACTGGGGCCCCGACTACGACGTGCTGCGGCAGGTCGATCCCGAGATCGCGGCGGCCATCGCCGACGAGATCACCCGCAAGCAGGAGAGCCTGCAGCTCATCGCCAGTGAGAACTTCACGTCGCCCGCGGTGCTCGCCGCGCAGGGCAGCGTGATGACCGACAAGTACGCCGAGGGCTACCCGGGACGCCGGTACTACGGCGGCTGCGAGTTCGTCGACGTGGCCGAGCGGCTGGCCATCGAGCGTGCGACGGCGATCTTCGGCGCAGAGCACGCCAACGTGCAGCCCCACTCCGGCGCGCAGGCCAACATGGCCGCCTACTACGCGCTGGGGGTCAACGACGGCGACACGGTCATGGCGATGTCGCTCGCGCACGGTGGACACCTGACCCACGGGTCGCCGGTCAACTTCAGCGGCAAGTGGTTCGACATCGTCGGCTACGGCGTCCGCAAGGACGACGAGCTGATCGACATGGACGACGTGCGCGAGCTGGCCGCCGAGCACCGGCCGAAGGTCATCGTCGCCGGCTACACGGCCTACCCCCGCCACGTCGAGTTCGCGGCGTTCCGCCAGATCGCCGACGAGGTCGGTGCCCGCTTCATGGTGGACGCCGCGCACATCGCCGGACTGATCGCCGGTGGCGCGCATCCCTCGCCGGTGGGCGACGCCGACGCGGTGACGTTCACGACCCACAAGACCATGCGCGGTCCCC
Organism: Actinomycetota bacterium; assembly: GCA_019347695.1. Classification (GTDB taxonomy): domain Bacteria; phylum Actinomycetota; class Nitriliruptoria; order Euzebyales; family JAHELV01; genus JAHELV01. The sequence goes on along the minus strand of JAHWKT010000067.1, from coordinate 7,098 downwards.
GCGGCGGGACGATCCTGTGCACCGAGGAGCACCGCAAGGCGGTCGACAAGGCGGTGTTCCCCATGCTGCAGGGCGGACCGCAGATGCACGCCATCGCGGGCAAGGCCGTCGCGTTCCGCGAGGCGCAGCAGCCCGCGTACACCGAGTACGTCCACAGCGTCGTCGACAACGCGTCGGCGCTCGCGGACGGGCTGGCCGACGAGGGACTGCGGATCGTGTCGGGCGGAACCGACATCCACTACCTGCTGGCCGACGTGACGCCGCTGGGACTGACCGGCGCCGAGGCCGAGCAGCGCTGCGAGCAGGCGGGGATCGCGTTGAACAAGAACGCGATCCCGTACGATCAGAACCCGCCGATGGTCGCCAGTGGGATCCGCGTGGGCACGCCGTCGGTCACGACGCAGGGCATGGGCGTGGATGACATGCGTACGGTAGCGAGCCTCATCGCCCGCGCCCTGCGCGGCGACGACGCCGCAGGTGTGCGTGACGACGTCCGCGAGCTGGCGGTGGCGCACCCCATCTACGGGCTGCAGCCGAGCGTCGGCTAGGCTCGCACGCGCAGCCGCCAGGGACTTTGTGCTTTGTTTCACAAAGTGGTAGGCTCCGCGGTGCGAGGGCCGTACGACCACGGTGGGCTCCGAAGCCGTACGTGACGATGGACGAGGGTGCAGTGTCGACACCGAATGACGCCGACGGCCTCGACACCATGGTGGTCATCGCGATCCAGGTGGTCGTGGCGATCGCCGTATGGGGTCTGCTGGGCCTGATCGTCGACCTGATCGCCGGCACCGGCCCGTGGGTGCAGTTCGTCGGAGTGCTGATGGGGACCCTCATCGCGCTGGTGCTCGCACAACGCCTGGCCACGCCACCGGAGTCGACGGAGGACGCGCATGGCTGAGCGTCCGGGTCGGCCTGGGCCCGCAGCGCGTCCGACCGCCGCACAGGACGGCCGCGACACCGGCGCCTCCGCGAGCCTACCGGGTCGGATCGCGGCAGCAGGCCGATGGGTGCGCGAACCCGGTGCCGGGCCCCGGTGGGAGGATCTGCTGTCGGAGTTCCTGTCGGCGATGCTGGTGTGGGCCGGCATCGGCTGGCTCGTGGACCGGTGGTTGGGCACCGATCCGTGGTTCCTGGTGTTCGGCGTGCTGCTCGGCAACGGCCTGGGCATCTATCTCATGTGGCTGCGCAGCGATCCCGACCGGGGTGTGGCCGAGGCCGGCGACGGCTCGCCGCCAGCCGGTCGCCGTGGACCGGGCGGCGGGGGAACGACGTGACCTCAAGTAGCGACAGCGGTAGGTCGTCTGACGTGACCTCAAGTAGCGGGGCCACCGGCTCGATCGAGCGGGCGCTGGAGCGGTCGCGCGCTCCCGAGCTCGCGCTCGCGTTGCGCGGCGCGCTGGTGGCGACCGCGGTCGCCGTGCCCACGGCGGTGGTCGCCGGCGTCGTTCGCGGTGTGCCCGGCGTCGCCGGTGCGGCGCTCGCCGCCGGCCTCGTGATCGGGCTGTTCGCGACCACCGGCGTCGTGCTCGCTTGTGTGCAGCGCTGGAGACCGGCTACCCTTCCGGCGGCATCCCTCGCGGGTGCGATCGCTCGCATGGTCGCGTACGGGGTGGTGCTGGCAGCGCTCGCCGGTGTCGACGGCATCGATCGTGGAAGCACCGTGGGCGCCACCTGCATGCTGCTGATCGCCACGCTGGCCGACGAGATGCGCTACGCCAGCACGACCCCCGGGTTCTACTGGGTACGCACGCCCCCACCAGAAGGTGTTCACGCGAAGGAAAGGACACGAGGGTGACAGCCCTGCTTGCTGCCGTGGAGTACGGCGGAGACTTCACGTTGCCGCCGGTCGGGGAGCTGTTCAACTTCGAGTCGGCCTTGCCGTTGGGCATCAACCGGACGGTCGTGCTCACCCTGCTCGCCACGCTGGCGGCGGCGGCGCTGTTCCTCGTGGCGTTCTCCAACGCCAAGGTGGTGCCCGGGAAGCTGCAGCTGGTCGCCGAGTCGATCGTGGAGTTCATCCGCGAGCAGATCGTGCTCCAGATCATCGGCGTGGATGGGCTGAAGTTCGTGCCGCTGCTCACCACGATGTTCATGTTCATCTGGTTCAACAACCTGTTGGAGATCACGCCGTTCGTGAACTTCCCGACGACGTCGCGGATGGCGCTGCCGTTCTTCCTCGCGCTGCTGTCGTGGGCGGTGTTCGTGGGCCTGGGCTTCCGCCATCACGGGCTGGGCTATCTGAAGGACGTCGCGTTCCCACCGGGCGTCCCGTGGCCGATCTACGTGCTGCTCACACCGATCGAGCTCGTCTCGACCTTCGTGCTGCGGCCCTTCACGCTGGCCATCCGTCTGTTCGCCAACATGGTCGCCGGCCACATCCTGCTGACGATCGTGTTCCTGGCCACCCACGCGTTCCTGGCGTTGAAGTTCCCCGGCATCATCGTCGGCGTGCTCACACTGATCGCCGGACCACTGGCCGTCGGCTTCGAGCTGTTCATCGCCTCGCTGCAGGCCTACATCTTCGTGATCCTCACCGCGGTCTACATCAGCGGTGCGCTGCATCCGGAGCACTGATGTTCCCCCGTCCACCACGAGCTGTCCGTACTGTCCGCCACAAGGAGAAGCGACCACAATGGAAGGTAGTCTCAACGCCATCGGCTACGGCCTGTCCGCCATCGGACCGGGCATCGGCATCGGCATCCTGATCGGCAAGGCCGTCGAGGCCATGGCCCGCCAGCCCGAAGCCGCCGGCATGGTGCGCACCAACATGTTCATCGGCATTGCGATCGTCGAGGCCCTCGCGCTGCTGGGCTTCGTGCTCGCCTTCGCGCTCGCCGGCGGCGGCTGATCGCGCGCCGCCCATGACCACCGTTGATCGGACAGGAGTCCTGTCATGACCACCAGTCTGGTGATCCTGGCCGCCGAGGGCGGCAGCGACGAGAGCCTGCAACTACTGCCCGACACTGCCGAGCTCATCTGGGGCATCGTCGGGTTCGCGCTGCTGTTCGCGCTGCTGTGGCGGGTCGCGTTCCCGTCGCTCAACCAGATGCTCGACCAGCGGCAGCAGGCGATCCAGGGCAGGCTCACCGAGGCCGAGGAGATCCGCACCGAGGCCGAGGAGCTGCGCCGGCAGTACCAGGAGCAGCTGCGTGACGCCCGCAGCCGGGCCGACGAGATCGTCGAGGAGGCCAAGTCCGACGCCGAGCGGATCCGCGAGCAGAAGGTCAGCGACGCCGAGCAGGAGGCGCAGTCGATCCGGGAACGCGCACGCGAGGACGCCGAGGCGGAGCGGGGCCGGCTCGTGCAGCAGCTGCGCAGCCAGGTCGCGGCGCTGTCGGTCGATCTGGCGGGCCGCATCGTGCACGCCGAGCTCGACGAGCAGCAGCACCGGTCGCTGGTCGACGACTACATCGACCGGCTGTCGAGCATGAACTAGCGGTCACGCGACCTGACCGCCACCATCAAGGGAGCGTTGGATGACGACGAAATCGACCGACCTGGTCGATCACTACGCGCGCGGCCTGCTGGCGATCGCCGAGGCCGAGGGGGTCGCGGAGCGCGTGGAGGACGAGCTGTACCGCTTCGCGCAGGCGCTGGAGGGCAACGACGAGCTGCGTGAGGCGCTCGGCGAGCGGCAGCTGCCGGTGGAGCGCCGGCTCGGCGTGGTCGACGAGCTGCTGGGGGGTACGGCGGACCCACAGACCGTGGCGGCGGTCGCACACGTCATCCAGTCGGGCCGCGGTCGGATGCTCATCGACATCATCGACGCGTTCACCCGTCTGGCGGCCAGCCAGCGGGACCGGGCGGTCGCGGAGGTGCGCACCGCCGTGGAGCTGACCGACGACCAGCGCGACCGGCTGCGCTCCGCGCTGGCCCACGCCACCGGCCGCGACGTCGAGCTGAAGGTGGTGATCGACGACGAGGTCGTCGGTGGTGTGCTCGCCACGGTGGGCGACACGGTCATCGACGGGACGGTGGCGCGCCAGCTGGCACGGGTGCGTTCCCAGCTGGCCGGCGCGTGACGATGAGCACGACGAGCAGACGCACCGCTGGATCCGCGGTCCGCCGCAGTGCGGCCGGACCCTACTCTGGGCGGTGGCGAAGCGAGCACCGCGAGACGATCAAGGACGCGACATGACCCCACATCCCGATGCCGTTCCTTCGGCCGTGAGGAGCGCGGCGCCAGCCGCGCGACTCAGCGAAGCGATAGGTCACCAGCCATGACCGATCTGTCGATCTCCACCGACGACATCACCAAGGCGCTGCGCTCACAGATCCGTGACTTCGAGACCTCGCTGCAGCGCGAGCAGGTGGGCCACGTGATGGAGTCCGGCGACGGCATCGCCCAGGTGACCGGCCTGCCGAACGTGATGGCCAACGAGCTGCTCGAGCTGGGGACCGACCACGACGGGCAGACGCTGTACGGCATCGCACTGAACCTGGAGGAGGACACCGTCGGTGTCGTCATCCTCGGTGACGGTTCCGTGGTCGAGGAGGGCCAGGAGGTCAAGGCCACGGGCGATGTGCTCAGCGTGCCGGTCGGCGACGCCTACCTGGGCCGCGTCGTCGACCCGCTGGGTCGGCCGATCGACGGCAAGGGACCGCTCGACCCCGACAAGCTCGACGGCCGCCGTGGCCTCGAGGTCCAGGCACCCAGCGTGGTCGACCGCCAGCCGGTCAAGGAGCCACTCCAGACGGGCATCAAGGCGATCGACGCGATGATCCCGATCGGCCGCGGGCAGCGCGAGCTGATCATCGGCGATCGCCAGGTCGGCAAGACCGCCGTCGCGATCGACACGATCATCAACCAGCGGGGCCTGTGGGGCACCGAGCGTCAGGTCAAGTGCATCTATGTCGCCATCGGACAGAAGGGGTCGACGGTCGCCGAGATCGTCGCACGACTGGAGGCCAACGGCGCCCTGGAGTTCACGACCGTGGTCAACGCACCGGCGTCGTCGGCCGCGCCCTTCCAGTACATCGCGCCGTACGCCGGCTGCGCCATCGGCTCGTACTGGATGTACAACGGCGAGCACGCGCTGATCATCTACGACGACCTGTCCAAGCAGGCCGACGCCTACCGTCAGCTGTCGCTGCTGCTGCGGCGCCCGCCCGGCCGTGAGGCCTACCCGGGTGACGTCTTCTACCTGCACTCGCGGCTGCTGGAGCGCTCCGCGAAGCTGTCCGACGACCTTGGCGCCGGATCGCTGACGGGGCTGCCCATCATCGAGACCAAGGGCGGCGACGTGTCGGCGTTCATCCCGACCAACGTGATCTCGATCACCGACGGCCAGATCTACCTCGAGACCGACCTGTTCTTCCAGGGTGTGCGACCCGCCATCAACGCCGGCATCTCGGTGTCCCGGGTCGGGGGCGACGCGCAGATCAAGGCGATGAAGAAGGTCTCGGGCACCATGCGGCTCGACCTCGCCCAGTACCGTGACCTCGAGGCGTTCGCGTCCTTCGGCTCCGAGCTCGACCAGGCGTCGCAGAACCAGCTCGACCGCGGCGAGCGCACCGTCGAGGTGCTCAAGCAGCCGCAGTACGAGCCGGTGCCGGTCGAGGAGCAGGTCGTGGTGGTGTGGGCGGTGACCAACGGCCGTCTCGACGACGTGCCGGTCAGCGACGTGCAGCGGTTCAACACCGAGCTGCGGGAGCACTTCCGCAACCGCCACTCCGACATCCTCGACCACCTGCGATCGGAAGGCACCCTCGGCGACGACGTCGAAGGCCAGATCGCCGACGCCGTCGACCGCTTCCGCGAGTCGTTCTCGACCGATGTCGACACCGGTCATCACGACGACGGCGACGATGCGCTCACGGAGCTCGGTGAGGACGTCGACCGGGCGCACGCCGACGCCGACGCCGAGGACGACCCGGCGACCGGTGCGAGTGACGGTGGGCGCGACGAGGACCGTGACGACGTCGCGGATGACGACGCGGCGGACGACGCCGACGAAGACGACGACAGGTAGGTAGGCACGCGTGCCGGGTACCGCCGAGCTACGGTCACTGCGCCGACGCATCCGCAGTGTCGAGAACACCCAGAAGATCACGAGCGCGATGGAGCTCATCGCCGCCAGCCGGATCGCGCGGGCGCGCCAGGCTGTGGAGGAGGCTCGACCGTACGCGGAGGGGATCACGCAGGTCATCCGTGACCTGGCGACCGTGACCGACCTGTCGGACCACCCGCTGCTCATGCGGCGCGACCCCGTCGAGACCGTCGGTGTGATCGTGATCACGTCCGACCGCGGGTTGGCCGGTGCGTACAACTCCAACGCGCTGCGCCGCGCCGAGCGGCTGATAGGCGACCTGCGGTCAGACGACCACGACATCGCGCTGTACCAGATCGGCCGCAAAGGTGAGAGCTACTTCCGCTACCGCGGCGAGGAGTTCGCCGACACCTGGTTCGGTGTCACCGACAAGCCGGCCTACGACGACGCGGTCGAGATCGGCGAGCGGGTCATGGCCGACTACCGTGACCACGGCATCGACGAGCTGTACCTGGTGTACACCGACTTCCGGTCGAGTCTCACGCAGGTGCCGACCGCGGTGCGGCTGCTGCCCATCGAACCCCGGGAGCTGTCGGGGGGACAGGCATACCCGCCGCTGTTCGTGTTCGAGCCCGCGCCCGACGAGATCCTCGAGCGGCTCCTGCCCCGCTACATCGAGCATCGGATCTTCGCCGGCCTGCTCGAGTCCGCCGCCAGCGAGCACGCGAGCCGGCAGCGCGCCATGAAGGCGGCCAGCGACAACGCCGAGGAGATCGTCGAGGACCTGACGCGCGAGGCCAACCGGGCCCGCCAGTCGGCGATCACCACCGAGATCACCGAGATCGTCGGCGGTGCGGAGGCGCTGGCCGAAGGATGAGACGACCCGACGAGTCGAGGCGCACCTGTGGGCGCGCGTCGACCACAGGCGAAAAGGATGCTCAATGAGCGACACCGCGACGGCCGCGTCCGAGGGGCGGATCCTCTCGGTCATCGGCCCGGTCATCGACGTCGAGTTCCCTCCGAACGGGATGCCGGACATCCACTACGCGCTGGAGTTCGAGCGCTCTCGCGACATCGGCGGGCAGACCAACAAGCTGACGGCCGAGGT
>JAHWKT010000066.1:15442-17732 GCA_019347695.1 Actinomycetota bacterium | reverse complement strand
GGCGGCGCTGGGCGCGCGCTTCGGCCTGCCCATGTCGCAGATCTGGGCGGCCAGCGGATCCAACGAGATCCTGCTCCAGCTGTTCCAGGCGTACGGGGGACCCGGGCGGCGGCTCCTGCTCACCGCGCCCGGCTACTCCGCGCATCCCCTGATCGCCCGCGCCGCATCAACCGGGATCGTCGAGGTGCCGCTGGACGACACCTACACGCTCGACGTCGTGACGGCGACCGCCGCGGCCGAGCGTGCGGACGCGCACGTCATCTGCGTCGCGAGCCCGCACAATCCGGCCGGCACGCTGGTCGGCGCGGAGGTCGTGCGCGCGCTGCACGACGCCAGCGACGCCCTCGTCGTCGTCGACGAGGCGTACATCGAGTTCGCCGACGACGGTGCCAGCGCCGTGGCGCTGCTCGACGAGCTCGACCGGCTGGTGGTGTGCCGGACGTTCTCGAAGGCGTGGCGGCTCGCCGGACTGCGGCTTGGCTACCTGCTGGCGCCGCCGTGGGTCATCGACGATCTGCGCAAGGTCCGCCTGCCGTACCACCTCGACACCATGACCCAGGCCGCGGGACTGGTCGCGCTCGAACTGGCCGACGAGATGACCGATCACATCGGCCAGATCGTCAAGGAACGCGACTGGTTGACCGAGCAGCTGCGTCGGATCCCGGAGCTGCAGCCGTATCCGTCGCACGGCAACTTCGTGCTCGTGCGCGGTGCGCACGACGCCCTGTTCGCCCGGCTGCTCGAGCACGGCGTGCTGGTTCGTGACTTCTCCCGGGTGCCCCGGCTGGACAACTGCGTTCGGATCACCATCGGTACCAGGACCGAGCACGAGGCGCTGCTCGAGGCGCTGGAGGCGGTCAGTCGAACACGACGGTGACGTCGGTGAAGCCCAGCGACGTCAGCAGGCTGCGCAGCATCGCCTCGGTGTTGCGGTTGGCGAGGTCGACGAGGCCGCTCTCGGTCGCTGCACGTTCCAGGCGGCGCTCCGCGAGCAGGTACAGCTCCCGCTCGCTGGTCGGGTTGTCGCTGAACAGCCCGGCGAGCCGGTCGAGCAGGCCCCGCTCGCGACTGAACACGTAGCTGCGGTCGGGGTCGACCGCCGCCTCCGTCAGCTCGGCGCCGGGCAGGCGGACGGTGGCCCGTTCTCGTGCCTCATCGACGGTGACCGCGGATTCGTCGAGCGCGGAGAAGTCCACGGCCGCGTCCACGGTGCCTACGGCGACGAACAGTGTGCGCTCGCCGGCGATCTGTCTGGGCAGGTTGCGAACCGTGTCCTCGCTGTCGACGATCACCTGGAACTCGCCGGTCGCCGCGCGGTACTCCGACAGGTCCTGCAACGCCAGGAGCACCGCCGGCTGTGTGCGGTCGACGGTCTGGCGGTTGAACGGATCGAAGCCGGCGATCAGCCGGCCGAGCAGCAGCAGTCCGATCAGCGCGACGCCGAGCAGGATCAACACGATGGTGACGATCCAGCGGCCGAAGCTGCCACCACGACGCTCCGGTGGTGGCGAGCCCCCGAGCGGACGCGTCACGTCGGTGTGCCGACGGGTCGGGGTACCGACGCCGCCGTCAGCGGGATCGTCGGCCGTCCGGTCGTGTGCGGGCACGCGGTCGCTGGGCGTCCTGGTTTCGCTCATCGCTGCTGCGTCACCCCCGGTTGACCTACGCTGTCCGCTGTGTCGACCGCAAGGACCGCGTCGTGACCCGCACCGCTTCCATCCATCGCAAGACCGGCGAGACCGACGTCACTGTAGTGCTGGATCTCAATGGTACCGGTGCGACCCACATTCGGACAGGAGTGCCGTTCTTCGATCACATGCTCGGTCAGCTCGGCCGGCATGGTCGGTTCGACCTGCGGGTCGAGACCGACGGCGATCTCGAGGTCGACGCCCACCACACCGTCGAGGACACCGGCATCGCGCTCGGCGCCGCGTTCGCCGACGCGCTCGGCGACAAGACCGGCGCCGAACGCTTCGGCGATGCGACCGTGCCGATCGACGAGGCCCTCGTGCGGGTCGCGGTCGACCTGTCGGGGCGGCCCTACCTCGTCTACGCGGCCGACACGCCCGTCGAGCTCATCGGCACCTACGAGTCGTCGCTGACCCGGCACTTCTTCGAGGCCGTGGTCGCCAACGCCCGGATCACGCTGCACGTGCAGAAGCTGGCCGGCGACAACAGCCACCACATCCAGGAGGCGGTGTTCAAGGCGGTCGCGGTCGCGCTGCGCCGCGCCGTCGCCGTGACCGGCGTCGACGTGCCGTCGACCAAAGGCGTGCTGTGACCTCATGCA
>JAHWKT010000066.1:0-15342 GCA_019347695.1 Actinomycetota bacterium | reverse complement strand
CAAAGGCGTGCTGTGACCTCATGCAGCGGCAGCGGTAGGTCACATGACGTGACACCCGTGCGGGCGGCCGTCCTCGACTATGAGGCCGGCAACGTCCGGTCTGCGCAGCGGGCGCTGTCGCGGGCTGGTGCCGACGCGTTCGTCACCAGCGAGGTCGAGGATGCCGGTGTGGCGGATCTGCTGGTCGTCCCCGGCGTCGGGCACTTCGGGCAGTGCGCCCGCCACTTCCGAGCGGCCGGGTTCACCGACCTCGTCCGGAGTTGGCTCGACGACGGACGGCCGTTGCTGGGCATCTGCGTGGGGATGCAGATCCTGTACGCCGGCAGCGACGAGGACCCCGCCGCCGACGGCCTCGGCCTGCTGCCCGGCCATGTGCGGCGGCTGCCGGGCGACGTGGTGGTGCCGCACATGGGCTGGGACGTCGTGCGCGTGGTTCGCGACGATCCCGCGGTCGCCGACCTCGACGGCCGCCGCTGCTACTTCACCCACTCCTACTACGCCGACCCCGCCGACGACGCCCACGTCGTCGCCGTGTGCGACTACGGTCCGGGCTTCCCGTGCGTGGTGCGGACCGGTTCGGCGCTCGGCCTGCAGTTCCATCCGGAGAAGTCGTCCGACGTCGGCGCCCGGATGCTGCGTGACCTCGTGACGGCCGTGGCGGACGGCCGCGCAGCGGCGGGAGCCGCACGGTGAGCGACGCGCCGTGCGACGCGACCGCAGCCGCCCAGCGGACGGCCACGCGGCTGCGGTTGCTGCCCGCGGTCGACATCCGCGACGGACGCGCTGTGCGCCTGGTCCAGGGCCGCGCCGACGACGAGACCGTGTACGACGACGACCCGGTCACGGCCGCGCAGCGGTGGGTCGACCAGGGCTCGGACTGGCTGCACGTCGTCGATCTGGACGCGGCGTTCGAGGGCGACCCGCGCAACCGGCACCTCATCGCCGACATCTGCACGGCGACCGGCGCCCACGTACAGGCGTCCGGCGGCATCCGCACGCTCGACGACATCCGTCGCTCCGTCGGCTACGGTGCCGCGCGTGTGGTGATCGGCACGATGGCGCTGGAGGATCCGCACTTCGTGGCGACGGCGCTGGCGGAGTTCGGCGAGCACGTCGTCGTCGGGCTCGACGCCGATGGCACCATCCTGCGGGCGCGCGGTTGGACGCAGGACGGCGGCGACCTGTGGACCGCGCTGGACCGCCTGACCGAGATCGGCGTCGCACGGTTCGTGTTCACCGACATCGCCCGCGACGGCATGCTCGGTGGCCCCAACCTCGAGCGGCTGGCCGTCGTCGCGGATCGCACGACCGCGCGGGTGACCGCCAGCGGTGGCGTGAGCTCTTTGGACGACCTCGAGCGGCTCGCGACGGTGCATCCGCGGGTCGACGAGGCGATCGTCGGCAAGGCGCTGTACGCGGGTCGGTTCTCGGTCACCGACGCCCTGGCGCTGGTGCGCGCGCCGACATGACGTTGGCGATTCGCGTGATCCCGTGCCTGGACGTCACGGCCGGGCGGGTCGTCAAGGGCATCAACTTCGTCGACCTCCGTGACGCCGGTGACCCCGTGGAGCTGGCGGCCACCTACGACGCGGAGGGCGCCGACGAGCTGGTGTTCCTCGACATCACCGCGTCGTCCGATGACCGCGACACGATCTACGACGTGGTCCGCGCGACGGCTGACCAGGTCTTCATCCCGCTGACCGTCGGCGGCGGGGTCCGCAGCGTGGATGACGCCCGCCGCCTGCTGCTCGCCGGCGCGGACAAGGTCGCGTTCAACACCGCTGCGATCGCGCGTCCCGCCCTGCTCACCGAGGCCGCCGCGGCGTTCGGCTCGCAGTGCGTCGTCGTCGCCATCGACGCACGCCGCCGGGATGACGGGTGGGAGGTCACCACCCATGGCGGCCGGCGGTCGGTCGACCTCGACGCCGTCGCCTGGGCAGCCGAGGCGGCAGACCGCGGCGCCGGTGAGATCCTCTTGACGTCGATGGACCGCGACGGCACGAAGGAGGGCTTCGACCTCGAGCTGCTGGCCGCCGTGACCGGCGTCGTCAACGTCCCCGTCGTGGCGTCGGGGGGTGCGGGCAGTGCCGAGCACATGGCCGATGCCGTCATCACGGGCGGCGCGTCGGCGGTGCTCGCCGCCAGCATCTTCCACTTCGGCGACCTGCGCATCGACGACGTCAAGGCCACGATGGCCGCCGCCGGCCTCCCCGTCCGCCGGCCACGGCGGTAGCTCAGAAGGCCGCCCACCGATTCGTGCCGGACGGGTGGTACGGTGTATGGCATGGTCAAGACGACGGTGTACCTACCAGAGGCGCTGAAACACGCGTTGGAGCGTGCCGCGACCACCGAAGGTCGCTCCGAGGCAGAGATCATCCGTGACGCGATCCAGGAACGCGTCACCCGACCGCGCCGACGTCGCCCCCGACTTCCGCTCATCGACCACGGGCTCGGTGACCCTGCGGTCGCCCGCCATGTCGACGAACTGCTGGGTGACGGCTTCGAAACATGATCCTGCTCGACACGAGTGGTCTGCTGGCGGCCATGTTCGCGGACCAGACTGATCACGATGCGTGTCGTGCGGCCCTCGAGGAAGCCGAGCCGCCACTCATCCTGTCTCCGTTCGTGCTCGCCGAGCTCGACTACCTCGTACTCCGCCGCGCAGGCGTCGAGGCTGAACTGTGGCTGCTCGAAGAGGTCGCAGAGGGCGCGTACGACCTCGCGTCGTTTGATCATGCCGATGTTGCGCGGGCGCTGGACATCGCCAGTACCTACCGGGACCTCGAACTCGGTGTCGCCGACGCCTCACTGGTGGTGCTGTCGGAGCGGCACGCCACGCTCGACCTGTTGACACTCGACCACCGGCACTTCAGGACCGTGCCCGGTGTGCGCGACGAGCCGTTCAGCATCCGGCCGAGCGACGTGTGACGCCGCGCCGCTGGTAGCGTTGCGCTCCCATGGATCCCGCCAGCTTGCGGTTCGACGAGCAGGGTCTCATCCCCGCGATCGTGCAACAGCACGACACCGGTGAGGTCCTCATGATGGCGTGGATGTCGGCGGCGACCGTCCGCGACAGCCTCGCGCTGGGCGAGACCGTGTTCTGGTCGCGCAGCCGGGGCGAGCGCTGGCACAAGGGCGCCGCCAGCGGCAACACCCAGAAGATCATCGCCATGACCGCTGACTGCGACGCCGACGTGCTCCTCGTGCAGGTGGACCAGCAGGGAAGCGGCGCGTGCCACACGGGTGCGCGCACGTGCTTCCACCACGACGTGGAGTACGACCTGGGGGTGAGGGCGAGCGTCAGCGAGCCGGCGGGTGGGGATCTGGAGACCGGTGATGCCTGACCTGTACCGGCCCACCCGCGACGAGTTCCTGGCCCTCGTGGCCGGCTCGGGTGTGGTGCCGGTCTGGCGTGAGGTGCTGGCGGATCTCTACACGCCGCTCGGCGTGTACGACCGGCTGCGGGGCGACGGGCCGACGTTCCTGCTCGAGTCCGTCGAGCACGGCGAGCGGTGGGGCCGCTACTCGTTCATCGGGCTCGATCCGATCCTGTCGGTCCGCGCCCGCGACGGGCAGGTGTCGGTCGTCGGCGACGTCGACGACGCGGTCCACGAGGCGGCGGCCACCGGCGACCCGCTGGCCACCGTGGACGCGATCCTGCGGACGCTGGCCACCCCACGCGACGTCGACGGCCTCCCGCCGTTGTTCGCCGGGCTCGTCGGCTACCTCGGCTACGACGTCGTGCGGTGGATCGAGGACATCCCCGCCGCCGGCGTCGACGACCTGCGCTTCGACGACGCCCGCCTCGATCTGCCCGGCCGGATGGTCGCGTTCGACCACCTGCGCCAGCGCCTGATCGTTGTGACCAACGTCCTGATCGGCGACGACCCGGCTGCGCAGTACCAGCGGGCGGTCGATGAATCCGAGGCGCTTGTCGTGCGGCTGGACGCCCCACTCGCCGTGCCCGCGGTCGCGCCGCCCGAGGCGGTCACCGTCAGCGACGCCGACGCCAACATGCCCCGCCGTGACTACGAGCGCTCGGTGCGGATCGCCAAGGACCACATCACCGCCGGTGATGCCTTCCAGATCGTCCCCTCGCTGCGCTTCCAGCTCGACACCGATGTCGAGGCCGAGGCGATCTACCGCGTGCTGCGGGTCATCAACCCGTCGCCCTACATGTACCTGCTCGACTGGCCCGATCAGCAGGTGGTTGGCTCATCACCGGAGGCGCTGGTCAAGTTGACCGGCCGCACCGCCCAGACGTGGCCGATCGCCGGCTCGCGGCCGCGTGGAGCCACGCCGGCGCAGGACGCGGAGTTCGAGAAGTCACTGCTGGCCGACGAGAAGGAACGCGCCGAGCACGTCATGCTCGTCGATCTGGCGCGCAACGATCTGGGTCGGGTGTGCGAGATCGGCAGCATCGCCGTCGAGCCGTTCATGTCGGTCGCGCGCTACAGCCACATCATGCACCTGTGGTCGGGCGTCTCGGGCACCCTGCGCGACGACGTCGCGGCCGTCGACCTCGTGCGCGCGACGTTTCCCGCCGGCACGCTGAGCGGCGCGCCCAAGGTGCGGGCGATGCAGGTCATCGACGAGCTCGAGCCGACCCGTCGTGGTCCCTATGGCGGCGGCGTCGGGTACCTGTCGCTGTCCGGCGACATCGACCTGTGCATCACGATCCGCACGTTGCTGCTGCGTGCTGGCCACGCCTACGTGCAGGCGGGGGCGGGCGTCGTGGCCGACAGCGACCCGGCGCGCGAGTACGAGGAGTGCCGCAACAAGGCGATGGCACTGCTCGCCGCGGTGCGGGCCGCCGAGCGGTTCGGCGAGGGTGATCCAGAGGGTGAGGGCGAGCGCAGCGAGCCGGCGGGCGGGGATTCAGATGGCTCGGCGGCCTGACGCAGCCGGCTTCGGTCCGATCCTGCTGGTGCTCAGCGCCCTCGGGCTGCTCGCCTCGACGGCGGCGGGCTGGATCGAGCAACCGACCGCGCGGTCGATCGGCGACGTCGCGGTGGCCGAGGTGCGCGTGACGGCCGGCATCGAGGTCACGCCGCTGGCGGTGGTCGTGGCGCTGGGCGGTCTGGTGTGTGGGGTCGTGCTGCTGGTCACGCGCGGCGCCGCACGCCGGATGGTGTCTCTGCTCGCCGTCGGCGTCGGCATCGCCGCGGTCGTGGTGGTCGGCGTCGGTGTCACCCGTCTGCCGCGGCTCGACGGCGTGTGGACGCCGGCACCGTGGCTCGCCCTGGCAGCCAGCGCCGGGATGTTGGCGGCCGGTCTGCTGGGTCTCGGTGGACCCGCACGGCGCCTGCCCGCGCGCTATGACGTGGACGCGCCACCCGACGACGCCGAGTGGGAGATCGCCGCCGATCCGGACGACGGCCGCCGCGAGCTACCCTGACCGGCGTGACGTTCCTGGACCGCGTGTGTGCCGAGGCGATCGAGCGGGTCGCCGCGGCCGAGCGGATCGAACCGCTTGACGCGCTGCGTGACCGGGCCTGGGCGACGCCGTCGCCGCCGGCGTTCGCCGCGGCGCTGGCCGACGGCGGCATCATCGCCGAGGTCAAGCGCGCCAGCCCGTCGCGTGGCGTGATCGCCGAGAACCGTGACGCGGCCATGCAGGCGCGGGCCTATGTCGACGGCGGCGCGGCTGCTGTCAGCGTGCTCACCGAGCCGGCCCACTTCGGCGGCAGCCTCGACGACCTGGCCGCGGTCGCCGGCGCGGTCGACGCGCCGGTGCTGCGCAAGGACTTCATCCTCACCGGCTACCAGCTGTTCGAGGCACGCGCAGCCGGCGCGGCTGCGGCACTGCTGCTCGTCGGCGCACTCGACGACGCCCGCCTGGCCGAGCTGCTCGACACCGCCCGGGACGCGGGCATCGACGTGCTGATCGAGACCCACGACGCCGAGGAGATCGCCCGGGCGTCGGTCGTGCTGGCCGGCGTCGAGCGCGACCACCCATGGGTCGTGGGTGTCAACGCCCGCGACCTCACCCGCCTGTCGGTCGATCGCAACCGGTTCGCCGCGCTCGCCGGCATGCTGCCCGAGAACGTGGTGGTCGTCGCCGAGAGCGGCGTGAGCGGACCCGACGACGTCGAGGACTACCGACGCGTCGGTGCCGACGCGGTGCTCGTCGGCGAGCACCTGATGGTCGCCGACGACCCGATGACCGCAACCCGCACGCTGGTCGAGGCCGTCCGCCGGTCGCCCGCGATCGCCACCTTGTCCCATCCCATCTGAAGGACCAGCCGTGCACGATGGCCATTTCGGGCGGTTCGGCGGACGCTTCGTCCCCGAGGTGCTCACGACGACACTCGACGAGCTCGAGACCGCGTTCGACAAGGCGCAGGCCGATGAGACGTTCGCCGCCCAGATGGACGCGCTGCGACGCGACTACGGGGGCCGCCCCACCAAGCTGTACCTGGCCGAACACCTGACCGCGCACGCGGGCGGGGCGCGCATCTACCTCAAGCGCGAGGACCTGGCGCACACGGGCAGCCACAAGCTGTGCAACGTGCTCGGTCAGGGTCTGCTCGCGCAACGGATGGACAAGCGACGGCTGATCGCCGAGACCGGTGCCGGTCAGCACGGCGTTGCGACGGCCACGATCGCGGCGCTGCTCGGCATGGAGTGCCGCGTCTACATGGGCGAGGAGGACTGCCGCCGGCAGCGCCTCAACGTCGTGCGCATGCAGCTGATGGGCGCCGAGGTGACCCCGGTCACGACCGGCACCCGCACGCTCAAGGACGCGATCAACGAGACCATGCGCGACTGGGTCACCAACGTCGAGACGACCCACTACCTGCTCGGCTCGGTCGTCGGCCCACACCCGTTCCCCATGATCGTGCGGGAGTTCGTCAAGGTGATCGGCGAGGAGGTGCGCGGCGAGCTGCTCGAGCGGGAGGGTCGCCTGCCGGACGCGGTGATGGCGTGCGTCGGCGGCGGGTCGAACGCGATGGGCATGTTCCACCGGTTCATCACCGACGAGACGGTGCGCCTGATCGGCGTGGAGGCCGGCGGTCATGGGCTCGACACCGATCAGCACTCGGCGACGCTGGTCGCCGGGACCGAGGGCATCCTGCACGGCGCGCGGTCCTACGTGCTGCAGGACGACTACGGGCAGGTGCATCCCACGCACTCGATCTCCGCGGGACTGGACTACCCGGGCGTGGGGCCCGAGCACGCGTGGCTGCGCGACACAGGGCGGGCCGAGTACCGCGCCGCGACCGATGCGCAGGCACTCGAGGGCTTCCGGCTACTGTGTGAGCTGGAGGGCATCATCCCGGCGCTGGAGTCCGCGCACGCCGTGGTCCCGGCGGTCGAGCTCGCGCGGGAGCTGGGTCCCGACGGGATCATCGTCGTCAACCTCTCCGGCCGCGGCGACAAGGACGTCGACGAGGTGTCGCACGTGCTCGAGATGGTCACGCCGAGCGACGGGGAGTCGGATGTCCATGCTCCGGACCGCTCACCCGCCCACCCTCCAAGGTCCTCCGCACGAACATCCGACTCCCCTCAGCGTGCAGCCAGCTCGAGTACGGGCGGTGAGGAGGGATGAGTAGGGTGAGTGAGGCCATACGCGAGGCGAATGGGGAGGGGAGGGCGGCGCTCGTGGTGTATCTGCCGGCGGGCTTCCCCGACATGGACACCTCGCGCGCCTGTCTGGAGGCCGCGGCCGAGGCGGGTGCCGACCTGCTCGAGGTCGGCTTCCCCTACTCCGACCCATTGATGGACGGCCCCGTCATCCAGCAGGCCAACCAGGTGGCGATGGACGCCGGCTACACGCCGCACGACGACATCGAGATGTGCGCGCAGCTCGATGCCAACCTCGACATCCCCTCGCTGGTGATGACCTACTACAACATCTGCTGGCACTATCGCGCGCCGGACAGGCTCGCCGGCTTCGCGCGGGCGGCTGCCGATGCCGGTCTGTCGGGTGCGATCGTGCCGGACCTGCCCGTGGCGGAGAGCGCGCCGTGGCTGCGTGTCGCGGCAGACGTCGGCCTTGCCAGCGTCTTCCTGGCCGCGTCGACGTCCGACGACGCCCATCTGGCGTCCGCCGCTGACGCCAGCACCGGGTTCGTGTACGCGACGTCGACGCTCGGTGTCACCGGCACCCGCGAGTCGCTGTCACAGCGGGCCGAGCCGCTGGTCTCCCGGTTGCGTGCGGTCACCGATCGTCCTGTGTGCGTGGGCATCGGCGTGTCGACCGCCGACCACGCTGCGGCGGTCGCCGGGTTCGCCGACGGCGTCATCGTCGGGTCCGCCGCGGTGCGCGCGGCGGCCGATGGGGGACCGGTCGCGGTGAAGCGGTTGGTCGCTGCGCTCGCGCAGGGCTGCCGGCGCGGTTACCGCGCGCCGGCGAGCTCAGAGAGCGCACGCTGACCGTCGCCGGTCACGCGAAACACGGGTCCCGGCAGCTGCGGGTCGTCGTCGATCGGGAACTCGCCCGAACACGCGAGCAACCCCCGGGTCGACAGATCGGCCGCGATGATCTCGACCAGATCGGCTCGCAGGGGCACGCGTGCGGCGATCGAGACGATCGATGGGCTTTCGTCCGCCGCCTCCGCGGCTGCGGCGGCCTGCAGGACCCTTGCGTGCTTGCGGGTCAGCGCGTCGTTGCGCATGACATCCTCCAGCAAGAAGACGTGACGACAGCCTGCCGCATCGCGCGCTGTGATGCCAGCAGGCCGGTCGGACAGGTCGACCTTCGCCGGGGCGCCGGCACGGCCGCGCGCGTCACGCCTCCGTCGTCGCCGCGACCGCGTCGGCCGTGCGCGCCCCCGACTGCAGTGCGCCGTTGATCGACGCGTTGTCGCGATGGTCGCCACAGCAGAACACGCCGTCGAACTCGATCGACCGTGCGGGGGTCGCCAGTGCCGGCGGCCGCTGGCGTGGCTGCGCGTGGGCGATGTCGTAGCGTCGCAGCAGCCGCCAGGTGTCCACGCGACGGCCGAACCACCGGCGGAGTTGATCGCGGACGGCGGACTCGAGCTGGTTTGTGCCGTGGCCGCCGGTGCCGGTCGTGGCCGCATCTCCCGCCAGTGGATCGCCGCCGGCGCCGAGCACCGTGACCGACACCAGGTTGACGCCGGCGGGTGCGTAGCCAGGCGCGACGACGCTGGGCACGCAGAGGTTGTTGACGGGGCCGTCGCCCTCGCCGTTGAGCACCAGGATCGGCTCGTCGAGCGGTGTGCGCTCGGCGGCGAAGTACAGGCATCGGACGGGGTTCGAGGGCGCCATCGGCACCTGCGGAACCAGCCGGCTCGCCGTCGGACCGTCGGTCGCGACCACGACGTGGCGCCCGCGGACGTGCTCGCCGTCCTCGAGCCAGACGCCGTCGGCGTCGACGGCGACGACCGTGGTTCCGTAGCGCACCCGGCCGCCGGTCAAGTCGGCGGCCAGTTGGTCGGGGATCGCCTGGATCCCCGCAGCGGGCAGCGCGTTGTCGCCGGCGGCGAGCATCTTGACCACGAAGTCGAACAGCCGGCTCGAGGTCGTCAACGACGGATCGAGCTGGATGCCGGCCAGCAGCGGTCGCCAGAAGCGCTCGACCATCTGCGTGCCGAAGCCGTACGCCGCCAACGCCTCGCGGGTGGTTCGCTCGGGACGCCGCCACACCTCCTCGGTCGACAGGCGTCGCAGCCGTCGGCGCAGGCGGGCGACGCGCAGCTTGTCGCCCAGACCGCCGATCGGAGCCCGCAGCGTCGACAGCACCGACGTCGGACGCCGGCGGGGATCGCTGACCCGGTGGAATCCCGTGGGCAGCTTGACCAGCGCACCCGGCTCGAACGCGCGCAGGTCGAGTGCGTCGTAGTCCAGCGCGGCCTTCGCCTGGGGATACGCGGTGAGCAGCACCTGGAAGCCGCGGTCGAGCTGGAAGCCGTCGACATAGTCGGTGCGGACCCGGCCGCCCGGACCGTCCTGCGACTCCAGCAGGAGCCACGGGATGCCGCGCGCACCGAGCAGCCCGGCACAGCGCAGCCCGGCGAGCCCCGCGCCGACGATGATCACCGGGCGATCGTCCATGTGCTCAGGCCTCCCGTGTTGCCGTAGGTGTGTCGGGCCGATCACAGCACCGAGCGTAGTCCTGCCTCCAGATCCGTGTACCGGAACCGGTAGCCGCTGTCGAGCGTGGCTTCTGGCAGGACTCGCGCGCTCACATAGATGAGCTCGTCCGCCATCTCGCCGAAGACCAGCCGAGGGCCGAATCTCGGGACCGGAATCATTGTGGGACGGCCGAGCACCCGACCCAGAGCCTTCGTCCACTGGCCGTTCGTCACGGGTTCTGGTGCGGTCACGTTGATCGGCCCGACGACATCGTCACTCGTCACTGCGTGGTGCAGCACGCCGATGACATCCGTGAGCATCACCCAGCTCCACCACTGACGTCCCGATCCGAACGGTCCGCCAAGGCCAGCCCTGAACAGCGGTAACGAGCGCTGGAGCGCGCCGTCCCTGGGCGTCTGGACGATCCCGATCCTAGGGTGGACGACCCGCAGCCCGGCGTCGCGGGCCGGTTGCGCGCTGGCCTCCCAGGCACGGCACACTTCGGACAGGAACAGATCGCCCGAGTCACTCGATTCGGTGAGCGTCTCGTCACCGCGGTCGCCGTAGTAGCCGATCGCCGACGCCGACACGAGGGTCCTCGGTCCGTCGTCCATATCGGCCAGCGTCTCAGCGAGCAGCGTCGTGCCCTGCACGCGGCTGTGCAAGATCTCCCGCCTGGTGTCGGCGGTCCACCGGGCATCGGCGATCGCCCGGGGCGACCAGGACGCGAAGCCGATCTTCTCGCCTGCCAGGTGCACGACGGCGTCGACGCCACGCAGGCCGTCGGTGTCGATGCGTCCCTCGCTGGGTGCCCACTGCAGCTCGTCGGATCCCGGCTGGGACCGCGTCACACCGGTGACCCGGTGACCGTGGTCGCGCAGCGACTCGGCGAGGGCGCCACCGATCATGCCGCGGGCGCCCGTGATGGCCACATGCATGTCCCATCGACCTTTCTTGCGGTGGTGCGCGTCGCAGCGCGCTCGACTGCAGCGGATACGTCCGGCAGTGTGGCCGGACGCGCCACCGTACACACGCGCCGCACCAGGACGCGCCGGCGTATGCTGTGCAGCGTCACGCCGGCGATCAGCGCTCCGGTGGCGGAACAGGCAGACGCGCAGCACTCAAAATGCTGTACCCACGGGTGTGAGGGTTCGAGTCCCTCCCGGAGCACCTGGCGCGAGCTCTTGCTCGACGCGAGGCGATCTGTGCATACACTTTGTCATGCGATGACGGCCATCGGTCAGCGTCGCGTCGAGGTATGAGCACACAGCCACGTCGATGCATGGCAGGACCGCGCCGGTGCTGCGCGTGCGCGTGGCATGACGAAAGCAGGTGGGGCGCTGGACATCGACGACGCGCATGGAGACCAGTCCGTCCGCGTCCTCGTCGCCGAGGACGAGGCGCTGATCCGCTTGGACCTCAAGGAGATGCTGACCGAGGAGGGCTTCGAGGTCGTCGCGGAGGTGTCCGATGGCGCCACGGCGGTCCGCAAGGCCCGGGAGCTGCGTCCCGATCTTGCGATCCTCGATGTCAAGATGCCGGTCATGGACGGGATCGACGCCGCGCAGCAGATCACGACCGAACGGCTGTCCGCGGTGCTGATGTTGACCGCGTTCAGCCAGCGCGAGCTGGTCGAGCGGGCGCGCGAGGCGGGTGCGCTGGCGTATCTGGTCAAGCCGTTCCAGAAGCATGATCTGCTGCCCGCGATCGAGATCGCCTGCGGACGGTTCCGCGATCTGCAGGGCCTGGAGCACGAGGTCGGCACGCTGTCGGACCGGTTGGAGTCACGCAAGGCCGTCGATCGCGCGAAGGGCCTGCTGCAGGAGCACGAGGGCATGACCGAGGCCGCGGCGTTCCGGTGGATCCAGCGGACGGCGATGCAGCGGCGCGTGACGATGCGCGTCGTCGCGGGTCAGGTGATCGAGCGGTACGCGACGTCATGAGGTGCGGTGACGGTCATCGCCCTTGCGCCGTCCGTTACTATGCCGTTCGGACATCGAACCGCCGACTCCGGTCGCGCGTTCGGGCACTGACGAGAGGAGCGCCCATGCGGGCACGGTGGGTTCGGCGTTCCGTGGTTGCACTGTCGAGCCTGCTGCTCCTCCTTCTGGCGGGTCCGGCCATCGCACAGACGGCGGTACCGTCGGAGGCGGCGGCGGAGGCGTCCGAGGCGGCGACCGAACCAGGAGTCGAAGAGCCGTCGGAGACGGTGTTCGGCTTCCTGCGGCGGCCCGGCGAGGAAGGCGAGGAGGACGTCCCGGTCGAAGGCGCGCAGATCGTCATCCGGACCGACGGGCAGGAGGTCGGCACGGCCGAAACCGACGCCGACGGCCGGTTCGAGTTCGGGTTGCCCGGCCCTGGCCAGTACGAGGCGGAGCTGCTGCTGGACACGCTCCCGGAGGGCGCCACGCTGACCAGCGAGGCCGAGGACGCGAACATCCTGACGTTCACCATCGCACCAAATCAAACGCGTCCGCTGCTGTTCCGGCTCGGCGAGTCGAGCAGCGTGACCCGGGGACTCCTGCGCGAGTTCCTCCAGCTGTCCGTCGAAGGCGTCAAGTTCGGGCTCATCATCGCGATGGCCGCGATCGGCCTGTCGCTCGTGTTCGGCACGACGGGCCTGGTCAACTTCGCACACGGCGAACTGGTGTCGTTCGGCGCGATCCTGGCGTGGTTCTTCAACGCCACGCTGGGCATGCACCTGATCCCCGCCCTACTGCTCGCGCTGGTCGTGGGCGCGGCGTTCAGCGGGCTCGTGGACCTCGGGCTGTGGCGGCCGCTGCGCCGACGCGGCACCTCGCTGATCGCGATGCTGGTCGTGTCCGTCGGTCTCTCGCTGTTCTTGCGCTACGCCATGCTCTACCAGTTCGGCGGTCGCAGCCGGCCCTACCGGCAGTACGCGATCCAGGCCGGCATCGATCTCGGACCGATCCGCATCGCACCGAAGGACCTGATCATGGTCGCGGTGTCGATCATCGTCCTCATCGCGGTGGGGCTCATACTGCAGAAGACCAAGATCGGTAAGGCCATGCGCGCCGTGGCCGACAACCGCGATCTGGCAGCGTCGTCAGGCATCGACGTCCAGCGCGTCATCCTGTTCGTCTGGGTGCTGGCGGGTGCGCTGGCGACCCTCGGCGGGATGTTCCTCGGGCTCGGCGAGCAGGTCACCTGGGACATGGGCTTCACAATGCTGCTGCTGATGTTCGCCGGTGTGATCCTCGGCGGACTCGGCACCGCCTACGGGGCGCTGGTCGGCAGCCTCGTGGTCGGGTTGTTCGTCCAGTTGTGGGCGTTGTTCTTACCCGCCGAGACGAAGAACGTCGGTGCGTTCGTCGTGCTGATCCTCGTACTGCTCGTTCGCCCGCAGGGCATTCTCGGTCGGCGGGAACGGATCGGGTAGGAGAACACCCATGGACTTTGGACTCATTCTCGACCGGTTCCTCGAAGCTGCGCTGGGTACCGACGCGGTGTACTTCGCCGTCGCGGCGATCGGGCTCAACCTGCATTTCGGCTACACGGGCCTGCTCAACTTCGGCCACATCGGCTTCCTGATGGTGGGGGCCTACGGCGTGGCGATCACCGTGACGTTCTTCGGGTTGTCGTTCTGGGCCGGCCTCGTGGTCGGCATCCTGGCGTCCATCGTCTACGCGCTGTTGCTGGGCCTCCCGACGCTGCGGCTGCGCGCGGACTACCTTGCGATCGTGACGATCGTCGCCGCCGAGATCATGCGCTTCCTTTTCCGCGCCGTCACGTTCCGCGAGGTGACCGGTGGGTCGTTCGGCCTCCAGGGGTTCGCGCGCGACTTCTATGCCATCAACCCGTACCCTCCGGCGACCTACGCCCTCGGCCCCATCGACTTCAGCGAGCGCCAGATGTGGCTGCTGACCGTCGGTTGGACGCTCGCTGCGCTGCTGGCGGTCGGACTGTGGCTGTTGGCGCGCAGCCCGTGGGGCCGCGTGCTCAAGGCGATCCGCGAGGACGAGGACGCCGCCCGCAGCCTCGGCAAGAACGTCTTCGGCTACAAGATGCAGAGCCTCGTGCTCGGCGGCGTGATGGGCGGGTTCGGCGGGTTCATCCTCGCCACCAGCCAGCAGGCGGTGCAGCCCGACACCTACTCGCCACCGGTCACGTTCTTCATCTTCACCGCGCTCATCCTTGGCGGTGCGGCCACGGTCATCGGTCCGATCATCGGGTCGATGCTGTTCTGGGCGCTGCTGTCGGCGACCGACGCGTTCCTGCGGCAGGGGGTCAGCTCCGGCGTCATCCCGTCGTGGCTGATGGACGGCGTGCAGGTGGGGGCCGTGCGGTTCATGCTGGTGGGACTGGGCCTGATGCTGCTGATGATCTTCAGACCGCAGGGCATCTTCGGCGACCGAAGGGAGCTCGCCCTTGAACGCTGATGCCGTGGCCGGCAGCCCCCTGACCGATGTCGCGCCGGAGCCGGGCAGTCCCAAACCCGACCCCATCCTGAAGGTCGACAACATCTCGAAGAGCTTCGGAGGACTCAAGGCCGTCGACGTCGACCACCTGGAGGTGCAACGCGACGTCATCACCGCGCTGATCGGTCCGAACGGTGCGGGAAAGACGACCTTCTTCAACCTGATCAGCGGCTTCGATACCCCCGACTCGGGCGCGTGGGCCTTCAACGACGGCTCGCTGTCCGGACAGCCGGCGCACACGATCGCCCGGCGCGGCATGGTGCGCACGTTCCAGCTGACGAAGGCGCTGGCGCGGCTGACGGTCATGCAGAACATGAAGCTGGGGGCGACCGGTCAGCGTGGCGAGAGCATGTGGCGGGCGCTGATACCCCCATTGTGGCGTGAGCAGGAGCGATCGATCGAGGAGCGCGCCGACCAGTTGCTCGAGCGCTTCAGCATGGCCCACATGCGCAACGACTTCGCCGGGGAGCTCTCCGGTGGACAGCGGAAGCTGCTCGAGATGGCCCGCGCCTTGATGAGCAGCCCCGAGATGGTGCTGCTCGACGAACCGACCGCAGGCGTCAACCCTGTGCTCAAGCAGTCGCTGCTCGGCCATGTCCGCGAAGTGGTGGAAGAGGGCACCACCGTGATGTTCGTCGAGCACGACATGGACATGGTCCGCGACATCAGCGACTGGGTGGTGGTGATGGGCGAGGGGAGCATCATCGCCGAGGGCCCGCACGAGTCCATCGGCCGCAACGAGACCGTGATCGACGCCTACCTCGGCGCACACCACGACCAGCCACTGACCTTCGAGGAGCAACAGGCCGCGCTCGAGCAGGCCGACGAGGCGCTCGACCGGGAATCCGCGATCACCCAG
>JAHWKT010000065.1 GCA_019347695.1 Actinomycetota bacterium | reverse complement strand
GGTCACCGCGGGTGGCACGGTGCGACCATGGCCCGCCCCCGGGACGCGTCCAGATCGCGATCGGGCGTCCCCGATCGTGCTGCTGCGGCCGCGGAGGATGGCTGCGCAGGCCGGCCGGGTGGTGCAGACCGGCGGCCGTCCACGCGGCGACGGCCGCGTCGAAGATGTCGTCGGGCGCCGCGCGGTGGCCGCCGTCGATCGCCGCTGGCAGCTCGACGCCCACGCTCCGCAACAGCGCGAGTCGCGCCATCACGCCGTTCCAGGTCCGTTTGCCGGCCAGCGGCCGACCGGCGAGGAGGTGGAACGACAGCTCGGGATGCACCTCGTGCAGCTCGACGCCGCGTTCGATCAACGCGTCGGTCTCGGCGATCTTCGGCACGATCGCCCATGTCTGCCGGGACAGCCCGGCGCCGGCGACACGACGCGACAGCGCGTTCGCGGCGGCGTGATCGGCCACGGATCCGGCCCGGAAGGCGTCGACGACCGACCGGGCCGGTGCCGGGAACACCGACGATGCCGTGTGCGACAGCTGCGTGCGCGCCGCGACATCGGCGGCACGGCGCGGCTCGTCGACCAGCCCGATGGGGATGTCGACCGCGGTCGGCACGTCACCGAACCGGTCCACCGCGGTGGCGAGGTCGGGCACGACGGTCACCGCGGCCACCCGATCGTCGCGCAGCACGACCGCGATCCAGCCGTCGCGGGTGCCGTCGAGGCCCACCGCGGTGCCCGTGCCGGCCCGCCCGCTCACACCCGCGCGGGTGCGGCGTTGCCGGCCTCGGCCGCCGCCACCCGGATGTCGGCTCGCCACAGCAGCACGAACCCGGGCGCGAAGAACACCACCAGCGACAGGATCGCGATGCGGTAGCTGCCGCTCACCTGGACGGCCAGCCCGAACAGCAGGGCGCCGATCCAGCTGGTGCCACGATCCGAGATCTCGTAGGCGCTGAAGTACTCGGCCTCCGCGCCGTACAGCAGGTAGGCCGCCAGGAACGTCAGCGTTGCCGGCGCGCGGCGCAGCCGGCGCAGCGTCGTCGCGAACTGCGCGAACGGACCGCCGGCCGCGGGCACCCGTGGTGCGACGTCGCGTAGGCCGGTCAGCGGCACCAGCGTGAACAGCGCCCACCATCCGCCGGCCGACACGATGCTGATCCGCACCGCCGTCGCGACGTCGACGCCGAGGCGGCCGGCCTGCGCCTGCTGCAGCAGCACCAGGTTGGCGGCGAGCAGCAGTCCCCCGCCGAGGTAGCCCAGCAGCCCGAGCAGCAGCCGCCGCTGTCCCGTGCGGTCGACGAGCGCGCCGACGAGCGGCATGGTGACGACCTGCAGCAGCGCCGACAGCGACACGAGGTAGGGGTAGTAGGCCGCGACACGCACCGGGATGCCGAGCGGACGCACGAACCCGTCGACCGCCGCGGCCTCCGCCAGCGCGGTGAGGTACGGACCGAGGAACACGGTCAGCACGGTCGTCTGGAACGCCGAGTTGGCCCAGTCGTAGACGTACCACGCCCGCTGCTCCCGCCGGTCGGACCCCGGCTCAGCCATGCCAGGCGCCGCGAGCCTCGAGCAGTGCGCGCAACGTCGTGATCTCGTCGGTGATGAGCCCGTCCACGCCGAGGTCGAGCAGCCGTTGCATGGTGGGTCGGTCGTTGACGGTCCACACGTGGACCTGCAGTCCACGTGCCTGGGCGTAGGCGATGCACCGCGGTTCGGCGAACACGATCGGCCCGTACCGCACCGGCATCTGCACGCAGGCGGGCGCGGTCGGCACCGCCGATCCTGGTGCCCAGCGCCACGCCGCGAGTCGCAACGCCAGCAGCTCGCGCGGGCCCATCGACGTGCAGATCGCGCTGCCGAACGCCGCGCGCATCCGCGCCAGGCGGCGATCCGAGAACGATCCCACGCACACGCGGTCGAGCGCGTCGTGGTCGCGCAGGCACCCGATCAACGGGTCGACGGCGGCATCACACTTCGGGTCGATGAGCAGACGCGCATCGGGGAAGGTCTTGAGCACCTCGACCAGGCGCGGCACGGGCTCGCGCCCGCCGATCCGCAGCTCCGACAGCTCGCGCCACGTGAGGTCCTGCACCCGACCCTCCACGCCCGCCACCCGCTCGACGGTGCCGTCGTGGAACACGACGAGCTCGCCGTCGGCGGTCACCCGGACGTCGGTCTCCAGGTAGCGGTAGCCCAGCTCGACCGCACGCCCGAACGACGCGATCGTGTTCTCGGTGCCGTTGACCGAGCCGCCGCGATGCGCGATCGCGAGCGGCAGCGGTGCGTCGAGGAACGGGTGCACGGGCATCGTCTCCGGTCCGACGGTGCGGATCCACCTGGGCTGGCGGATGTATCCGCCAATGCCTTTCGCCCGGCGCAGCCGGGCAGAAGCGTGCCGCGTGGACCAGGTCCCACGAAGTATCCCAGGTGCGTCGATGTCTCGCCGCTCAGCCGCGGCCGCCAGCGCGAGCTGCGCGACCGGTGGCACCCGCCCACGGGGGCGGCCGGTAGCATCGTCCGCCCGACGCCCGATCGGTCGATGGAGGTGATGACGGTGGCGGATGCCCGGTACTACGCGGACTATCTGGCGCTGGACCGCCTGCTCGACGCGCAACATCCCGTCAGCTCGCTCGACGACGGACCCGCGCACGACGAGATGCTGTTCATCATCGTCCACCAGGCGTTCGAGCTGTGGTTCAAGCAGATCCTGTGGGAGCTCGAGGCCGTCAACGCGACGATGGGCGCCGACACCGTGCCGGCCCGAGATCTGAGCCGCGCGGTGGCCCGCCTCCGGCGGGTGGTGGCCATCCAACCGCTGCTGCGCGGCCAGCTCGAGGTGCTCGAGACCATGACGCCGCTGGACTTCCTCGACTTCCGCGACGCGCTGGTGCCGGCGTCGGGGTTCCAGAGCGCGCAGTTCCGCGTGATCGAGAACCGGTTGGGCGTGGAGCCGACGACCCGTCTGCGCATCAAGGGGGCGCCGTACCATGCGCGCCTGACGGACGACGACCGGGCACGCGTGCTGCAGGCCGAGCGCGAACCCTCGCTGCTCGAGCACGTCGACCGGTGGCTCGCGCGCACGCCGTTCCTGCGCTTCGGCGACTTCGACTTCTGGACCGCCTACCGGGGGGCGGTCAACGACATGCTCGACCGCGAGCGGACCATCATCGAGCGCAACCCGAACCTCGACGACGAGGCACGCGCCGAGGAGCTCGCGAGCCACGACGAGACGATCGACGGGTTCGCCGCGCTGTTCGACCGCGACCGCTACGCGCAGCTGCACGCGCGCGGGCTGCGCCGGCTGTCGTACGACGCGTTCCTGGCGGCGCTGCTCATCACGCTCTACCGCGACGAGCCGATCTTTCACCTGCCGTTCCAGCTGCTGGTGGCGCTGGTGGACATCGACGAGGGGTTCACCGCGTGGCGGTACCGGCACGCGCTGCTGGTCCAGCGCATGATCGGCGACAAGGTCGGCACCGGCGGCACCTCGGGCCACGTGTACCTGCAGAAGGCCGCCGAGCGGCACCGCGCGTTCGGTGACCTGTTCTCGCTGCCGACCTTCTGCATCCCCCGCTCGGCGCTGCCGGAGCTGCCGGAGCCCGTCCGCCGCCAGCTCGGGTTCCGCTGGGAGCACGGGAGCGGCGGATGACGACGCCGCACCTCACCGCGGGGTTCTCCCGGTTCCTGGGCGCAGACCCCGAGCGGCTGCACGTCGCGGCGCACAGCCATCATCCGTGGCCGGACGTGACGCTGGCCGCCCAGCTGGACGCGTGGCACGACGCGGCGACGATGATGGACCGCAAGTGGATCCACGTGTTCGACGACGTGCTGCCGGAGACCCGCCGGTGGATCGCGCACCGGCTGGGTCTGCCCGATCCCGCCGACGTGGTGATCGCCCCCAACACCCACGAGCTGGTGATGCGGATCCTGTCGTGTCTCGACGCGCCCGTGCGCATCCTGACGACGGCCGGGGAGTTCATCAGCTTCGAGCGGCAGGTGCGGCGCCTGGCCGAGGACGGCCTCGTGCAGGTCCGACGGATCGCGGTCACGCCGGCGGCGACGCTGACCACGCGCCTGGCCGACGCGGCGGCTGCCGGCGACTACGACCTGCTGTTCTTCAGCCACGTGTTGTTCGAGTCGGGGGTGGTCGTCGACCTGCCGACGGTAGTCGACGCCGTTCCCGACCGGCGGCCGTTCGTGGTGATCGACGGCTACCACGGGTTCATGGCCGTCCCGACCGATCTCAGCACGGTCGCTGATCGCGTCTTCTACCTCGCCGGTGGATACAAGTACGCCATGGCTGGGGAGGGGGCGTGCTTCGCGCACTGCCCACCCGGCTACGGGCCCCGCCCGCGCGACACCGGGTGGTTCGCCGACTTCTCAGCCCTGGGCGCCAGCGCCGACGCGCGGATCACCTACGCCGACGCCGGACAGCGGTTCATGGGTGCCACCTTCGATCCGACGGCGCTGTATCGCTTCAACGCGGTGCAACGGTGGCTCGACGCGGAGGGTGTCGTCGTCGACGCGATCCACGACCACGTCCGCCGGCTGCAGGATCGCTTCCTCGCCGCGCTGGCCGACGCGCGGCCGACCACGCTGGGCACGCGCGCACCGGTCGTCGTGCCGAGCGGACGTCGCCGTCACGGCCATCTGCTGGCGTTCGACGTCCCGCACGCCGCCGAGGTCACGGCCGCGCTCGCACGACGCAACGTCGTCGCCGACCACCGCGGCTCGCGGGTGCGGATCGGGTTCGGCGTGTACCACGAGGACCGCGACCTCGACCGGTTGCTCGACCGGCTGTGACGGGCGACCATCGGATGGCGACAACGGAAGGACACAGGGACATGACGACGATCGCGGTCCTGGGCACCGGCATCATGGGCGCGCCGATGGCACGCAACCTGGCCGACGCCGGTCACGACGTACGGGTGTGGAACCGCACGCGGGAGAAGGCGGCGGTGCTCGCCGAGGCGGGGGTGACGGTCGGCGACACGCCCGGCGGCGCCGTCCACGACGCCGCCGTCGTCATCACGATGCTCAGCGACGGCCCCGCGGTCGATGCAGTGATCGCAGCCGCGGGCGACCGCCTGGACGGTGCCGCCGTGTGGCTGCAGATGAGCACGGTCGGCGTGGCCTGGTCCGCCGACCTCGCCCAGCGCGCCGACGAACTCGGTGTCGTCTACGTCGACGCGCCGGTGCTGGGGACCCGCCAGCCCGCGGAGGCGGGCGAGCTCGTGGTGCTGGCGGCGGGTGCGGGCGACGTCCGCGAGCGCGTGCAGCCGGTCTTCGACGTGGTCGGCTCGCGGACGCTGTGGCTCGACACGCCGGGGCAGGCGAGCCGCCTGAAGCTGGTGATCAACAACTGGATCGCCGCGCTGACCGGCGCGCTGGCCGAATCGATCGCGCTGGCCGACCACCTCGAGCTCGACCCCCGGTCGTTCCTCGACGCGATCGACGGCGGCACCGTCGGCGCGCCGTACGCCCAGATCAAGGGTGCCCTGATGATCGACGACGAGTACCCGACGTCGTTTCCCGCCCGTCTGGCCAGCAAGGACGTTCGCCTGGTGCTCGAGGCGGCAGGCGGCGAGCTGCGGATGCGGGTCGCCGGTGCGGTCGCGGCGCATTTCGCGGCCGCGGTCGAGGCGGGCGATGGCGAGCAGGACATGGCGGTCGTGCGTCGGGTGGTCTGAGGTGCGTCCCCAGCGTGGTGCCGGACGATGCTGACCTTGTTCCACGACTACACCTCACCGGCCTCGGCGGTGGCGGTCGCCCGCGTGGAGCGGCTCGTCGGCGACGGGCTGCCGGTACAGATCGTCGGGACCGAGGTGGTCGGTCTCGCGACGTCGCTGCCGATCACCGTCGACCTGCTCGCGGAGCTGGCGGTGGTCGCGACACAGGCGGACGCCGAGGGAATCGTGCTGCGCCGCCCCCGGCTCGTGCCACCCACCGCCGGTGCACACCTCGTCGAGGACGTCGCACGCCAGCACGGGCGGGATACCGCCTGGCGGCGGCGCTGTTACCGCGCCTACTGGGACCAGGGCGCCGACATCTCCGATCACACGCTCCTGCGCGACCTCGCCGCCGACGTCGACCTGCCGCCCGCCGAGGTCGACCGGGCGGTCACCGATCGTGTGGCGCTGCTGTCGATCCGGCAGCGGTTCGCCGCCCACCGGCGCGAGGGCGTGGGTGGGGTGCCGACGATCTCGTTCGACCGGACGCTGATCCCCGGGCTGCTCAGCGAGGACGACCTGCGGGCACTGGTGGCGCTCGGCCCGGCCACCGCATAGGTCCGCGCGCCGGGCAGCCGAACAGGTGCGGCGTGGCGTCTCGCGGACACCGGTGACCTGTAGGATTGCGCCGTGGCATCCACAGTGCTCGCCGGTCGGTACGAACTGGGACAACCGCTCGGCCAGGGCGGTATGGCGACGGTCTACGAGGCGCATGACGCCCTGCTCGATCGATCGGTCGCCGTCAAGCTGCTGCGCGTCGACGGCGAGGCGACGGCGCGCCAGCGGTTCGCGGCCGAGGCACGCGCGGCCGCGAGCCTGACCCACCCGCACGCGGTCGCGGTGTACGACGTGTCGTCGGGCGACGATCAACCGTTCATCGTCATGGAGCTCGTGCGCGGCGGCACGCTCGAGGACGTCCTGCACGACGGCGAGCGCCTGACCACCCCGCAGGTCGTGGCGGTCGGCAGCCAGGTGCTCGCGGCACTGCACGCCGCGCACCGCCGCGGGCTCGTGCACCGTGACGTCAAGCCGGCCAACATCCT
The DNA here is from genome assembly GCA_019347695.1 of Actinomycetota bacterium. Taxonomy (GTDB): domain Bacteria; phylum Actinomycetota; class Nitriliruptoria; order Euzebyales; family JAHELV01; genus JAHELV01. Next base: position 11,034 of record JAHWKT010000065.1, on the reverse strand, counting down.
GCTCCCCGATGGAGTGGTGCCGTCGCGGCCCGACGAGCTGCCCGGCGTCAAGCTCGCCGACTTCGGCATCGCCAAGGCGACGCGCGATGCGACGGTCGGACTGACCATGGCCGGACAGGTCATCGGCACACCGCGCTACCTGTCACCGGAACAGGTCCGAGGGCAGCGGGCCACCCCACGGTCCGATCTGTACGCCACCGCGATCGTGCTCTACGAGATGCTCGCCGGGCATCCGCCGTTCGAGCACGACAGCGCGGTCGGGCTCGCCCTCGCGCACCGTGAGGACGAGCCCCCGCCGCTGACCGCCTCGCGCGCCGACGTCGATCCCGACCTGGTCGCGCTGATCCACCGGGCACTCGCCAAGGATCCCGACGAGCGGCCGGCCGACGCCGCAGAGATGCGCGAGGCGCTGCTGCGCTCCGGCAGGTCGCCGTCGCAGACGCGGCTCCTGCCCGGTCCAGCGGCGGGCACCCAGCACGCCGCCCGACCGGAGCCCACCCGCGATCCACCGGTCGCGCCACCGGCTCGACGCCGACCGCGACTGCTGTGGTGGGCCGTCGTCCTCGCGCTGCTCGCCGTGGTCGGGGTGCTCGCCGTGCAGCTCGCGACGCAGTCGCCGGCACCCACCGACGAGCCGACGGCGCAACCACAGGCGCCGGCCGTCGAGGCGGCGCCCGACGGCGAGCAGCCGGACGCCGAACAACCCGCCGAGCAACCGGACGCCGAACAACCCGCCGAGCAACCGGACGCCGAACAACCAGACCCAGCGCCCGACGAGCCGCAGCCGGAGGACGAGGCCGAACCGCAACCCACCGAGTGAGGCGGGCGCGTCGATGCGGTCGCGCGGCGCGGCGCTCACAACGGTCGCTGGCCGTCAGGCGCCGTCGAGCGCGTCGAGCAGGCGGTCAGCGGCGCTGTAGGGGTCGAGCTCACGGTCCGCGACGGCCACGGCCAGCGCATCGAGGCTGGCCGCGCCACGCACCGCGGCGGTGCGGGCGCGCACGGTGCCCAGGGCCAGCTCGCGGATCTGCAGACGGGCGCGGGCCCGCCGGCGGGCGGCGAGCTCGTCACCTGCCTCCAGCGCTGTCCGATGATCGGCCACCGCGGTCCGCAGCTCCTCGATGCCCTCGCCCGAGCTCGCGGTCGTCAGGACGATCGGTGTGTCGGCACCGTCGTGGTTGCCCAGCATCTGCAGCTCACGCAGCTCCCGCGCCGTGCGCGACGCCCCCGGCCGGTCCGCCTTGTTGACGCAGAACACGTCGGCCACCTCCAGGATGCCTGCCTTCGCCGCCTGCACGGCGTCGCCCATGCCCGGGGCGACCACGACCACCGTCGTGTCGGCGAGTCCGGCGACCTCGACCTCGCCCTGGCCGACGCCCACGGTTTCGACGAGGAGCACGTCGAAGCCCGCCGCGTCCAGCGCGAGCAGCGCCTGGGGGGTCGACCAGCTGAGCCCGCCGAGCTGTCCGCGGCTGGCCATCGACCGGATGAACACCCCCTCGTCGAGCACATGGTCCTGCATGCGCACGCGATCGCCCAGCAGCGCGCCGCCGGAGAACGGTGAGCTCGGGTCGATCGCCAGCACCCCCACGGTCTGACCGGCGGCGCGCCACGAACCGATCAACGCGTCGACCAGCGTCGACTTGCCGGCACCGGGCGCACCGGTCACACCGACGAGCGTCGCCTCCCCGGTGTGGGGGTGCAGCCCGGCGATGAGCGGGCGGACCACGTCGCCCGCACCGTCCTCGATCCGGGTCAGCACACGAGCGAGCGCGCGACGGTCGCCGGCGAGGAGATCGGCGACCAGGTCGGCGCTGGCAGCACCCACTGGACGCGTGCGCTGCGCGGCCGCCGCTAGGCCGCGACCTCGACGATCAGGGCGTCGCCCTGCCCGCCACCGCCGCACAGGCTCGCCGCGCCGTGGCCACCGCCGCGGCGGCGCAGCTCCAGCAGTGTGGTCCCCACCAGCCTCGCCCCGGTGCACCCGATGGGGTGGCCGAGCGCGACCGCCCCGCCGTTGGGGTTGACCTTCGCCTCGTCGACGCCGAGCAGCTGCGTCGAGTGGATCGCGACGGCGGCGAACGCCTCGTTGATCTCGTAGACGTCGAACCCGCCGGGGTCGGCGTCGAGCTTGGCGGCCGCGCGGGCGACGGCCTCCGCGGGCTGGTGGTGCAGCGAGGGATCGGGGCCCGCGACGGTGCCGTACGCGAGGATCCGGCCGAGCGGCGTGAGCCCGAGGTCGCGGGCGCGCGCGGCGCTGGTCAGCACGAGCGCCGCGGCACCGTCCGACACCTGACTCGCGTTGCCCGCGGTGACCGTTCCCCCGGCGGTGAACGCCGGACGCAGCCTGGCGAGCCCCTCGATGGTCGCGTCGGGCCGCACGCCTTCGTCGGTATCGACCGTGACCGGTTCACCCTTGCGCTGCGGCACGTCGACCGCGGTCACCTCGTCGTCGAACCGTCCGTTCTTCCAGGCGTCGGCGGCGCGCTCGTGCGACCGCGCGGACCACTCGTCCTGCGCCCGACGGCTGATGCCGCAGCGCTCGTTCATGCGGTCGCTACCGGCGCCCATGTGCTCGTCGTCGAGCGCGCACCACAGCCCGTCGTGGACGGTCGCGTCGACCAGGGTCGCGTCGCCCATGCGGTAGCCGGTGCGTGCCTTCTGCGCGAGGTACGGTCCGCCAGACATCGATTCCATGCCACCGGCGACCACGACGTCCGCCTCGCCGAGCTGGATCTGCTGGTGGGCCAGCGCGACCGCACTCGTGCCCGACAGGCAGACCTTGTTGATGGTGGTGGCGGGCACGTCCATCGCCAGGCCGGCCTCCAGCGCGGCCTGGCGCGCGGTGATCTGGCCCTGCCCCGCCTGCACGACGTGGCCCATCAGCACCTCGTCGACCTGCTCGGCCGGGACGCCGCTGCGCTCGAGTGCCGCAGCGATCGCCCGGCCACCGAGCTGCACGGCCGACAGCGCACCGAACGCACCCAGCAGCCGTCCGATCGGCGTGCGGGCGTAGCCGACGATCACGACGTCGTTCACGGCAGACTCCTCATTGTTGTGGGGGCGAGTGTGGGACCGACCGCCAGTGTGCCTCGCGGGCTGGTCACCGCGCGACCTCGGGTAGCGGCAGCGGTAGGTCACGTGCCATGCCCGCGGCGTGTCAGTGGCGGGGCTGGCCGAGTGCGGCGAAGGCCCCCCAGTTCTCCAGTCCGTCGAGGCGCACGATCATGCTGATCAGCGGGCCACGAGGCGTTCGGTGAACGCCGTCACCACGGTGGTGAAGGCGGCACCCATGACGAACGCGACCGCGAGGTCGACGAAGTTGCCCTTGTTGATGAAGTCACGGAACTCGCGGAGCACGGCGCGTCGCCTTCTCGGTCCTGTGGTTGCCTGCTGCACTCGCCGGGAGTGTAGGGCCTGTCTCCCGGTTCCGGCCGGCATTCGGACGCGCTGCGCGACCTGGTCGACACCTGGGACCGGCCGGTCTACGGTGAAAGGCACGCTGGCACGCGGGAGCTGGACATGCACCTCGAGCGAATCGACCACGTCGGGTACGCGGTCACCGACCTGGAGGAGGCGATCGCCTACCACCGGGACCTGTACGACCTCACGGTCGTGCACCGCGAGCGGGTGGAACGCGACGGTGTGGCCGAGGCGCTGCTGTCGGTCGGCGAGAGCTACATCCAGCTACTCGAACCCCTGTCGGACGCCTCGCCGGTTGCGCGGTTCATGCAGCGGACAGGCGGGCCAGGCATCCATCACGTCGGGTATGGCGTGCGCGATGTCGCCGCCGTGCTCGACGAACTGAAGCAACAGGGCATCCGACTGGTCGACGACCACCCGCGGCGCGGCTCACGTGGCTGCACCATCGCGTTCCTCCACCCGAAGTCCGCGATGGGGGTGCTCATCGAGCTCGTCGAGGACCCAACGCTGGGTTCGCACGCCGCTACACTCGACGCGTGAGTCTTTTCGACCGCTTCAGGCGTCGCGGCAAGAAGCCCGCGAGCGGTGGTCCCACCGCCAAGACGCTGGCCGAGCTCGAGGAGTTCATGTCCAGCCGGCGGGGCGTCGAGGCGTACGCGGAGCCACCGACCTCCATCTACGCGATGACGATGGTGGTGGTCGCCGCAGACGGCGAGTATCTGCGCCGCCCCGTGAAGGACGACAAACAGGCGCGCTCGATCACGCGCAAGCACGGCGTGCCCCTGTACGACGCGCGCATCGTGGGCTATCCGCGCCGGATGCGCCAGTACGACAAGGGTGTGCGCTCGGCAGGCATCAGCCTCGACGACTTGCCACCGCTCGACACGATCGAAGAGGACCACGAGGAGTAGCCCTCGCGGGCTCAGCCGTCCGAGCGCTCCCCGACGACACCGACGGCCGCGTCGTATCGCAGCGCGTGACGGTCTCCGGGCAGCAGCGCGATCACCGTCAGCACCGGCGCGTCGGCGCGGTCGAAGGCGGTACGCTGCACCGACAGCAGCGGGACACCGGTGGCGATCTGCAGCTCCTGCGCCTCGACCGGCGCGGGCATGCGCACACCGACCTCGTCGGCGACCCGTGCCAGCGGGTGACCGAGCTCGGCGAGCAGCTGTGCCAACCCGACCCGCAACGGCTCGGGGCGGCCGAGTTCGGTGCCGGCCACCATGGCGGCGGGCATGAAGCTGTCCGTGGCGTGGCTCGGGGCGGCGTCACGGTAGCGCAACCGGTGTCGGACGACGACCTGATCACCGGTCGTCAGGCCCAGCCGTTCCGCGACGAATGGGGGTGCCGGCGTTGTCGACACGCTGATCTCGACGTGCGCGGGATCGCCGGTGTCGGTGAGCTCAGGACCCAGCGCGTCGCTGCTGTCGTGGGCGACCACCTGTCGGATCACCGACGCTGGCTGGCGGTCGCTGCGGACAGGGAGGTCGGCGACGAATGATCCGCGGCCCTGCCCGGTGACCACCAGACCCTCGGTGCGCAGCACCCCCAGGGCCAGGCGGATCGTGTTGCGCGATACGCCGTAGCTGTCCATCAGCGTGGCCTCGGTCGGCAACTGGCGACCCGGCGGGAGTTGCCGCTGCTGGATCTTGACGCGCAGCTCGTCCGCAACCTGCCGGTACAGCGGCCGACTGTTCCGCTCATCCAACGCCATGGTGCACACCTTCAGTGCGGCCACCACGCGGTGACGGTCGAGACGACTTGACTCGAACTAGTCTTTCCGCCAATATGACACCTGTATGGAATGAGTGGTATAGGTATTGCAAGCGGCAACAGTACGCCTACTGCTGTTTGAACGTAGTGCAGTGTCGCACAAAGTTCGCCGCGCCCCGGTATCACGAAACACATGGTGAAGCCACGGGCAGGATCAGGGGCTCACGAAGACGCCCGGCAGAGCTACGCAGGCCGTAGCCCGATTCGACTACGAGGAGGCTGAGATGGTCGATGGAGGCACGCGACGCCGACGGACCGGGTCCCCCTACTCGCGGACCGGACTGTTTCCGTGGGGCAACACCTACGACGTGCCGGCGCAGATCGAAGACGATCGGTTCGCCAGCCAGACGCCCTGCCACCTACGGACGGTGACCGTCCGCCGAGACCCATCCAGCCGTGGTCCTCATCAGGTACGCTGTCCTGCCTGCGGTCGCGGGTGGATGGTGGAGTGCCGGCCGGACGCCACGCCGCCGCTCGCCCGCTGGACCGCGTGAGGCGTCCGCCGGCGCCGGCGGCTCGCCGGAGCTAGCGCAGGGCGACGCGCTCCACGAACACCGTCTCGGTGGGGCGCTCCTGCCGCGTCGGGAGCTCCGCGATCGTGTCGACGACATCCATCCCGTCGGTGACCTGTCCGAACACCGCGTACTGCGGCGGCAGTCCCACATCATCGAGGCAGATGAAGAACTGGCTGCCGTTGGTGTCCGGACCGGCGTTGGCCATCGCGACCGTGCCCCGGGGGTAGCCGTGCCGCTGGGCCAGCCCGAGCTCGTCGGCGAACCGGTATCCGGGGCCTCCGGTGCCGGTGCCGGTGGGGTCGCCCATCTGCACGACGAAGCCGGGGATCACGCGGTGCACGATCGTCGCGTCGTAGAACTGGCGGCTCGCGAGGAAGGCGAAGTTGTTCGCCGTGACCGGTGCGCCGTCGGCGAACAGCTCGATGTCGATGGTGCCGCACGAGGTCGTGATCTGTGCGCTCGCGGCGGAACCCTGCAACACCTGCTCGGGCGCGGTGAACTTGGGCTTGGGATCCCCGTAGCCGTCCGGGACCTGACCGTCACATGCTACGTCCATGGCTACTCCTCGGTGGCCGGCTCGTGGTTCGAGCCGTTGGTGGTGGAGGGGGTCGACGCCTCGGACGCCGACCCGGCGTCGACGATCTCGACGCTGTTGATGTAGACGGTCTCGGCAGGCGTCTCGCCGTTGGGACCGATGGTGTCGATGTCGCCGATCGTGGAGAGCACGCCGAGGCCGTCGGTGACCGTCGCGAACCGCGTGAAGGTCGGCTCGAGCGCGAAGCTGTCGTTGTACACGAAGAAGAACTGGCTGCCGCTCGTGTCCGGCCCGGCGTTGGCCATGGCCACCGCGCCCGCCTCGTACCCCTCGGACGCGGCCAGATCGAGCTCATCGGACAGCGTGTAGCCGATCTGCCAGCTGGCGTCGTTGGTGCCCGAGCCTGTCTGCAGCGCGCCGATCGACGCCGCGTTGCGGAAGATCTCCAGCCCGTCGTAGAAGCCCTCCTGCGCAAGGAACACGAAGCTGTTCACGGTCTCCGGCGCGGCGTCCTCGGCGAGGTCGATGGTGACCTGTCCACAGGAGGTGTCGATGACGGCGCGGTAGTCGGTCCCAGTGTCGAGCACATCGGAGGGTTCGGCGAACGTCGGCTTCTCGTTGCCGGCCTCCGGCGGCGCCTCGGCGTCACACGCAACGTCACGGTTGGCGGTCTGCTCGGCGGCCTCGCTGGCCTCGCGCGCCGCCTCGCTCGCGGCCTGCTCAGCAGCACGCTGCTGCTCGACGGCGGCGGTGCGGTCCTGGAAGATCGTGAACCCGATCAACGCACCGCCGATGGCGATCACCGCCGCGACGATGCCGGCGGTGACCATGGTGCGGCGGCGCTCCGCTCGCCGCGCCGCCTCGCGGGCGGCACGTTTGCGCTCCTTCAGTTCATGTTTGGTCTGCTTGCGGTTCGCCACGACACTCTCAGTTCGACGATGGACACGGACACGACAGATCGGCACACGGCAGATCGACGCGCGCCGACGCGACGACCGGCCTGCGCCCGTCGGACGACGGGCGCAGGCAGCAGGATGGTACGCCGCCGCGCGAGCCGCGGCAGGTCAGCTCGCGGCGCCGTCGCTGCGGCGGACCTCCATGCGCCAGCAGTGGCGGTGCCAGTGCCGCCGCAGATCACTGTCGCCGACCGGCCACACCACCACGTGCGCCTCGCCCTCCGCGATGACGTTGCCGCAGTCCGGGCACGTGTACTCCTTGGCCGCGCTCGCTCCGTCGATCTGCCGCACCGCGTAGCCGGGCAGCTCGAGATCGTCGTCGAACCGTGAGGTGGTGACCAGGTCGCTCACATCGCGCAGCGCACTGGGGTTCTGCCATGGCCGGGTCGCACGCTTCCTGCGGCTTCCTTTGCTCACGCGTTGTCCTTCCGAAGTCTGGGCAAACCGGCCGCGCCCAGCACGACCGCAAGACCGTCGTCGGTGCCCCGCCACAGGTCACGAACGATCTCGGCACCGGCGGCCCGCAACAGCTGCCGCACACCCCAGATCGCGACGCCGATGTCATCCATCTGGCCGAGCACTCCAATCGCGTCCGGGATGAGGTCGCGAGGGCTGAGCAGGTACGCCGCGACGGCCGCGATGACCCACTTGTCACGTCGCGCGACACGCGCGTCGATCGCGCAGTCCTTGAGCAGCAGCGCGACATCCTTGATGAAGACGAGCGCCGACATCGGATCGCCCAGCGCCCGCTCTGCCGCGTACGGGTCCACCTGCGGAAACGTCGACCCAGATCGCGCCATCTTGAAAGCCCTTCAGTGTGGAACCGACACGTTGAAGGTCGTGATCCCGGCGCCCACGGCACCGCACGGGCGGCCAGCCGACTACGCCGCGATTGTAGCTGGCCCGTCCGGCGGTCGCGTGCACGGCGGACCGGTCCTGGCACGTTCGCCGGGACCGGTCCGCCGTCCCCCTACTCGGTGGGCGGTTCGAGGTAGTACCCCACACCCCAGACGGTCCGGATGATCACGGGGCGAGCCGGTTCCTCCTCGAGCTTCAGGCGCAGCCGCCGGATGTGGACCGACACCGTGGAGGTGTCACCCAGGGAGAAGCCCCACACCTTCTCGAGCAGCGTCTCGCGGGAGAAGGCACGAGCGGGATGCTGCATCAGGAAGGACAGCAGCTTCAGCTCGAGGGCGGTGAGATCCACCCAGCCACCCCGCACGCGCACCCGCGAGGTCGACATGTCCAGCTCGAGGCTGCCACACGACAGCGTGTCAGGAACGCTCGCGCCGTCGTCACGTGTCCGCGAGAGCACGGCGCGCACGCGGGCTTCGAGCTCCGGGATCGACAACGGAGCGGGTACGACGTCGTCGACGCCGAGGTCGAGGAACCGCGCACGCGCCATCGGGTCCGTCGCAGTGGTGAATCCCACGATCGGAGGTGCGGTCGTGTCGAACACCTCGGCCGGCACCGCGGCGATCTCGTCGAGGTGCACGATGACGACGTCGGGGTCGTCGTGGCGCAGGCACCGGTGCAGCGCTGCCGGTTCGTGCACCACGTGCACCGTGTGGGCCTGCCGCCGCAACGCGTTGCCGATCCGCATGGCGGTCCGGGGATCACGATCCCACACCACGGCGTGCCGGGCGTGCAGGTCATGGGATGGTCCGAGCTGCCGCCGACCCGGCAGCTGCTGACCGGGTGTGTCACTGAATCGCGCGTGGCTGACGACGCTCGGCGCGTATGCCCGGTTGTCGTGCTGCGCTCGCGACGGCTGCATCGCCGCCCCGCTCTGTCCCGCCATGGTGGTCTTCCGCCTTTCCCGCTTCTCCGGAACTCGTGTCGTGGGGATCGCTGCAAGCGTGACGTGCAGTGTTGTTCCGTCAGCCCGTAGTGATCTTCTTGGTAGGCCCTACTGTTCCCGTCACCAGTGTGCGGCGCGTCGACAAGATTGGCGAAAAGGCGCAGCTGCGGGCTTCTGAGGCGCAGATATCCCCCATCTGGGGTACCCGCCGGCGTTCGGCGGCCCGACGATGCGCCCCGCCGCGGCAGTGTGCTAGGCGGCGGTGGCAGCGGCGATGAGCAACGCGACGCCGCCCAGGTTGTACGTGGCGTGCGCAGCCGCACAGGCCAGCAGGCTGCCCCGGCGCTCCATCAGAGCCGCGAAGATCAGACCCAGCGGCAGGATCCCCGCCACGATGATCGCGTTGGCCAGCCCGCCACTCGCGTCACCGAGGTGCACCAGCGTGAACAGCCCAGCCGACCCGAGCGCGGACGCCCAGAACCCCCACCGCGCACGCAACCCCTCGAACAGTACGCCACGGAACAGTAGCTCCTCACCCGCCGGCGCGACCAGCACCGCCGCCACGATCAGCAGCGGCGCCGTCGCCGGGTTCGCCGCGATCGATCGGAACGTCTCCTGCAGCGGAGGCGTCTCGATCCCGGCGCGGGTCAGTACCCAGACGATCGCGCTGAACAGCAGCTGCTGGCCGACAAAGCACGCCACCCCCACCGCTGCGCCGACACCGAGGTCGGTCCACTGCCACCGCGCGCGACCGCCCACCCGTCCTGCGGCCGCGCCGTACCGCGACCACAGCCAGGCCATGCCCACGAGCAGCAGTGCGATGGGCGACGCCACCGCGAGCACGACCAACGGCACTGGCTCGACGCCACCGATGGCTGCGACCGCCACCGCCAGCAGCTGCGCGAGGAACAGCGCACCGATGTAGATGACGGCGACGTCGAGCACTGCGCGCGTTCCGGACCACGGCACCATGGCGAATCCACGGTACGTGCCGAGGTCTCGGGACGCGGGCTCGGACCTCACCGCCGGGGCCCGGTGTGCCCTACACCGCTACGGCACGGGTCGCCACGCGCTCGACGTCCCCGCCGAGCTGGCGCAGGCGCGCCGCGAAGTTCGCGTACCCTCGGTCGACGTGCTGGGGTTCGGTGACGATGGTGGTGCCGCGCGCCACGAGACCGGCGACCACCAGGGCCGCGCCCGCGCGCAGGTCGGTCGCCACGACGCGACTCCCCCGCAGTCGGCGGGGGCCCCGCACGATCGCGTGATGCCCCGTGAGGTCGATCTCCGCGCCCATGGCGCGCAGCGGCTGCACGATCCCGAAGCGGTCGTCGTAGACGTTCTCGGTCACCATCGACGTGCCGTGCGCCTGTGACAGCAGCACGACGAACAGCGCCTGCATGTCGGTGGGGCAGCCGGGGAACGGCAGCGTCGCCACATCGGTGGCCACCAGCTCGCCGTCGACGCGCACGACGAAGCCGTCGGGTCGTTCCCGCACCTCCACGCCGGCGGCCGCGAGCTTGGCCAGGGGGAGCTGGAGAAAGGCCGGGTCGACGCCGCGGATCATCAGCTCACCACCGGTTACCGCGGCCGCGATCGCGAAGGTGCCGGCCTCGATGCGGTCACCGATCACCCAGTGGTCGACCGGGCGGAGCCCGTCGACACCGCGGATGACGATCTCCGGCGAGCCCGCCCCGTTGACGTCCGCGCCCATCTTCGACAGGAAGATCGCCAGGTCCTCGATCTCCGGCTCACGGGCGGCGTTGCGGATCGTCGTCGTGCCGGTGGCCAGCACGGCGGCGAGCATGAGGTTCTCGGTCGCACCGACGCTCGCGTACTCCAGATCGATGTCGGTGCCGTGCAGCTGCGCCGCGCGCACCTCGATCCAGTCGGGGCCCATCTGGATGTCGGCGCCCATGCCCGCGAGCCCCGACAGGTGCATGTCGATGCTGCGGTTGCCGAGGTTGCACCCGCCGGGCTGTGCCAGACGTGCGCGGCCCATCCGCGCAACCAGCGGGCCAGATCGGAAGAGCG
>JAHWKT010000064.1 GCA_019347695.1 Actinomycetota bacterium | reverse complement strand
TTAGGAGTAGCTGGGGTCGCAGCGGTAGTTTTTGGCGGGCCCTTAATACCCGGCGGTGACGGCGGGTTCCCCGCGCTAAACCCCGGGGTCGCCCGGGTAGCGCCTCAGGCCCCCCCGTTACGGGGGGGTTGCGCCCTGGGGGGTACCCCGGGCCCCGGTGGGGGCACGCGGGCCGCGACCCTCACGACGGCGCCGCCGGCGCACGGGCGGCCTCGCCCGGCGGACGGATCGCGCGGACCAGCAGCGCCGACACGAAGAACGTCAGCCCGTCGAGCGCCAGCACGGCGCGCACGGGTTCCACGGTCAGCGCCGTCTCCGGCAACAGCCCCACGAGAGCGACCATCGCCGCCGCCAGCGCCGCGCCGAAGGGCAGCGGACCGTAGGTGACGAGGAAGTTGAGCTGATTCGCCTGGGTCAACTGGTCCGGGGTGACCAGCGACGGCAGCATCGCGTCCTTGGCCGACATGAACAGCAGCGCCAGCGTCTCGATGAGGAACGTCAGCGCGAAGATCGCAACGAGGTCGCCGGAGAACGCCATCACGCAGAACAGCGTGCCGCGAGCGACGTCGACCATGACCATCAGCCGGCGCCGTTGATAGCGGTCCGCCAGCACACCGGCGACCGGGCCGATCAGCAGGCTCGGCACCAGCCGGGCCATCATGATGCCACCCAGGCTGAACAGCTCGACCCGGCTGCTCTCGGCGACGCCGGTGACCAGGATCTGCAACGCGAACAGCCCGGCCCAGTCGCCGAGGCTCGTGATCAGGGCCGCGAAGAACCACAACCGGTAGTTGCGGTTGGCGAGCAGCGACCGGTACGACGCGACCGTTGCGGGGTTGCGCAGTTGCCTCGGGTCCGCCTGCCCGGTCCCCGTGATCGCTGGACCGGCAGCCATGTCGTCCGGATGCTCCTCTCACGAAACCAGCGGCTGCGCTGTGACAGCAGGGTACTGCCGGCGTCACCGCTCGGCGCTGCAGGCGATCCGACCCTATCGACGTGTCCGTTCGCCCGATCCCCCAGGCCGCCGCCGAGCGAGCCGACGTGGCAGGCTCCGCAGTTGACCTGTCACGCCTGCGGCGTGTGCCCATCCACCTGCGGAACCGAACCGCCATGATCTCGACACGGCAGACCCCACCGCGCGTGCGCGGGCTCGACGCGGCGCTCGGCGGCGTCCGCGGCACGATGGCCACGGTCGACCGGTACCGCACGACGGCGGGGACCAACGCCGAGGGCGGCGACGTGGGCCACCATGCGAGCGCCGACCTGCTCGTGCGGCACACCGTGAACTACCTGCTGGCCGCCGACCTCGCCGCACGCGTCGAGGCCGGGGGCAGCCTCGTGGATGTCGGCAGCGGCGTCGCCGTGTTCGCGTCATGGTTGGCGCGGCGGCTGGGACGGCCGCTGCACGTCGTCGACCACGATCCGCGGGTCCTGGCGCTGACGCAGCGCGCGCTCTGCGACGTCACCACCCACCGCGAGCTGCGTGACGCTCCCGTGGCCGCGGTCGTCACCGCGATGGAGGTGCTCGAACACCTGCGCTATGTCGACCAGACGGCGTTCGTCCGCGCGCTGCTCGACCATGTGCTGCCCGGCGGCATGCTGATCTGCTCGACCCCGGACGAGCGGCCCTACCTGGGCGGCTGGTCCGGGTATGCGCCGCATGTCGGCACGCTCGATGCCGACAGCCTGCGCACGCTGTTGGCGAGCGCGGGCGGCGGGTTGCCCGTCGCCGTGTGGCGGGTGCGGGGTCCCGGCTTCGAGCTCGGCCGGCTGCAGAAGGTCGGCGAGCCGATCGCCAACCGGCTGTGGGCGGCCGCCCAGTCGCGGGTGCCGGCGGTGACGCACCGCGTGGCGGGCGCACTCGGCGATCGGCGCCGGGCACGTTCCCACGGCTTCGATCCGGGGCCTCCGGAGGACAGCTTCACCGTCACCGTCGCAGACGACGGCGACACGGCCGGCACCGGTCTGATCGCCGCGGTGTACAAGCCGGCCGACGCCAGCTGACCCGACCCGTCCTCGGCGGTCGTGGCCGTCAGGCGGCCGCGGACTCCTCGAGACCGGGTACGAACTCCGTGGTCTCGACGCGCGGAGGGTCGGCGTCGACCGGTGTCTTCTTCTCGCAGTGGGCACACGTGCCCACCGGGTTCCTGGCGTTCTTGCGCGGTGGCTTGAGCGGCCCGCCACAGTTGGGGCAAGGCTGCGCCAGCGGTGTGGTCCACATGGCGAAGTCGCACTCGGGGTAGCGGTTGCAGCCGTAGAACGGCTTGCCGTACCGGCTCCGGCGCTCCGTCAGCTGCCCCTGTCCGCACCGTGGGCAGTCGAACCCGATCCGCTTCTCGACGTTGATGATGCCCTTGCACTTCGGGTAGTCCGTGCAGCCGTAGAACGGCCCGAACCGGCCCTCCCGCCGGATCATCGGCTTGCCGCACTCCGGGCAGCGCACGCGATCGTCGGGTTGGAGCTCCTCGATGGTGGTGACGTTGCCGTCCGCATCGAGTGGCAGGGTGCCTTCGCACTCCGGCCAGCGACTGCACGACGCGAACCACTGCCGTGACTTGCCGCTGAACACCTTCTCCATCGGCGCGTCGCAGATCGGGCAGGTCGCGCCGTCCAGCGGCAGCCGCGGGCGCTCGGGCTTGCGATCGGCGATCCAGTCGTCGACCTCGCCGAGGAACTCGCGGACCATCGGGCCCCACGCCTGGCCGCCCGCGGCGATCTCGTCGAGCTCGTCCTCCATGCGGGCGGTGAAGCTGGTGTCGACGACCTCGGCGAAGTGCTGCTTGAGGTAGGCGGTGACGACCTCGCCCAGTGCGGTCGGGAAGAACCGTCGCGCCTCGAGGCGGACGTACTCCCGGTTGAGCAGCGTCTGGATGATCGACGCGTACGTCGACGGCCGCCCGATCCCCTCGGCCTCCAGCGCCTTGACCAGGCTCGACCCGGTGTAGCGCGGCGGCGGCGAGGTGAAGTGCTGCTCGCCGCGTACGCTGACCAACGCCAGCGCCTGCCCGTCGGACAGATCGGGCAACGAGGCCGTCACGCCGTCGGCGCTGTCGTCGTCGTCCGCGCTCTCGACGTACACGGCGATGAACCCGTCGAACTTCAGGATCCGCCCGGTCACGCGGTAGCGCAGCTCGACATCGGCGGCGCGCCGATCCGTGCCCTCCGCCAGCTGCCCGACGGCGGCGGGCGTGGTTCCCACCACGTCGGCGCGCACCGAGTCGTACACCGCCGGCGCCATCTGCGTGGCGACCGTGCGCTTCCAGATCAGGTCATACAGCGCGAGCTGATCGCGGTCCAGGTGGCGGGCGACCGGGCCGGGGCGCCGCATGGCGCTGGTGGGGCGGATGGCCTCGTGCGCCTCCTGCGCGTTCTTGGTGCTGCGCGAGTAGCGGCGGGGCTTGTCGAGGGCGTAGCGGTCGCCGTAGTCGGTCCGGACGAGCTCCGACAGCTCCCCCAGCGCGGTGTTCGACAGGTTCGTCGAGTCGGTGCGCATGTAGGAGATCAGCCCCGTCGGCCCCTCCGAGCCCAGGGCGATGCCCTCGTACAGCTGCTGGGCGATGCGCATGGTGCGGCCCGGCGCGAAGCCCAGCTTGCGCTCCGCCTCCTGCTGCAGCGTCGACGTGGTGAACGGCGGCGCCGGGTTGCGCTTGGTCTCGCGCCGCACGACGTCGGCGACGGTCCAGCCGTCGACCGCCCGTGTGGCGTCCTCCAGCTCGCGCGCCTGCTCGGTGGTGCGGACGACCCGCAGGTTGCGCGCCCGGTTGCGATCGGCGGCCTCGTCGAACTTCTTCGGGTCGGTGATCCGCTGGCTGTCGACGGTGTGCAGCTCCGACGCGAAAGCGGTGCCGTCGCGGTCGAAGTCACCGTGCAGGCTCCAGTACTCCTGCGCGATGAAGCGGCGGATCTCGTCCTCGCGGTCCACGATCATGCGTAGCGCCACGGACTGCACACGGCCGGCGGAGATGCCGCTGGCCACGTTGCGCCACAGCGTCGGTGAGACGCGGTAGCCGACGATGCGGTCGACCGCACGCCGAGCCTGCTGTGCGTCGACCAGGTGCTGGTCGATCCGGCGGGGCTGGTCGAACGCGGCCAGCACGGCGTCGCGGGTGATCTCGCTGAACACCACCCGGTTCTCGGTGGCCGTGTCGATGTTCGCGACCTCGGCGACGTGCCAGGCGATCGCCTCGCCCTCCCGGTCGAGGTCGGTGGCGAGGAACACCTGCTCGGCGTCCCTGGCCGCCTTGCGGATCGAGGTCACCACCTTCGACGAGCTCGTGGGCACCTCATAACGCAGCGACACGTCATCGTCGGAGGTCTCCACGGCGAAGTCGCTGCGCGGCAGGTCGCGGACATGGCCGACCGACGCCAGCACCTTGTAGTTGCTGCCGAGGTACTTCTCGATCGTCTTCGCCTTCGCCGGCGACTCGACGATCACCAGGTTCTTCGCCACGCCATCTCCCACATCTGCCTGCTCACCGCACGTCCACGTGACTGCGGAGGACCGACCATCGGTGCAGTCCCGGCGGGTCTGCAGGTCCGGTCCCCCGGCCGTTGTCGTTCGCAGCACCCTAGCGCCCGGCGCGAACCGTGCACCTTCACTGACAGTACCGTGCCGGGTGCGAGGAGCAGCGGTCAGGGCTCGCGGAGTCGTGTCGCCGGCACCGGTCCGACCCGTTGCGCATGCGTCGACAGGGCGTATCGGTCGGTCATGCCCGCGACGTAGTCGGCCACCTGACGGAGGCGGTCGGCATCGTGCTCCCGATAGCTGTCCGGCACGTGCTCGGGATGCTCCAGGTGATACTCGACCAGTCGGCGCGTCACCGCTATGACCGCGTCCTTGTGCGCTTCGAGTGCGGGGCTCAGGTAGACCCGCTCGAACATGAACGCACGCAGCTCGTGCATCATTCCCGCCATCGCCGGCTCCATTGACAGCGCGTCGGTCGCCAGCGTGTGGTCGACGAGGCCCCGCAGCAGCCGGCCGATCCACCCACCACCCGGCGGACCCAGGGCGGCAACCACCGCGTCGGGCAGGTCGGACGGCGCGAGCAGCCCCGCGCGGATCGCGTCGCGGGCGTCGTGGGTGAGGTAGGCGATGCGGTCGGCCCACCGCACACACATCGCCTCGGGGGTCGACGGGGGCGGGGTCACCTTCCAGGTGTGCGCGCGGATCCCGTCGCGCACCTCCCAGGTGAGGTTGACCGGTTCGAGGATGTCGAAGATGCGCACCCCCTGGGCGCCGTGCTGCCACCCGGGGATGAACTCCGCCAGCACGTCCTCACCGGCATGGCCGAACGGCGTGTGGCCGACGTCGTGGCCGATCGCGATCGCCTCGACCAGCGGCTCGTTGAGGCCGAGTGCCGCGGCGATGGCCCGCGCGACCTGGGTGACCTGCAGCGCGTGACTCAGCCGGGTGACGTAGTGGTCGCCGTCGGGGTGGATGAACACCTGGGTCTTGTGCTTGAGCCGACGGAACGCCTTGGCGTGCAGGATGCGGTCGCGGTCGACCTCGAAGCAGGTGCGCTCGCGGTCGGCGGTCTCCGGCGTGGCGCGGCCGCGCGATCGTCGTGACCGGGTGGCCGCGGGCGCAAGTTGTTCCTCCTGCACCTGCCGGATCGACCGATCGCGGTACATGTACTGAGCAGGCATGATGGATCGAGCCTATGCCCGCGACCCGTGTTCGTGCCCACCGGCCACGTGGCCGGATGCCGCGAGCCGGCAGCAACCGTCGGGAGGCGCCGACGAGCGGCGCTTCGTCACCTGGTGTGCCTGCACGCGCAGCACCCCGATACGTTTTGAGGAGGCGGTCGACCTCGTGGTTGCACGCGGACGGTCGGACGCCCGTGGAGAAGAGATCGACAGCGCGACCGCCTGCCTCGCCGACGGCGTCAGCAAGACGTATGGACGTCGCGACACCGCCGTGCAGGCGCTGCGCGATGTCACGCTGCGGATCCCGAGCGGGGTGTTCACCGCGATCATGGGGCCGTCGGGCTCGGGCAAGTCGACGCTGCTGCACTGTCTGGCGGCGCTCGACACCCCGACATCCGGGCGGGTGTTCCTCGGGCGCACCGAGCTGACCGCGCTGAGCCGACGGCAGCAGGCACAGGTCCGTCGCGATCGGATCGGCTTCG
This sequence comes from Actinomycetota bacterium, assembly GCA_019347695.1. Taxonomy (GTDB): domain Bacteria; phylum Actinomycetota; class Nitriliruptoria; order Euzebyales; family JAHELV01; genus JAHELV01. The sequence continues at coordinate 11,693 of JAHWKT010000064.1, read as the reverse complement.
TGTTCCAGGCGTTCAACCTCGTGCCGACCCTCAACGCGATCGAGAACATCGCGCTGCCGCAGCTCCTCGCCGGGCGACGCCCCGACCAGCAGTGGCTCGACTACGTCGTCGCCGAGATCGGACTCGCCGACCGGCTGCACCACCGGCCCAGCGAGCTGTCGGGTGGCCAGCAGCAACGGGTCGCGCTCGCCCGAGCGCTGGCCGGACGGCCGGAGGTGATCTTCGCCGACGAGCCGACCGGTAACCTCGACACGACGGCCAGCGGGGAGATGCTACGACTCCTCCGCGACGCCGTTGATCAGTTCGATCAGACGGTCATCACCGTCACGCACGATCCGACGATCGCCGGGCACGCAGACCGTGTGCTGTTCTTCTCCGACGGTCGCGTGGTCGACGAGGTGGATCGCCCGGACGTCGACGACGTCCTCGACCGGGTGCGGCACACCGACGCGGGCGGCGGCCGACAGGATCCAGTACGATCAGATGGGCAGCACAGCATGAGGAGTCGATGGCGACGACAACCGGACGAGCCGGCACCTGGTCGGCCGATGGTCGGTTCGGACGACGAGGTGGAGGTCGCCCGGCAGGAACGCTGGCTCGAGCGCATCCGCCAGCAGTTCGACGCGGAGCACCAGACCACGTCGACCAACGGCCACAGCGACCGCCGCGCTGCCGGCGATGCCCGTGAGCTGGATGCAGCGACCATCCCGCCCGACGACCCGCCGCCGCCGCCGACCGCGTGGACGAACGGCGCGGGGCACGCCGCTGCACCGACCGATCGTGACCGGCACACCCCGGTCGACGACGCGGCCGCCACGCACGGCGGACCGGACGTCCCGACGCCCACGCACGGCGGACCGGACATCCCGACCGCCACAGCGAACGCGTGGCAGACGGACGACGGCTGGCTGCCACCGGAGCGTTCGTGGGCCGAAGTGACCGACGACGGCGACCGAACGGGGGAGTACGCCGACACCGCGCCGCACGAGCCGGCGCCATGGTCCCGGCCACGCACCGAGCTCGAGGTGGACGAGGAGGCCGCACACGCGCCATCCGACGAGGGGTGGCGCGTCGAGTCCGATCAGTGGGCGCCGGCGGACCGCAGCAGAGCCGAGGAGTACCACCACGACACCGGCGCCAGCCGACGCGGTCGCGGCTGGCGCGACGGCGATGACGTGTGGTCGACGTCGCCACCCTGGACGCGGCAGCACGACGAGCGACGCGACGATCACCCGCCGCCGGAGGACGCGGATCACGTGCGCGACGTGCGGGCGCGACACGAGCTGAACGACGAGCCCGTACAGCACCACTGGGACGCGTCGGAGCGCTGGCAGACCGACGATGCCCGAGACGACCGGTCGGCACCGGCCGATCCCGAGGTCCACCATCCGCAGCCGGCCCCGGGTGACGTCGATCCGTGGCACAACGTGTGGGACGCGAGCACGGCGCCGGACGTCGCGGAGGTGTGGACACCCGCCTTCGACACCGGCTGTACCGCCTACGACACCGACACGTCGTTCGAGCGGCCGACGTCGGCTCATGTGGAGGTGTCGCCGCCGGCGCAGGGACCGCCAGGACGGGATGCGGTCGAGGGACCGGCCACCCAGCCGGATCACCCCGCGCCCACCGACACAGACCCGCCCACCGACACAGACCCGCCCACCGACACAGACCCGCCCACCGACACAGCACCGCCCACCGACACAGCACCGCCCACCGACACGGGACCGCCCGCGGACACGGACCAGGCTGTGGCACCTGCCGACCGGTCGGACGAGGCGATCGGCCACCGCAACGGGCGGCCGCGAGCAACCTGGGACGACCCCGTGCTCCCAGCAGCGTTGGCGTCGTTGCGCAGCACCCGTCGGACGGACCGCACCGACGATCCGCTCGAGGCCCTCCAGTCGCTGCATGCGCAGCTCGAGCGTCTCGGATCGGGTCGGCGCACGGCCCGGTCCGGGGCCTCCCGACCGCCGCGTGGCGGCTCTGACACAAATCGACCCGAGCGGCGCTGAATGCTGTGGATCGCCTGGGCGAACGTCCGCGGGCATCTGCTCCGCACGTTCGCGACCGCGCTGTCGGTCGTGTTCGGCGTCGCCTTCGTCACCGGCACGTTCGTGTTCACCGACACCGTGCACGCGGCCTTCGAGCGCCTGTTCGGATCGACCGTCGAAGGCGCCGACCTGATCGTCTCGGCGGCCGACACGGGTCGGTCTGACGCCGACGCGGCGCGCGGCGGCGTCCCACCGGACCTCGTCGCCACCCTGAACGACACGCCCGGCGTGGCCGACGCTGAACCACGCTTTCGCGGGCTCGCGAAGCTCGCCCGCGACGACGGCACCGCACTGGGTGGGTTCGGCGCGCTGCTGCAGGGGCTCGACAGCCCCCGCATGCCGGGTGCGGTGGAGCTGCGCACCGGCGCGCTGCCGACCGCTGACGACGAGATCGCGATCGACGCCGCGAGCGCCGCCGAGCTCGACAGCACCGTCGGCGACCGGGTCATGCTGCTGCTCAACGGGCCGGCGCAGCCGTATCGCGTGTCCGGCATCGTGGAGCCACCCGCGTTGGCGGACCTCGCGGGCTCGACGACGGTCGTGTTCACCGACGACGTCGCGCAGCGCCTGTACGGTCGCGATGGCGCGACGTACCTCGCTGTCCGTGCGGCCGACGGCACCGACCCGGCGGCGCTGCGCGACCGGATCACGCAGGAGCTCGGCACGGGCCTCGAGGTGCTCACGGTCGATGAGCTGGTCAACGACTCGGTGTCCCAGGTGGGTGACTTCCTCGGGTTCCTGACACGTGGGCTGCTGGTGTTCGCCGGGGCCGCGCTGCTGGTGGGCGCGATCATCATCTTCAACACCTTCGGGATCACCGTCGCCCAGCGAACCAGAGAGCTGGCGCTGGTGCAGGCGATCGGCGCCGACAACCGTCAGATCATGCGGGCGGTGCTGATCGAGGCCTTCATCGTGGGATCGCTCGGATCGGCGATCGGTGTGGCGGTTGGCGTGATCGGCGCCGTCGCGCTGCGGGCGCTGCTGCGCGTGGTGGAGCTGCCGCTGCCGTCGACGGGGCTGGTCGTCGTACCGCGGACGGTCGTGCTCGCCGTCGCCGTCGGGCTGGTCGTGACCATCGTCGCCGCGATCGGTCCGGCGCTGCGGGCCGGCCACCGCGCACCGGTCGACGCGCTGCGGGCCGCGTCCGCGGGCACGCGGGTGGTCGTGTCGACCCCCCGACTCGTGGCAGGCTCACTGTCCGGTGGCATCGCCGCCGCGGTGCTGATCGGGACGGGGCTGGACCGGGGTGGCCTCGTCGCGCTCGCGGTCGGGGCCGCCACCCTGACGTTGGCGATCGTGCTGCTCGCGCCGCTGGGTGCCGGGCCGCTCACGGCACTGATCGGGCTGCCGATCCGCGCCGTCCGGCGCCTGCCCGGACTGCTGGCCCGCGCCAACGCCGTGCGCAACCCCGGCCGGACCGCGGCGACCGCGACCGCGCTGCTGATCGGGCTGGCACTCGTCACCTTCGTCCTCATCCTCGTCTCGTCGTTCCGCAGTTCGCTGGACCGCGTGATCGTCGAGCAGTTCCGGGCCGACTACCAGCTGCAGGCGGTCGACCAGATCGGCTACCCGACCGCCGTGACCGACCGGGCCGGCGAGATCGAGGGAGTCGACCTGGTCAGCGCCGCCAAGGTCACTCGGGGCGAGGTGAACGGCGCCTCGCGCACGGTGTTCGCGGTGGATGCGATGACGCTGCCGACCGTCTACAACTTCCGTGTCTTCGAAGGCAGCCTTGACAAGCTGGACGAGGGGGGCGTGGCGGTCTCCAGGAAGCTGAACGTCCCGTTGGGTGCGAAGGTGGCCGTGCAGGTGGGGTCGAGCGGTGCCGCCGACGCCCGCGAGGTGGTGGCGTTGACCGACGACCTGCACCTGCCGGGCACGACCAGGGTCGGCCAGGCGCTGGTCGACGTGTCGACCGCGGGCGCTGCGGTCGCCGGCCAGCAGGATCTCGTGGCCTTCGTCAAGCTCGCCGCCGACGCGGACCAGGCGGACGTCCGGCGCGCGCTGGAGGATGTCGTCGCCGAGCAGCCCGACGTCCGCGTCGCCGATACCGCGGAGCTGCGGGCACAGGTGCGCGATCAGACGGATCGGCTGCTGGGTCTGGTCATCGGCCTCGTGCTGCTGTCGGTCATCGTCTCGTTCGTCGGGGTGGTCAACGCGCTCGGCCTGTCGGTGGTCGAGCGCGCCGGTGAGCTCGGGCTGCTGCAGGCGCTGGGGATGACCCAGCAGCAGGCGCGACAGATGGTCCGGTGGGAGTCGGTGATCATCACCGTGCTCGGCACCGTGGTGGGGGTGGCGATCGGCCTCGTGTTCGGCTGGCTCGGCGTCCGGGTCCTGCGGGACGAGGGGCTGACCGCGTTCTCGGTTCCCACCGAGCAGATCGTGATCGCGGTGGTCGTGATGCTGATCGCCGGCATCTTCGCGTCCGTGCTGCCGGCCCGCCGCGCCAGTCAGGTCGACGTCCTGCGCGCCGTCACCGTGGAGTGACGCAACGCGCGCACCACCGGGCGCTGTACGGTCCAGCCACGTCGCCGCAGCGACCGGTGCAGCGATTGCGGCCACGGACGCGTTCCCTATACTCGGCGCAATTCGCGGAGCCTGGTTCCACGAAACACGCGGTGGACCGGCTCCGCCGGGCTACCATCACCGTGGAGCCTGGTTCCACAACCCATGCCAGCTCCGCCGAACGTGCTTGAAGAGCGCTCGCTCGCGCCCCCGTTCGCGGCCTCGAGTGGACGTCACCGCGCGAGACGAGCACGCGGCTCGTCGAGCCGCTTCCAAAGCGAGGAGAACCAAGCCCAATGACTGCGACTCCTGTGGTGAGTGTGGTGGCCGCGATCGCCGGTCTCGCGCTCGCCGCGTACTTCTACACGGTCGTGAAGGCCGCCGATCCCGGCAACGAGCGGATGGTCGAGCTGATGCAGGCCATCCAGGAGGGCGCCCGCGCGTTCCTCCGGCGCGAGTACCGCTGGATCGCGATCTTCGTCGCCGTCATGACGGTGCTGATCTTCGTGTTCCTGGACTACGGCCGACCGTGGGGCGCGATCGCGTACCTGTTCGGTGCGGTGCTGTCGGGGCTGGCGGGCTTCATCGGCATGACCGTCGCGACGATGGCCAACGCGCGGACCACCCAGGCGGCCCGCACGGGTCCGCAGCTGGCGCTGCCGCTGGCGTTCCGGGGTGGCGCGGTCATGGGCTTCTCCGTCGCCGGTCTGGCGCTGCTCGGCCTGGGTATCAGCTACGTGCTGTTCGTGCAGGTGCTGGAGGTCGACCAGCCGTTCCAGGTGCTCACCGCGTTCGGCCTGGGCGCGAGCTCGATCGCGCTGTTCGCCCGCATCGGAGGCGGCATCTACACCAAGGCCGCCGACATGGGCGCGGACCTGGTGGGCAAGGTCGAGGCGGGCATCCCCGAGGACGATCCCCGCAACCCGGCGACGATCGCCGACAACGTCGGTGACAACGTCGGCGACGTCGCCGGCATGGGCGCCGACCTGTTCGAGAGCTACGCCGGATCGATCATCGCACCCGTCGCGCTGGCGGCGTTCGCGTTCGCCGACACCGGCCCGTTCCAGTCACGCGCGCTGCTGTTCCCCCTGGCGATCGGCGCGTTCGGCATGGTCGCGTCGATCATCGGCGCCTTCCTCGTCAAGGCGGCGCCGGGCGCGACCGGCCGGCAGCTGGCCAGCGCCCTGCATCGAGGCCAGAACGTCGCGCTGGCGCTGACCGTCGTGCTGTCGTTCGTCTTCGGCTTCGTGTTCTTCAACGGCGTCGAGGGTGTCGAGAACTGGTGGGGCTTCCCGGTCGCGGCGATCACCGGCCTGCTGGTCGGTACCGCCATCGGTTTCGTCAGCGAGTACTACACCTCGGACCACTACGGCCCCGTGAAGAACATTGCGGTGGCGAGCGAGACGGGTACCGCCACCAACATCGTGGCCGGCATCGCGTCGGGCATGCAGTCGGTCGCCGGCGCCGTGGTGCTGATCGTCCTCGCCGTCGGCGTGTCGTTCTACGCCGGTGATGTGGCATTGCCAGGCGTCGAGAACACCGGCATCTACGGCATCGCCCTGGCCGCCATCGGCATGCTGGCCACCACCGGCGTCGTCGTCTCCGTCGACGCCTACGGTCCCATCGCCGACAACGCGGGCGGGATCGCCGAGATGGCCGAGCTGCCCCCCGAGGTCCGGGATGTCACCGACGAGCTCGACTCGCTGGGCAACACCACCGCCGCCGTCGCGAAGGGCTTCGCGATCGGCTCCGCCGCGGTCACCGCGCTCGCGCTGTTCAAGGCGTTCGAGCAGGCCGTGATCGGCGCCGGCGGCACGATCTCGCTGGACATCGGCACGGTCGACGTGTTCGCCGGGCTGTTCCTCGGCGCCATGCTGCCGTTCCTGTTCGCCGCACTGACGATGCAGGCGGTGGGCCGCGCGGCCAACAAGATGATCGAGGAGGTCCGCCGCCAGTTCGACGAGGTCCCCGGCCTGCGCGAGTCGCTGTCGGCCGGCCCGGGGGCGGTCGGCACCAAGACCGACGTCAAGCCGGACTACGCCCGCTGCATCGCCATCTCTACGGAGGCGTCGCTCAAGGAGATGGTGATCCCCGGCGCGCTGGCGGTGGTCGTCCCGCTGGTCATCGGGTTCATCTCGACCGACGCCCTCGGCGGCTTCCTTGCGGGCGCCCTGGTCAGTGGGTTCGCGCTCGCGATCTTCATGGCGAACGCCGGTGGGGCGTGGGACAACGCGAAGAAGTACATCGAGGCCGGCCACCACGGGGGCAAGGGCTCGGAGCCGCACAAGGCCGCCGTGGTCGGAGACACCGTCGGCGACCCGTTCAAGGACACGTCCGGTCCCGCGATGAACATCCTGATCAAGGTGATGACGATCGTGTCGCTGATCTTCGCGACGGCCTTCGTCGGCTAGGCCGTCCGGCCACGCATGCCGTGGCCGAGTTGTCGTGTGGACCCGCCCATCCGGGCGGGCTCTCGCGTGTTGGGACCCGATCGGCCAATGGCGGCTGCCACGATCGTGTGGACGATCGTGGCACGATGTCGACAGGCGTCGGCTGAGGTGTCATGTCCGGCGGAGCCCGCCCACGAGGATCGGCGTGGATCGGGCTTTCGCGAAGCTGTGAGCGGCCCGTGGAGGATCGAATGACGACAGCGCGTAGCGACGGCTTCGAGCGGTTCTATCGCGAGCACGCTGCCGCGGTCTTCGATCTCGCGCTGCGCCACGGCGGGGACCACACCGTCGCGGTCGACTGCGTCGACGCGGTGTTCGCCGAACTCGCGACGCGTTGGCGGCAGGTCAGCGACCCACTGCGGTTCTGCCGCCGCGCCGCCGTGCTGTTCGTGTGCGGCTCCCGTCACGGCCGTCGTCCCAGACAACGGTGCCTGCCCGGCTCCCGCTTGCAGCGGATGACGGCCGGCGTGGCGTCGGCGACCGTGTCAGCACCGGCCCCAGCCGTACACCCAGGCGACGTCTGACCGTCCGATCGGGTCCGGGCGCGTCTGGATCTCGACCTGCTGATACCCCTGGTCCAGCAGCAGGGTCTTGAGCTCGTCACCGCTGACCGTCGTCACGTAGACCGGTCCGACACCAGGCTCATCCACGGGCTCGAGATCGCTGCGGCCCTCGCGGAACGACACGAAGATCGGACCGCGCGCGTGGACACGGCGCAGCTCGCCCAGCGCTGACCGCATCTCCTTGCGCGGCAGGTGCTGCAACGCCGCAGCCGCCCACACGCCGTCGAACACCTTGTCGGCGAACGGCAGGCGCCGAAGGTCCCAGCGAGCCAACGGCCGCTTGGGGAACAACAGGTGACCGATGCGCATCAGCTCTTCGCTGCGATCCCCGGCGAACACGGCAAGTCCCTGGTCGCGGAGGAGCCGCACATCCAGGGCCGGCCCGCAGGCGACGTCGATCACCCGCGCATTGCGGCCCGCAAGCGTGCCGAAGGTGCGGACTGCGTCGAGCGGCCGGTGCTCCTTCCAGAGCGCGTGGTACTGCTCGGCGGCCCGTCCGTAGGCCGCGATGGTTTCCTGTGTCCGTGGATCCACGCCCGCCTCATCACGTCGCTGCCGATGTGCCCGTCGATGATGCCAACTCCGCCGGTGTGGTGCGACCTGCCGGTGGCACCAGCGCGCGGCACTGCCCTACGTCACACCCACCACGAACCGCAGCCGCATCAGATCGCCGTCCTGCTCGCGGCTGAACTCATCGGTCAGCCCCTCGATGAGCGTGAAGCGCAACTTGGGGTCCAGCTGGTCGATGGCCGGGTCGACGACGTCGTCGTCGGCGGTCGCCGGTGGCGGCTGCGACAATCCACGCACCGTGACCTCGAAGCCCGCCGTCCCGCGGCCGAACCGCACCTCGACCGGCGGGCTGGCACCGAGCTCGTCGTCACGGTCGGAGCCGTTGGCGAGCGCCTCGGCCACAGCGATCTTGACATCTTCGACCCGGTCCTGTGGGACGCCCGCCAGACGCGCGGCCTGCGCGACCACCAGCCGCACGAGACCCACATACATGGGGTCCCGTGGGACGCGCAGCTCGGCCATGTACATCGGGCGTCGAGCCGTCCGGTCAGGACAGCGCTTCTTCCAAGGTGTCGTGGATTGGGAAGACCTTGGTCAGGCCGGTGATGCGGAAGATCTTGAGGATGCGCTCCTGGTTGCAGACGAGCTCGAGCGACCCGTTGTGGGAACGCACCCGCTTGAGGCCACCGACCAGCACGCCCAGGCCGGTCGAGTCGAGGAACTCGACCTTCGTCATGTCGACGATCAGGTCGTAGTGCCCGTCGCTGACGAGCTCGACGAGCTTCTCACGGAGCTTGGGAGCCGTGTAGACATCAACCTCGCCCGCGACGTCGAGGACGGTTGTATCGCCCTCTGTGCGGTGTTCCAGCGTCAACTCCACGGTGTTTCCCCTTGTGGTCCCGGCAGCGCTGACCCGTTGTGCGCGTGGTCTGCGGGATTCCAGCGCCAGCTGCTGGTCTGTGTCGGCGGGTCGCGATGACCTCGCCTCCTGACTCGCTGGTCTATCCCAAGCGCGGCCGCCACAAACTCCGCGGGCTTCGTCGTCTCGCAGGCGCTCGACTTCCAACGGCCCACCAAACCTGCCGTCCGCAGATCCCGTGCCACGCGTCCACGCGGTCCGGGCGCTCTACGCTGGACCGCCGTGACGACCGATGCGCTGCTGCAGTGGCTTGCCGAGGACGCGGCCGAGGGGCACCCCGATGCGCTGGGCCGCTCCCGGCTCGCCGCCGTCGACGTGGTGCCCGCGCGTCCCCCGCGGCGGGTAGAGCTGCCGTCGTGGCTCGCGCCGCTGCTCACGCAACGGCTGACGCTGGCCGGCGTCGACGCGCTGTACGAGCACCAGGCGGATGCGGCGACCCGCATCCGCGACGGCCGGCACACCGTCGTGGCGACCGGGACAGCCAGCGGCAAGAGCCTGTGCTATCAGCTCCCGCTGGTGCAGGCGGCACTCGACGACGACCGCACCACGGCGCTGTACCTGGCGCCGACCAAGGCGCTCGCGCGCGACCAGGTCCGCGCGCTGCGCAGCTTCCGGCTGCCGCACGTCCGTGCGGCCGCGTACGACGGCGACCTGCCGCGCGCCGAGCGCGACGCCATCCGTCGGACGGCGAACGTCATCCTGACCAACCCCGACATGCTCCACATCGGCATCCTGCCGGCGCACCGGCGGTGGGGCGACTTCCTGCACCGCCTGGCACTGGTCGTCGTCGACGAGTGCCACGTCGCCCGCGGCGTCTTCGGCGCCCACGTGGCGGCGATCATCCGGCGACTCCGGCGGGTCTGCGCATACTACGGCGCCGACCCCACCTTCGCGCTCGCGAGCGCGACCATCGGCAACCCCGCCCAGCACGCCAGCATGCTGATCGGGACCGAGGTGGATGAAGTCTCGACCGACGCGGCGCCGCGGTCGCGCACCGTGGTCGCGCTGTGGGAGCCGCCGCTGATCGACGACCGGCTGCGCACGCGCCGATCAACGCTGGCCGAGGCGTCCGAGCTGCTCGGCGCGATCGCCGCGTCGGGCCGCTCGACGTTGGCGTTCGCACGGTCGCGCGCGGGCGTCGAGCTGCTCTCGCTGCATGCACGCCGTGCCGCACCGGGGCTCGAGGTCCGCGCCTACCGCGCCGGTCTGCTCGCCGACGAGCGACGGTCGGTCGAGCAGGGACTGATCGACGGCACGATCCAGGCGGTCGCCACCACCGACGCACTCGAGCTCGGCGTGGACATCGGGCGGCTCGACGCGGTGATCATCGTCGGCTGGCCCGGCACCGCGGCATCGTTCTGGCAGCAGGCCGGACGCGCGGGTCGCCGCGACACCGAGGCGCTGGTCGTGTTCGTCGGCGACGACAACCCGCTCGACCACTACCTGTTGGCGCACCCGTCGCGGCTGCTCGGCCGGCCGATCGAGCACGCCCGCAGCGACGTGACCAACCCCTACATCCTCGGCCCCCACCTGGACTGCGCGGCCTGGGAGCTGCCGCTCGAGCCCGGCGAGCAGTGGTTCGCGCCCGCCGACATCGCGCCGCTGGTCGACGCTGGCGTCGCCGACGGCCGGCTGCGGCGGCGGGGTGACCGCGTCTACTGGGCGGGCCGCGGGTCACCGGCAGCCAGTGTCCACATCCGTTCGACGATGGGTGCGCCGGTCACGATCGTGGAGGCGGACTCGGGCATCGTGATCGGCGAGGTCGACGCCGCCCGGGCGCCCGCGACCGTGCACGTTGGCGCAAGCTATCTGCACCAGGGCCGCAGCTGGCGGGTGACCGACCTCGACCTAGCCGCGGGTGTCGCCGCCGTCGAACGCGACGACGGCACCATCTACACCCGGCCGCGCAGCGATACCGATCTGCTCGTGCACGCCGAGGTCCAGCGGCGTCGGTGGGCGCGGTGCGTGCTGTCGTACGGCAGGGTCGAGGTGACCACCCAGGTGCTCGCCTACGAGCGGCGGCACGTGTTCTCGGGTGAGTCGCTGGGGGTGGTCGACCTGGACCTGCCAGCCCAGCGCCTGCAGACCACGGCCGTGTGGCTCACGACGCCGCAACCGGTGCTCGACGCCGCCGGCCTGTCGAGGCACCGGTGGGCCGGCGCGCTGCACGCCGCCGAGCACGCCGCGATCGGGCTGCTGCCGTTGTTCGCGATGTGTGACCGCTGGGACATCGGCGGCGTGTCGACCGCGTGGCACCCCGACACGGGCAGCGCCACGATCTTCGTGTACGACGGCGTCCCCGGCGGCGCGGGCATCACCGCCCGCGCGTTCCAGACCGACGCCCGCTGGTGGGCCACGACCCGCGACGCGATCACCACGTGTCCCTGCGACGACGGCTGCCCGTCGTGCGTCCAGTCCCCCAAGTGCGGCAACGGCAACGAGCCGCTCGACAAGTCCGGCGCGATCGCGCTGCTCGACGCCGCGCTGGCCGACCACGCCAGCTCGCCGTAGCGTCGGCGAACCACCACTGGGGAGTGCGCCGGCCGGGTTGGGGAGCCGACCGTGCCCATACGGCCCACCCGCTCCCCAATGTGACGACATCGCGAGCCGCAGCGCGGCGCATTGGGTCATTACGGGAGCCAGGTGGCCGGGTTGATGGGGCCGGTGGGGGTGCGGACCTCGAAGTGCAGGT
>JAHWKT010000202.1 GCA_019347695.1 Actinomycetota bacterium | reverse complement strand
CCATCGCCTGGCGGTCCACCGGCAGGTGCGGCGCGCCCTGGGCGCCGTCCATCACGGTCAGCGCCCCGACCCCACGGGCCGCGGCCACCAGCGGGGCGGGATCGACCACCGAGCCGAAGGCGTTGGAGGCCAAGGGGAAGGTCACCAGCCGGGTGCGGTCGGTGATGACCTGCGCCAGCGTCGAGGTGTCCAGGCGGGCGTCGTCGGTGATGTCGATCCAGCGGACGGACGCGCCGGTGCGCTCGGCCAGCCCCAGCCACGGGGCGACGTTGGCGTCGTGGTCCAGCCGGGTGCACACGATCTCACCACCGGTCGCCAGGACCTCATCCAGGGCGTGGGAGAGGTGGAAGGCCAGCGTGGTCATGTTGGCCCCGAAGACGATGCTCTCCGGCTGGCTGCCCAGCAGGCGACCGAACACGACCCGGGCCTGCTGGACCAGGGCATCCACCCGATGGGAGGCGGCGAAGTGACCCTGCTGGTTTGCCGCGGCGTGCACGGCGGCGTCGCGCATCGCCTGCAGCGCGGTGTCCAGGATCTGGGTGCCACCGGGGGCACAGGTGTGCACCACCTCGGGATGGGCCACCAGGGCGGGGAAGCGGCTGCGGACGGCGGTGGGATCCAGGTCGGTCATGCGCCTCAGGTAGGATTCGAACCCACGACCTACGGGGTAGAAACCCGCTGCTCTGTCCCCTGAGCTACTGAGGCATCGGGGCGCCAGTATGGCGCGGCAGCCTTGTGGGATGCCACCATGACCTCCGAGCGGTACCATGCCCGTCCCCTGTGCATGGCACGGGGCAGCTTGGTGGCCGTAGCTCAGTTGGTTAGAGCGCCGCGTTGTGGTCGCGGAGGTCGCGGGTTCGAATCCCGTCGGTCACCCCAACCCTGCAACCACGCCGCGCCACGATGTGCGATCAGATGTCGAGCAGCACGCCGTGACCTGGTTCCCTCTGCCCAGCAGCGAGATCCTGTGCCGCAGCAAGGACGTCCGGGAACTGTCCATCGATGACTCGGGCAGCGAGTTCCCCGGTGACCCTCGCCGTGGCGAAGGATGTGCCGGACCAGCTCGCATACGCGTTCGGGCCGTGGAAGACATCAGGGCAGGGGTCGTACGGATCGTCGTCCGCGCCCGTGCCCCGTGTCTCCTGTCCATCGACGAAGGTGCTGATGACTCCTTCGCCGATCGCCGACACATTGATCCAATCGCCGAAGTTCGACCACGTGGACGCAACGAGATGTTCGGCGTCGTTGCGGCTGGCAGATCCAACAGCAACAACATGATCGTTGGTCTCGCTCATCGCAGCCGGCCAGATGGGGATGCCGGTTGGACCGTTGCCTGCCGCCGCGACGATCACCACGGATGGCGGCAGCTCGGCGATTGCGTCTGCGATCCCGGAAGGTGCCTGGCCGTCGATGGTCTCGATGCCGAGTGAGAGGTTCAAGATCCCCTGCCGGGCCCCGAACATCTCACGGGCGAGGTCAATGGCGGCTTCGATGGCAAGCTCGCTTCCGAACCCATCCGTGTCCAATGCACGAATGACCCGCACCCACGCGGCAGGCGCGTGCTGACGAATCAGTCCGACGACGAACGTGCCGTGGCCCGCCGCGAGGTCGAGGTAGCCGTCGGCGCCGTCGTTGCCGACGTAGTCCACCACGTCGAGTGGGTCGTATCCGACCGGCGCATCGTGCACATCCACACCGTCGAGCCATCCATCGTTTCGATCGACATCCGGAAGCAACGATTGGCCGACGGCCGCACGATCGACTCCGCTGTCGATGACGATGACGAGTGGCTCTGGAGCGAACTCGACGGGTTCGCGACTACCGAGTATGTGGTCGGTGTGCTTCGGAGTGCTCCCGCCCTTTGCCCGCCCACCGAGTGCCGCAACATGATTCGCGCCGGCATCCAGACCGTCGTTCCGCATCAACGTGAGAACTGTCCGTAAGCTGACGGCGCCGGTGATCCGAAGCTCAGCCGCCTGCTGTCGTCCAGCGAACACGCGCGGCGCGACGTCAGCGTCGTCGTCCAGCCACCCGCGATCCCGAAGGTATGCGATGGCATCCGCGCGCTGTCGCTCCGGAACGACCACCCGTCCCGGGACCACCAGCACGGGATCCCGCTCGTCGTCAAGTGTTCTGACGACACGCAGGGCGACACGTGTGAGTCCGCCACCGACCTCTGGACGCGATGTGACGCGGCGGGCTGCCGTACGTCGCAGCAGTCCGAGACGACGATCCTGTTGTTGCAGGGCGACCATGCTGCCGATCTGGGCCGCCGTTCGTTTCGCGTCGTTGGTAACGGGAACCATGCGCCGGACTCCACCTTCTCCTAGTACGAACCCCTGCTGCCGGTCTACGATCGCCCCGCTTAGAGATGAAGCGAGGGCGTTGGCTCGTATGAAGCTAGAGCATCGAGACGAGCTGCTGATACGGGCGGAGCAGGCGTATCGCGATGTCACCGCGGATCCCAGACGCGCACGACCCCAGGCGGAGGACGTTGCCGCGCATGCGCGCGAGGCCGGCGCGGCCGAAGCACGGACAGTCGCCCTGCGAGCGGCGGGTTGGGCTGCGCGCGAGCTGTACGATCACGATGCCGCTGCGCGGCATCTCAATGAGGCGGTGCGCGTCGCCCGGGCTGCCGGTCTCATCGACCGGCTCTGCGAGGCGCTGATCACCCGTTCGGTGATGCACCTGGAGATGGGGCGGGCCAGTAAGGCACAGCGCGATCTCGCTGAGGCTGGTAGGCGCGCGAGTGCGCACACACGAACGGAGGTCGCGTTCGCAACCGGCCTCTTCGAAGACATCGTCGGCAACCTTGACGCGGCGGTCGTCGCCTACCGCCGCGTGCTGGCATCGCCCATCGACGACAAACAGGACCTCCAGTTCAAGGCACTGAACAACCTTGGCCTCGTCGTGCTTCGGCTGGGTCGGTATGAGGAAGCAGAGTCGACCCTTGCGAGAGCTGAGCAGCTGGCGTCGACGTTCAGTCCCGCGTTCGTCGGCTTCGCTGCCGAGAGCCGGGCGACCGCCGCATTCGAACGGGGCCAACCGCAGGAGGCGCTCCGTCGGTATGAACGCGCAGAGCGTCTGCTCAAGGACGTCGGAGTGCAGCTGGTCGATCTGTACCTCGGCAAGGCGAGTGCGCTGCTCCAACTGCAGCTGCTCGACGAGGCGTCAGTCGCAGCGCACCAGGCGGTTCGCCAGGTCGACGGTCTGCCGGGCGGATCCCTCATGCTCGCGGAGGCGTTGCTGCCGCTCGCACGCATCGCCCTGGCACGCGGCGATCTCAGCGAGGCGGCGACGGCGGCCACCCGTGCGGAAGATCTGCTTCGTCGACAACGCCGGCCTGGCTGGCGTGCACGCGCGAGCTTGTTGCGGGCACAGATCGAATGTCGCCTGACGCCACCGGCGATCTCGATGGCGGATCGTCTCTCACGGATCGAGCGCACGATGTGCCAGGTCGGCAACGCCCCAGCGGTCGCCGAGGCCGCGTTGCTGCATGGCCAGGTCGCAGCTGCGCTGGGGAACCAGCGGCGTGCGATCGCGGCCCTGGATCGTGCGGCGGCCGCTGCAGGTGGACCGGTCCTGCTACGCCTGCGAGGAAGGCTGGCCAAGGCGGTGAAGGCGGACCTCGAGGGCAATGCCCGCCAGCTGAGCCAGGTCTGTCGAGTCGGGCTCAAGGAGCTGGCGGACTACCGCGCGACGTTCGCATCCGCGGAGCTGCGCACACGCGCTGCCGCACACGGCTCGGCGCTCGCGGAGCTTGGCCTGCGCACCGCCCTGCGATCCGGACGCCCGGAGAGTATCTGGGCCTGGATGGAGCGAGCTCGCGCCGTGGTGGCGGTGCGCGAGGGCTCCGGAGACGTCGACGACGCGTTACGTCCCGATCTCGCACAGCTTCGCGGTCTCGAACGCGATCTCGCGGAGCTCGCTCCGGACAACGTCGCGGAGCAGGCGAGCGTGCTGCGCAGGATCGCCACGCTCGAGCGACGGATACGCAACCACTCGTGGCGTCAACGGTCGAGCGCGGCACAGGTGACCATGCCGTCGATCGCGGGGTTGCGATCGCTCCGTTCGGAGCTGACCGACTGCGCGCTGCTGCAGTACGCGGTGCTCGACGGCGCGATCGTCGGCGTCGCGGTGAGCGACGGCAGTCTGCGGACGGCGGAGATTGGCTCGCTCGACATGGTTCGCAGCTCCGGCCGACAGCTGGCGTTCGCACTGCGGCGACTGAGCACACCACGCTCACGTACCAGCGTCGACACTGCGTTCGACAGTGCCCGACACGAGCTGATGCAGCTCAACACGACGTTGATCGCGCCCTTCGGCGACGTGGTCGAGGCCTCGAACGAGGTGGTCGTAGTACCGCCCGCGGAGCTCATCGGCGTGCCGTGGGGCGCGCTGCAGGCGCTGGCCGACCGCGCGGTGCGGGTCGTGCCGACGGCGACGCTGTGGCAGCTTACCAAGGAGCGTGAAGCGATCTCCGACGAGGTCGTCCTCGTCGCCGGACCGGACCTGCCGGCCGCACCATCGGAGATCGAGACGATCGCGTCGTGCTACGACGGTGCCAACACGCTCATCGGCAACGACGCGACCGTCGACGCCGTACATGCCGGCGCGAGCGGCGCGCGGATGGTCCACCTGGCATGCCACGGTCGCCTGCGTCGCGACACGGCAGCCTTCTCGTCGCTCCAGTTGACCGATGGGTCGCTCACCGTCTACGACCTGGAGCGACTCGCG
>JAHWKT010000201.1 GCA_019347695.1 Actinomycetota bacterium | reverse complement strand
TCGTCGACACCTGGTGGCAGACCGAGACCGGCGGGATCATGATCACGCCGCTGCCGGGCATCACCGAGGCCAAGCCGGGCGCGGCCATGCGACCGTTCCCGGGCATCAAGCCGGTCGTCGTCGACGACGACGGCAACCCGGTCGAGCGAGGCGACGACGGGTACCTCACGATCCAGCGCCCGTGGCCCGGCATGCTGCGCACCCTGTGGAACGACGACGAGCGCTACATCGAGACCTACTGGTCGAAGTTCGGCAAGGACGTCTACTTCGCAGGCGACGGCGCCCGCGTCGACGAGGACGGCGACATCTGGCTGCTCGGGCGTGTCGACGACGTGATGAACGTCTCGGGTCACCGCCTGTCGACCGCCGAGATCGAGAGCGCGCTCGTGGCGCACGACGCGGTCGCCGAGGCCGCCGTCGTCGGCCGCTCGGATCCCGACACCGGGCAGGCGGTGTCGGCGTACGTCACGCTCCGCAGCGGGCAGGAGAGCAGCGACGAGCTGCGCAAGGAGCTGCGCGAACACGTCGCCGAGCGCATCGGCAAGCTGGCCCGGCCGGCGGAGCTGATGTTCACCGAGGACCTGCCGAAGACGCGGTCGGGCAAGATCATGCGCCGCCTGCTCAAGGACATCGCCGAGGGCAACGAGCCCGGCGACGTCACCACGTTGGCCAACCCCAACATCGTCGAGCAGATCCAGGAGTCGAAGGCCGAGGCGACCCGCTGACGCGTCAGCGTCGCCGCGACCACCGATGGCCCGCGTGCCCACGCGGGCCATCGTCGCGTGTCACCTGCGTGGTGACGCCGCCGCGCCGGGACGGCGTGACGCCGATCGACAGCTCCGGCACGTCATGGGCGACCCACCCAAAGCCTGGATCGTCGGCGGTGAACCGGCGAAGCCACGCGGCACCCACCGGTTCGCCATGGATCTCCGCGACGACACCGAGCTCGCCGGGCTGGGGCACTGACTGCGCACTCGGCATGAGTCGCTCGTACCCGCCCACGCCGGTCGCCGACGGGATGACGTCTACCGGACCGGCGTCGGTATCGTACTGCCTGATGTGACGACAGCTGAGAAAGTCGCGTTCGTGCACGGAGGATCGCGACGGGATCGAACGTCGCCATCAGCTGGCAGCGCGTCCTCGCAGGCGGTCCCAGTTGGCGATTGTCTGCAGGCGCTCGGTCGGGCTCAGCTTGGCCATCAGCCGCTCGAGGCGGACGTCATCGTCGACGGACAACGCGATATCCATCTGCAGTCCACAGGCAGCGACGATGCGTTCGACGACGGCAAACGACGGCTCGACCGCGCCGGACTCGTAGCGGGAGAGCGTCGCGTGCGAGGTTTCCGCGCGACGCGCCAGCTCGCGTAGCGACAGGCCGGCTTGCTGACGGGCGTCACGGACGATGGCTGCGGCCTGGCTCATGCCGCTATGGTATCGGAGCTGGTACCAGATCGGAGCGGTCTTTGCCGGATCAGGCGGGCCGGTCGCGGCGCGCCGCCGGTGTCGCGTGGTCGAGTGACATCGAGGCGTGCACTGCCTACGATGCGTTCGACACACCGGTGAGAAAGGCAGCAGTCGTGGCCAGCGCGTTCAGTGGGATCCAGCCCACCGGTGGATCGCCGCATCTGGGCAACTACCTGGGAGCGTTCCGGCGCTGGGCCGAGCTGCAGCAGCCCGACCACTTCTACTGCGTGGTCGACCTCCACGCGATGACGATGCCGTACGAACCGGGGGAGCTGCGTCGGCGCACGATCGACACGGCGACGTGGCTCTACGCGGTCGGTCTCGACCCAGACGTGTGCACGGTGTTCGTGCAGTCACACGTACGCGAGCACACCGAGCTGGCGTGGATCCTCAACTGCGTTGCGACGAAGGGTGAGCTCGAGCGCATGGTGCAGTACAAGGAGAAGTCGCGGGGGCAGGAGTCGGTCACCGTCGGTCTGTTCGACTACCCCGTGCTCCAAGCGGCCGACATCCTGCTGTACAAGGCTGACGAGGTGCCGATCGGCGACGACCAACGCCAGCACCTGGAGCTGTCGCGCAACATCGCACGGCGCTTCAACCACCGGTTCGGCGAGACCTTCACCGTGCCGAAGGCGACGTTCCCGCCTGCCGGTGCGCGAATCATGGATCTGCAGGTCGTCGACGCCAAGATGAGCAAGTCGGCGCAGTCGCCGCAGGGCACGATCGACCTCGCCGACGACGAGGACACGACCACGCGCAAGATCATGCGGGCGGTCACCGACTCGGGCAGCGAGGTGCGCGCCGCGCCGGACAAACCCGGCGTGACCAACCTGCTCGATCTGCTCGCCGCCGGGACCGGTGCCATGGTCGAGGAGCTCGAGCAGCGCTACGACGGCCAGGGCTACGGCACCTTCAAACGCGAGGTCGCGGAGGTGGTCAACGGTGTGCTGCGGCCGGTGCGCGCCCGGCACGCCGAGCTGACGGCCGATCCTGCCGCCGTCGAGAAGCTGCTGCGCGACGGTGCCGATCGCGCGCGCGAGGTGGCTGCCGGCACCATGACGACCGTGCGCGAACGGGCTGGCCTGCTGGTCTGACGCGCTGCCGTGACGAACCTGGTCAGCGTCGAGCGGGCCCGGGTGCGCTACGCCGACAAGGTGATCCTCGACGGCGTCAGTCTCGGCGTGGACGACGGTGACCGGGTGGGCGTGATCGGGCGCAACGGCAGTGGCAAGTCGACGCTGCTGCGGGTGCTCGCCGACGTGCAGCCGCTCGACGCGGGCAGGGTGGTGCACGCGGGACGGCTGGTGACGCAGCTCGTCGCGCAGGAGCCGGACCTGCCGCTGGACAGCACCGCGCTCGAGGTGGTGCTCGATGCGGACTCGGCGCCGGGCAGGATCTTCCGCCGCTTCACGACCCGGCCGACCGATCCCCGCTCGACGGTGCTCATGGATGCGCACGGGCTGTGGGACTTCGAGCACGTCGCGCGTGCTGTGCTCGACCGCTTCGACGTCCGCGCGGATCGATCCGTCGGGGAGCTGTCCGGCGGCGAGCGGATGCGCGTGGCGCTGGCCAGGGGTCTGGTGCACAGCGACGTGGCGGCCCGCACCGGTGACGCCGTCCCGTTGCTCATCCTCGACGAGCCGACCAACCATCTGGATCTCACGGCGATCGAGTGGCTCGAGGAGCGCATCGGCGCACAGCGGGGTGCGGTGGTGCTGGTCACCCATGACCGGTACCTGCTCGACCGCACCGCCACGCGCATCGTGGAGGTCGTCGGCGGTGTCCTGCACACCGAGCACGGCTCCTACGCCGATTACCTCGCGAACCGCGCCGAGCGGGCACAGCGGGCCGCCACCCACGAGCACCGCCGTCGGCAGCGTGCCAGGGCGGAGCTCGACTGGCTCCAACGCAGCCCGCCCGCACGGACCAGCAAGTCGCGGGCTCGCATCGATCGTGCCGTGCAGCTGCTCGAGGCACAGCCGCCGGCGTCCGAGGGCGAGGTGGCGATCGACCTGCCGGCTCGCCGGCTGGGTAGCAAGGTGGTCACGCTGCACAACGCCGGCCGGCGGTACGGCGACACCGTGGTCCTGCGTGGTGTGACCGCCAACCTCGAGCCCGGCGCACGCATCGGCGTCGTCGGACCCAACGGCAGCGGGAAGACGACGCTGTTGGAGCTGATCGCCGGGCGCGCCGAACCCGACGAGGGCAGTGTGCGGTTGGGTACCACGGTCCACGTCGGCTGGTATGGCCAGCACACATCGACGCCGCAGCCCCGCCAGCGTGTCATCGACGCGGTGTCCGAGGTCGTGCTCGAGACGCGGACGAGCGGTGGCATCACGCTGTCGGCGGCAGGACTGCTGGAGCGGTTCGGCTTCTCGGCCACGGCGCAGCAGGCCTACGTGACCGAGCTGTCGGGCGGCGAGCGCCGCCGCCTGGAGCTGCTGCGGGTGCTGGCCACGGCGCCCAACCTGCTCCTGCTCGACGAGCCGACCAACGACCTCGACCTCGACACGCTGGCGGTCCTCGAGGCCTTCCTCGAGCAGTGGCCGGGCACGCTGGTTGCCGCGAGCCACGACCGCTTCTTCCTCGACCGCGTGTGCCGGCAGCTGTGGTCGATCGAGCCCGACGGCAGCATTCGCGACCACCCGGGCGGATGGACCGCCTACCGGACGCAGCTGCACCACGCCACGGTCACCGAGCGGCCAGCGCCGCCCACCGCTGCGGATCGGGCGGAAACCCGGCCAGCCAGGCGTCCGGGCAGGCTGTCGTACAACGAGCAGCGGGAGCTGCGCCGTCTCGAACGTGCCCTGCCGGCGCTCGAGGAGCGCAGGGACGCGGTGCATACTGCACTGATCGATGCCGCCGACGACCACGTGCGCGCCGGCGATCTTGCCCGAGACCTCGACGAGCTCGTCGCGCGCATCGACCGCGAGGAGACCCGCTGGCTCGAGCTCTCGTTACGTGCCGACCCCGCGAGCCAGGAGCAGCAGTGACCACCGCAGAAACCCTACGTGCCTCATGCAGCGGTAGCGGTAGGCACACATCACGTGCCTCATGCAGCGGTAGCGGTAGGCACACGTCATGAGCCTGTCACAACCGCTGGTGTGGATCGACTGCGAGATGACGGGGCTGGATCCCGACAGCGACGTGATCGTCGAGATCGCCACGGTCATCACCGACGGCAGCCTCGAACGGGTGGAGCACGGCCCCGATCTGGTGGTCAGCGCACCCGCCGCGGCGCTGGACCGCATGCCCGACATCGTGCGACGGATGCACACGTCGTCCGGACTG
>JAHWKT010000200.1 GCA_019347695.1 Actinomycetota bacterium | reverse complement strand
CGCGCCGGTGGACGCTCGCCGCATGGACGTTCCTCACGGTCGGGATCGTGCTTGGGGGCTGGTGGTCGTATGAGGTGCTCGGCTGGGGCGGCTACTGGGCGTGGGACCCGGTCGAGAACGCCTCGATCCTGCCGTGGTTCACCGCCACCGCCCTGCTGCACTCGATCATGGTGCAGCGTCGCCGCGCAGCCCTGCGGGTGTGGAATCTGGCGCTGGCGTCGGCGACGTTCCTGCTGGTGCTGGTCGGAACGTTCCTGACCCGCAGCGGTGTGGTGGCCAGCGTGCACGCGTTCACGCAGTCCGCGATCGGCCCGGTGCTGCTGGCCTACATCGTCGCCACGCTGCTCGTCGTCGCCGGGCTGTTCGTGTGGCGCGCCGACCGACTCGGGCCCGACGCGCCGCTGCCGTCGGGGTTGTCACGCGAAGCCGTGTTCCTGGGCAACAACGTGATCCTCGTTGGCCTGGCGTTCACCGTGCTGCTCGGCACGGTGTTCCCGCTGCTGGTCGAGGCGGCCACCGGGGACCGGGTCAGCGTCGGCGCCCCATACTTCAACCGCATGGCGGTGCCGCTCGCACTGATCATGGTGCTGCTGATGGGCGTCGGTCCACTGGTGCCGTGGGACGCAGCGGATCTGCGGGCCCTCGGTCGACGTCTGACCGTCCCGGCGATCGTGGGGCTGCTGACCGTCGGCGCGCTCGGTTTGGCGGGGCTCGCGGGTGTCACGGCCCTGGTGACGTTCGGGCTGGCCGCATCCACGGTGACGGCCATCGCCGGCGAGATCGTCGCTGACATCGCTGCCACGCGCCATCGTGACCGCGTGGGGCCCGGTGCCGCGGCGGTACGTGCGGTCGCGCGGCGTCGCCGGCGGTACGGCGGCCTGACGGTCCACGTCGGCGTCGTGCTCGCCGCCGTCGCGATCGCGGCGTCGTCGAGCTACGCCGTGCAGGTCGAGCGCCGGCTCGCGCTCGACGAGTCCGTCACATTGGGCGGTCACGAGGCGCGGTTGGTCGACGTCGCCCGTCGCCGGACGGCGCGACGGATGGAGGTCGTGACCAGCGTCGCGTTGTCGCGCGGGACGACGGATCTGGGGATCCACGAGCCGATGCTGGCGTTCTACCCGTCGGCGACCCAGGCGATCGCCACCCCCTCGGTGGAGACCGGCCCGACCCAGGACGTCTACCTGACGGTGGCGGAGGTCGACCCCGACGGTCGCTGGGCGACGGTACGCATGGCGATCAATCCGCTGGTCGCCTGGCTATGGGTCGCCGGCGGCGTCATGGCGTTCGGCGCCCTGGTGGCCGGCTGGCCCGCTCGTCGCCCACGATCGGCCGAGAACCCGGAGGACGTCGACGACGCCCACCGTGACCGGGTGACGGTGGGATCATGACCGCGACGACCGACCAGGTAACCGACGAGCGCGACGACACGGCCGCGTCGGCGCGTCCGCTGCGGTGGCTGTGGCTGACGGTCGCCGTCGCCGCAGCCGTCGTCGTGACCGTGGTGCTCGCGGTCGGCTTCGGTCGAGACCCATCCCTGGTCGCGTCGCCCCTGGTCGACGAACCGGCGCCCGGACTGTCGGGTGCGACGCTGGACGGCGGCCGGTTCGATCTCGCCGATCACCACGGGCGGGTGGTGCTGGTCAACGTGTGGGCGTCGTGGTGTCCGCCGTGCCGTGACGAGTTCCCAGTGCTGCAGGCCGCGGCCACCGAGCTGGGACCGCGTGGCCTGGTCGTCGTCGGCATCGACACCATGGACAGCGACGAGGCGGCGCAGCGCTTCATCGACGAGTTCGGTGGGGCCGACTTCCCGAGCGTCGTCGACCGCGACGGCAGCAAGGCGGTCGAGTGGGGCGTGTTCGGCGTCCCCGAGACCTTCCTCGTCGATCGTGACGGGCGGATCGTGCGCAAGACCGTCGGTACGCTGACCGACGCGTGGGTCACCGAGTATGTCGAGCCGCTGCTCGCACCGTGACTGCACAGTCCCACGCCGACGCGCAGGCCGACCGGGCGGCGACCCCCGGCCGGCCGACGACGGCCGCCGCCAAAGGCAAGAGACGCCGCGCGATCATGCTGTTGCTCCTGGTGGTCGCCGCGGGTGTCGCAGCCGCTGGACTCCTGCGTGCCGTCGGCGGCGCCGATGACGCCGGCGAGGCAGCCCAGATCGAACAGATCGCCGCATCCTTGCGCTGCCCCACATGTCAGGGCCTGTCGGTCGCCGACTCGCCGTCCCAACTCGCCGACGGGATGCGCGACATCATCACGGAACAAGTCGCCGCCGGCCGCTCATCCGACCAGATCCGCGGATGGTTCGTCGACCGCTACGGCCCATGGATCCTGCTGTCACCCCCGACCCGTGGACCCGGTGCGGTCGCGTGGGTGCTGCCCGTGGCAGCGATCATGCTCGGCGTCGTGGTCGCCTGGCGACGGACGCGACGGGGGCCGCCCGCCTCGGCCACCGTGCGCGGTGTCGCGGGCCCACGCCGCCTGGCGTGGGCCGCAACCTCGGCCGCCTTCGCGGTCCTGTTGGCTGGCGTGCTCGCGGCCAACGTCGCCG
Source organism: Actinomycetota bacterium (assembly GCA_019347695.1). GTDB lineage: Bacteria > Actinomycetota > Nitriliruptoria > Euzebyales > JAHELV01 > JAHELV01. Next base: position 2,276 of record JAHWKT010000200.1, on the reverse strand, counting down.
CCCGCGCCGACGGTGACGTCCTGACCGGCACCGCCAACGCACCTCGAGGTGCTGGCGACGCGGGTCCGCCACCGCTCGATGCGCTGCGCCGGGCCACGACCGACCAACCCGGCGACCCCCAGGCGTGGCTGGCGTTGGCCGTTGCGCTCGATCGGCAGGGCGACCTCGACGCCGCGCTGGACCCCTATCAGCGTGCACTGAGGCTGGCCGACGACGACCCGGTCGTGCAGACCGCCGCCGCGTCAGCGCTCGTTCGGGCAGACCGTCCCGGCGCCGCTGAGCCGGTGCTACGTGATCTGGCGGCACGGTTTCCCGATGACCCCGAGATCCTGCTGTTGCTCGGCACCGCGCAACGCGCGCTCGGCCGGTTCGGGGCGACCGCGACGCTCCAGCGGTTCCTTCAGGTCGCGCCCGACCACCCTGCCGCCGGCGCCGTCCGCGCGCTGCTCGACGACGAGACCCGCCCGTGAGCCGCATGGTCGTTGTGCTCGTCACGCTGGCCGCGGCGTCGGTCACCGCGTGCAGCGGCATGCCGAACCGTCCAATCGCGGACGCATCCACGCCGGCGGCCGCATCCACGCCGGCGGCCGCGGGCGCGCCGGCGACGCCGACCGAGGTGCGCGTCGGCCGGACCGAGTGGGACATCACGACGAGCACCGCCGCCATCACCGATGAAGGCACGACGCTGGTCGTGACGAACGCCGGCACCACCACCCACGACCTGCAGGTAGCGATCGCCGGCGACGACGTCGCCGCCACACGACTGCTGCAACCCGGCGAACAGCAGGAGCTGGTGGTCACCGCACCACCGGATGCGATCGTGCAGCTGTGGTGCGCCGTCCCTGGACATCGCGCGCAAGGCATGCAGGCCACGCTGACCGGCCCCCGATGACCGCGTCGGCAGCGCCAGGTGGCAACGCACAGGCGCGAGCCTGAAACCACGCTAGACCCACGTCAGACCGGAGGATGCAAGGCATACGATGAGCACCCACCAGCGCAAGCCCAAGACCGTCGCCAAGAAGCAACGACGGGACGCCGCACGGCAACAACGCGCCAAGCAGGCCCGCGCCCGCGGCCGCCGCGAACGCGCCATCCGTGTGATCGCCGTCGTCGCCGTCGTCGCCGTGGTCGGCGGCGGGTTCGTCTGGCTCGTGTTGGACAGCCGGCCAGCCGGGGCGCCCGCTGGCGTCGTCGACACCGACGAGACCAGCCGCAACCACGTCCAGGGAGAGGTCGACTACGTCACGCAGCCGCCGGCCGGCGGCGACCACGCGCCGGTGTGGCAGAACTGCGGCTTCTACGAACAGCCGATCGCCAACGAGAACGCCGTGCACTCCCTCGAGCACGGCGCCGTGTGGATCCAGTACGCCGACGACCTCGACGCCGCCGCCGTGCAGCGCGTCCGGCAAACGACCGACGACGAGCCATTCGTTCTGGCAAGCCCATTTCCCGACCTCGAGTCGCCCGTGGTGCTGTCGGCCTGGGGCAAGCAGCTGCAACTCGACACGGTCGACGACCCACGCTACGAGCAGTTCCTCGAGGCGTTCGTCCAGGGGCCGCAGACGCCGGAGCCGGGTGCTGTCTGCACCGGCGGCACCGGCGAACCGGTGAACTGACCGATGGCCGCATCCGACGACGCGATCGGGCCGATGCCCTCGCGCACGCCCCGCTGGCGCACCAGCCGACAGTGATCCCGACGTCACCGTCGAAGGTGCCGGCTCCGTCGCGGACGACCGGCTACCGCTGACCGGCCTGATGGGGTGTCTGCTCGGCGGTGAGGGTTCGACCCTGCAGCCGCCACAGCTTGCGGCCACCGTCCATGAGGCTGACCGTGTCGTGTCCGTAGATCTTGAAGTGCCAGTAGACGTACGCGGCGAACCAGTTGTTGTCGCCATAGAGCACGACGTGGCTGTGGTTGTCGATGCCGCGTGCGTCCATGAGGCGCTCGAACGGCTCTCTGCGCAGGATTCCGCGCTGGAAGGGATCGTGAAAGTCGACTGTCCAGTCGAATCCCACGGCGCCGGGAATGTGGCCTCGCTGGTAGGTGGTCGGATCCTCGTCGACCTCGGCGACGACGACCTCCGGGTGGTGATGATGCTCGGCCACCCAGCCGGTGGTGACGAGCGCATCGACAGACATGCGGTTCGGCTCCGTTACTCGGTCGCGAGGTGGGTCAGGACGGCACGGGCAGACAGCGCCGCGGCCGCCGCAAGTACTATGTTCCATAGTACAACGGGAGGGGACCCGACTCACGGTGTGGGTACCGATCGTGATAT
>JAHWKT010000063.1 GCA_019347695.1 Actinomycetota bacterium | reverse complement strand
GTGGCCGACAACATGAAGAAGTACGGCGGGTTCATCCCCGGCATCCGTCCCGGACAACGCACCGCCGAGGAGCTCGACCGGGTGATCACCCGGCTCACGCTGCCCGGGTCGCTGTATCTGGCCACGCTCGCGATCCTGCCGTTCCTGGCGCTGGGCGTCGCCGGTGTGCCGTTCCCGTTCGCGGGCGCCACCCTGCTGATCGTCGTCGGCGTCGGCCTCGAGACGATGAAGCAGATCGAGAGTCAGATGATGCAGCGCCACTACGAGGGCTTCCTGCGGCGCTAGGAGGGGCAGCAATGCGATTGGTTCTGTTCGGACCGCCAGGCGCCGGCAAGGGCACCCAGGCCACCGCGCTGTCGGAGCGGTACGGCATCCCGCACATCTCCACGGGTGACATCTTCCGTGCGAACGTCGGCAACGACACCGAACTGGGACGTGAGGCCAAGCAGTACATGGACCGCGGTGACCTCGTGCCCGACGAGGTCGTCATCGCCATGGTCGACGAACGGCTGGGACAGGACGACGCCGGCGACGGCTTCCTGCTGGACGGCTATCCGCGGACGCTGGCGCAGGTCGAGGCGCTCGACAAGACCGTCGCCCAGCACGGCAGCCAGCTCGACGGCGTCATCCGCCTGCTGGTCGACGACGAGGAGCTGATGTCGCGCCTGCTGCGGCGCGCCGAGGAGCAGGGGCGCAGCGACGACACCCGCGAGGTCATCGCGTCGCGGATCGAGACCTACAAGGACGAGACCGAGCCGACCGTCGCCCAGTACCGCGAGCGCGGGATCCTGTACGACGTCGACGGCGAGGGCGACGTCGACGAGGTGCGCTCCCGGGTGCTCGATGCGGCCGCGCGTGCGGGTGCGGAGGCGTCGTGATCTGTACCTACCGCTGTCGCTACTTGAGGTACTCATGATCGTCCGCAAGTCGCCGGCCGAGATCGAGATCATGGCCCGCGCGGGCCGCGTCATCGCGCACCTGCACGAGGTGTTGCGCGACGCCGTCGCGCCGGGCGTGACCACCAGGCAGCTCGACGAGCTCTCCGCACGTGAGCTGCGGTCGGCGAAGGCGGTGCCGTCGTTCCTCGGCTACGGGGGCACGCCGGGGCGCATCCCGTTCCCCGCGACGCTGTGCACCTCGGTCAACGACCAGATCGTGCACGGCATCCCATCGTCGGAGGTCACGCTGCGGGCAGGCGACCTCATCAAGATCGATGCCGGCGCGATCGTCGACGGGTACCACGCCGACTCGGCGGTCACCTGGATCGTCGGCGGCGAGGACGCGGTGTCCGAGGAGGTCCGCCGCCTCGTCGCGCGCACCAGGTCCGGGCTGTGGGCGGGGCTGAGCAACGCGGCGGTCGGCAACCGCCTCGGTGATATCTCCGCGGCCGTCGAATCCCACGCCGCCCCCAGCGGCTACGGCGTGGTGCGCGAGTACGTAGGCCACGGCGTGGGCCGGTCGCTGCACGAGGACCCCCACGTGCCCAACTACGGACGTCCCGGTCGTGGTCCCAAGCTCGTCGAGGGACTCGTGATCGCGGTGGAACCGATGTTCAACCTGGGCACCCACGAGACCCGTGTCGAGGCCGACGGGTGGACGGTCACCACCGCCGACGGTACGTTGTCGTCCCACTGGGAGCACACGGTCGCGATCACCGCCGACGGGCCCCGCGTGCTGACCGCCCGCAGCGACGAACCGGAGTGGCCGTTGCGGTCGCCGGAGCTCGTCCCGAGCGCCAGCGTGGCCGGGTGAGCCGGTGGACGGTACATGTGGCGACTGCTAGACTCCCTGGACGGCCCTGTTGTCGCGCGTGCGCGCATTTCCACCGCAGCACGTCGACGCGTCGCCAGGCTCCGTGTCGCTTCGCATCGGCGGGTCGACGCGTCGCCAGGCTCCGCGTCGCGGTGGAACGAACGACGCAGCGACCTGGGGCCATTCGTGCTGTCCGCCCTCGATCGAACACTGACGCGACCTCGCACAGATGATCCGACTGCAGACAGCAAGGGAGCCGGTCCGGACAGCCCGGTCCCGGACCGCCTCGACGCAGGAGAAGCACGGTGAAGGTACAGCCATCGGTCAAGCGCATCTGTGAGAAGTGCCGGGTCATCCGCCGGCGCGGCCGCGTGATGGTGATCTGTTCCAACCCCCGGCACAAGCAGCGCCAGGGCTGATCGGCGCGGTGCGCAGGACAGGCAGTGAGGTCGACGCGGAGCCAGGCCACCGCGGTGCGCAGGACAGGCAGTGAGGACGACGCGGGGCGAGGCGCCGCGTCGCACAGAACACGAAAGAAGAGTTGATGGCACGGATCGCAGGCATGGACCTTCCACGCGACAAGCGGGTGGAGATCGGACTGACCTACGTGTACGGCATCGGCCGCACGCGCTCGCGCGACACGCTGGTGGCGACGGGGATCGATCCGAGCATCCGCGTCCGCGACCTCGACGATGCGCAGGTCAAGCAGCTCCGCGACCACATCGAGGCGCACTACCAGGTCGAAGGTGACCTGCGCCGCGAGGTCGCCCAGAGCATCAAGCGCAAGGTCGACATCGGCTGCTACCAGGGCATCCGGCACCGCCGCGGTCTGCCCGTCCGCGGCCAGCGCACCCACACCAACGCGCGGACCCGCAAGGGACGCCGACAGGCCGTCGGTGGCATCAAGAAGAAGGTGCGCAAGCATTGAGTCGATCCGGAACCAGGCTCTGGATCGCATCGGATAGGAAGCACTGATGGCACAGCAGCGATCGGGCAAGGGCGCACGGCGGCAGCGCAAGAAGGACCGCCGCCAGGTCTCGTACGGGCAGGCGCACATCAAGAGCTCGTTCAACAACACGATCGTCACGATCACCGACCAGCAGGGCAGAGTGCTGGCGTGGTCGTCCGGCGGCAACGTCGGGCAGAAGGGCAGCCGCAAATCCACCCCGTTCGCCGCGCAGCTCGCCGCCGAACAGGCCGCGAAGCGGGCCGCGGAGTACGGCGTGACCAAGATCGACGTGTACGTCCGCGGCCCGGGGTCGGGACGCGAGACCGCGATCCGGTCACTGGCCGCCAACGGCCTCGAGGTCTCCGCGATCAAGGATGTCACCCCGATCCCGCACAACGGCTGCCGCCCGCCCAAGCGCCGCCGCGGCTGACGCCCACGCAACGAACAGCGTGTCGATGCGCAACCAGGCTGGCGCATCGCACGACAACCAGACACGAGGAACCATGGCACGCTACACCGGACCCACCTGCAAGCGCTGCCGCCGCGAGCGCACGCAGATCTGCGAGAGTCGCAAGTGCGCGGCGGAGAAGCGCCCGTACCCACCCGGCGAACACGGTCGCGGCCGCATCCGTGAGAGCGAGTACCTGCTGCAGCTGCGCGAGAAGCAGAAGGCTCGCTACATCTACGGCGTGCTCGAGAAGCAGTTCCGCAACTACTACACGAAGGCGGCGGCGCGTCCCGGCCTGACCGGTGTCAACCTGCTCGTCGCGCTCGAGACCCGGCTCGACAACGTGGTGTTCCGCGGCAGCCTGGCGCGCACCCGTCCCGAGGCGCGACAGCTCGTGACGCACCGCCACGTCCAGGTCAACGGTCGCACCGTCAACATCCCGTCGTACGCGGTCCGCCCGGGCGACGTCGTGACCATCCGCGCCAAGAGTCGCGACATCGTGCCGGTGCTCGGCGCGCTCGAGCTACAGGGCGCCCGGCAGATGCCGCCGTGGTTGTCCCTCGACCCGGACAAGCGGCAGATCTCCGTGCTCGACCTGCCCGAGCGTCGCCACATCGACGTGCCGGTGCAGGAACAGCTGATCGTCGAGCTCTACTCCAAGTAACCGCCACCATCGGCCCGGTCCGCGGTCCTGCCCCGCCACGCACCTCCGGCGGGCCCAGCAGCGCCACCGTGACCCGTGCCCCGCACCACCGTCACCGTGAGGAGGCGACGCCACCGTGCTGATCGTCCAACGCCCGACTATCAACGAGCAGATCCTCGACGAGGGTCACCGCTCGCAGTTCAGCATCGAACCGCTCGAGCCGGGATTCGGCTACACGCTCGGCAGCAGCCTGCGCCGCACGCTGCTGTCATCGATCCCGGGCGCCGCCGTCACCAGCGTGCGCATCGAGGGGGTGCTGCACGAGTTCAGCTCGATCGAGGGTGTCAAGGAGGACGTCACCGACATCATCCTCAACCTCAAGGACCTCGTGCTGCGCTCCCACAGCGACGAGCCGGTCGAGATCTTCCTCGGTGGTGAGGGGCCCGGTGAGATCACCGCCGACTTCATCACCGCCCCCGCGGAGGTCGAGATCCTCAACCGCGATCTGCACATCGCCACGCTCAACCGGCGGGGTCGCGTCGAGATGTACCTCACGGTCGAGCGTGGTCGTGGGTACGTGTCGGCCGAGCGCAACAAGCGTGCGGAGCAGCCGATCGGCGTCATCCCGATCGACTCGATCTACTCGCCGGTGCTGCGCGTGACCTACCGCGTGGAAGCCACCCGTGTCGAGCAGATGACCAACTACGACCGCCTGATCCTCGACGTCGAGACCAACGGCTCGGTCAGCCCCGCCGAGTCGCTGTCGAGCGCCGGCGCCACGCTGCAGGACCTGTTCGGGCTGTTCAGCGAGTTCGAGGAGTCCGGCCCCGGTGGGCTCGCGATCGGCGAGGACCCGGCCAGCCTCGGCCCGACATCGCCCGATCTGCTGTTGCCGATCGAGGACCTCGACCTGTCGGTCCGCTCCTACAACTGCCTCAAGCGCGAAGGTGTCGCGACTGTCGGCGAGCTGGTCCAGAAGACGGAGCAGGATCTGCTCGACATCCGCAACTTCGGGCAGAAGTCGATCGAAGAGGTGAAGGGCAAGCTGCAGGAGCTCGGTCTGTCGTTGGCGGACTACGGGGGTTACCCGGGCTGACGCGGGTGGTCGCGGTGTGCCGCAACCGTGCTTCGGCTCCGAAGGGAACCCGCCCTCGCCCAAGGGCTCGGGCACCCTGAGTCGCCTTCGCACGGCCGCCGCGCACCGCTCACCGATCACGCCAGGCACCCCATCGCCGCCGCGCTTGACCAACACCGCAACGGCCGTGACCGTCGCCAGATCGCGCACGTTGAGCAGTAGGAAGAGGAACGGACATGCCGAAGCCGAGGAAGGCTGGGAGGTTCGGGGGGAGTCCCGGGCATCACAACCTGATGATGGCCAATCTCGCGACCGAGCTGTTCCGGCACGGCCGGATCCGCACCACCCACGCCAAGGCCAAGACCGTCCAGCCGATCGCCGAGCGGATGATCACCCTGGCCAAGCGGGGTGACCTGCACAGCCGCCGCCAGGTGTTGCAGGTGATCCGCGATGGCGACGTGGTGCACCGGCTGTTCGCCGACGTCGGACCGGCGTTCAGCGAACGCCACGGTGGCTACACCCGGGTCCTGCGGTTGGGCGCCCGCAAGGGCGACGCCGCGCCGATGGCGCTGATCGAGCTGGTCGACGAGGTCGCGTCGGCCGACGACGGCGCAGCCAGCGAATCGTCACGTCGACGCTGGAGCCTGGGACGCCGGCGCGGCGAAGGCGGTGGCAGTGGCGGCGGACCTGCCGCGAAGACGACGGCCGCGCCGGCCGGGTCCGTGGCCGACGACGTCGAGCCCGACGACGACGAGGACCCCGAGTCCGAACGGATCGACGAGGCTGAGCAGCTCGGCCCCGATGACGACGACGGGACAGCGGTCACCGACGACGCCGATGACGCCGAGACGACCGAGGCCGACGACAGCGACCACGAGGTGGAGCCCGTCAGCGCCGGAGCCGGCGCGATCTCCGCCGACGTCGATACGGACGACGGCGAGGGTGCGGACGACAGCGACGCGGACGACGACGAGACCACCGGCAGCTGACCGGCTGCCACGAACGTGACCGGATTCTCGGCCGGCGGGTCGGCCGCCGACCGGCCTGCCGCGCTCGTGCGTGTGCGCATCGACCTCGCGTACGACGGCGCGCCGTTCCGGGGGTTCGCGCGCCAGGCGGGGCAGCACACCGTGCAGGGTGTGCTGGAAGACGCCCTCGAGCGGCTGACGGGCGCTGGGACCCGAACCGTCTGCGCGGGCCGCACCGACGCCGGCGTGCATGCGACCATGCAGACGGTCCACCTCGACGCCCCGGCCGGCTGCCGCCTGCTCGTCGACCTCGACCGGGCGCGTGCGGCGCTCGACGCCATGTGCGGGCCCGCCGTGACGGTCTGGCGGGTGCGTCGCGTGCCGAGCTCGTTCGACGCCCGCTTCTCCGCGACGCTGCGCCGCTACCGGTACCGGCTGTGCGACCACGATGCGATGGCGCCGCTGTGGCGGCACGACACGTGGCACGTCGGCGGTCCCGCGCTCGACGTCGCCGCGATGCACGCCGGTGGCCAGCCGCTGGTCGGCGAGCACGACTTCAGCTCGTTCTGCCGCCGCCGCGACGGCCAGCATCTGATCCGCCGCATCGACACGCTCGCGGTCCGCCGCCGTCGCGCCGGACTGGTGGTGCTCGACATCGCCGGTCCGGCGTTCTGCCACCAGATGGTGCGGTCGGTGACCGGGTGCCTGCTCGCCGTCGGGCGGGGTCGGCGTCCCGCAGCGTGGACCGCCGACGTCCTCGCCGCCAGGGACCGCCAGGCGGTCGGCCAGGTCGCCCCACCCCACGGCCTCACCCTCGTCGGCGTCAGCTACGCTCCGACGCGATCTGGGGAACACACCCGCGCTCCACGGTGAGATTGGTCCCCAGATCCGTGGGCTCAGCCATCTGGGGAACGAAGCGACGCGCTACGGTGAGGTTCGTCCCCAGATCGGGGGGCGTGAGGCTGCTATGCTGGATCGTCGCGGCAGCGCCTCTTGCTTGCTGCCCTAGTGTCATCTGCATCCTCACACTTCCGGGACGGTTACGACCTTCATGCGCACCTACTCACCTCGACCAACCGAGATCGAACGCGCCTGGTACGTGGTCGACGCCCAGGACGAGATCCTCGGACGCCTGGCGTCGCGGGTCGCGCACGTGTTGCGCGGCAAGCACAAGCCGATGTACGCGCCGCACATGGACGTCGGCGACTTCGTGATCGTCGTCAACGCCGCGGGGGTGCAGCTGACGGGCAGCAAGGGCACCCAGTCGCTTGCGTACCGCCACTCGGGATTCCCAGGCGGGTTGAAGTCGGTGCCGTTCGCCCGTCTCCTGGCGGAGTCGCCCGACCGCCTCGTCGAGCGCGCCGTGCGCGGCATGCTGCCCAAGAACAGCCTCGGCCGCAGCATGCTGCGCAAGCTCAAGGTCTACGCGGGGCCCGAGCACCCGCATGCCGCGCAGGGGCCGCAGCCGCTGCCCGAACATCTCGCCTGACCAGGCGAACCACTCCACGACGTTCGTCACGCAACCGAAAGACTCATGACGATGGCCAAGATCTTCACCGGTCGGCGCAAGACGTCGGTCGCACGTGTGCGCCTCACGCGGGGCACCGGTCAGTTCACGCTCAACGGCCGCCCGCTACAGGACTACTTCCCGACCGAGACCATGCAGGCGGCGGTGCGTGAGCCGTTCGAGGTCACCGACTCGGCGGGGCAGTTCGACGTGATCGCCCGGATCCACGGTGGTGGGACCACCGGCCAGTCCGGGGCGCTGCGGCTGGGCATCGCCCGGGCGCTGGAGGACGAGGAGCCCGACTGGCGTGCGCCGCTCAAGGCCGCGGGACTGCTGACCCGCGATCCACGCAAGGTCGAGCGCAAGAAGTACGGATTGAAGAAGGCGCGCAAGGCTCCGCAGTACAGCAAGCGTTGAGGCCGGCATGGGTCAACTGTTCGGCACCGACGGGATCCGCGGGGTCGCCAACACCGAGCTGACACCCGAACTGGTGGTCGGCCTCGGGCGGGCTCTGGTGCGGACCTTGCGGGAGGAAGGCATGGACCGGCCCGTCGTGCTGGTCGGCCGCGATCCCCGCGCGTCGGGCGAGATGCTCGAGGCCGCGCTCGTGGCGGGGGTGACCTCGGCGGGTGGCGACGTGATCGGCGTCGGCGTGATGCCGACGCCGGGCGTGGCGTACCTGACCGCCGGCACCGCCGGCACCGGCAGCGCCGACGCCGGCGCGATGATCTCCGCCAGCCACAACCCCGTGGAGGACAACGGCATCAAGTTCTTCGGTCCCGACGGCGGCAAGCTGACCGACGCCGAGGAGGAGCGCATCGAGGAGCTGCTCCAGCTGGTGTCCGACGACCGCCCGGTCGGCGCGCACATCGGGCGCTTCCGTCGTGACCACGAGCTGCTCGTGCGCTACGTCGAGCACCTCGCCGGGGCAGCGGACGGCAGCCTGTCGGATCTGCACGTCGTCGTGGACTGCGCGAACGGGGCCGCGTCGCACGTCGCGCCGTTCGTGCTGCGGCGGCTCGGCGCCCAGGTCGACGTGATCAACGCGCGGCCCGACGGCACCAACATCAACGCCGGGTGCGGCTCGATCCGCCCCGAGGTCGTCGCCGAGGCGGTGGTGTCCGCGGGCGCCGATGTCGGGTTGTCCCACGACGGCGACGCCGATCGGCTGATCGCCGCCGATCACACCGGTGCGATCGTCGACGGCGACGTGATGCTGGCGATCCTCGCCGCCGACCAGCAGCAGCGGACGGGCCTCGACACGGTGGTCACCACCGTGATGACCAACCTGGGGTTCACCCGGGCGATGAACGAGCTCGGCATCGAGGTGATCCAGACCGCCGTCGGCGACCGGTACGTGCGCGAGGCGATGCTCGCCGGTGGCCACCCGCTTGGCGGCGAGCAGTCCGGCCACCTCATCCTCACCGACTACGCCACCACCGGCGACGGGGTGCTGACCGCGGTCCGGCTGCTGACGGTGCTCGTGCGGTCCGGTAGGTCGTTGCACGAGCTGGCGACCGTGATGCAGCGGCTGCCGCAGGTGCTGTGCAACGTCGCCGACGTCGACCGCAACCGCCTCGCCGACTCGACCGCGGTCTGGCAGGCGGTCGAGTCGGAGACCGAGAGCCTCGGCGACGGCGGGCGGGTGCTGGTCCGGGCGTCCGGCACCGAGCAACTGGTCCGGGTGATGGTCGAGGCCGAGACCGAGGAACGCGCGTCCGAGGTCGCCGACCGACTCGCGAAGGTCGTTGCGAGGGAGCTCAGCCTCGACTGATCCGTCGGGGCCGTCGCAGGATGGGCAACGCAGCAGGATACCGGGCCTGCCTGCCTTCGTACGCCAACCCGGCGATCGTGATCACCAGCGCCAACCAGCCGACCACGAGCACCGCTATCAGCGTCGGCGGGATCGGCAGCGCCGTCAGCAGCAGCCCGACCAGCAGCACTGTCAGGTGGAAGTTCAGCGCCTCGCGGGCCTGGCGGTGGACGAACGCATCGCGGCGGTGCGAGAAGACCCACATCGCCGCGGGGAGGACCAGCCCCGACGCGACAGGTATCGACAGGAAGAACCCGATGCACGTCGACAGGTGCGCCATCATGGCGAGCGAACGTGACGCGAACTGCGGCAACGGCAGGTCGGATGCCGCCGCGCTCACGATGTCGTCCGACGCGGGCTCATCACCCAACCGTACTGTCCGGTCCCGCTCGGCGCTCGACCGAGTGACCGGTCGATGACCGTCGTGCGCCGTGGGCCACGATCGCGACCACCCGAGGAGTAGGCGTGATCGCAGCCGCGACGCGGCACGGCGGCGTTGTCGCGCTCGCCGGCGGGATCGGCGCGGCGCGGTTCCTGCGCGGGCTCGTGCAGGTGGTACCCGACGACGCGCTGACGGTGATCGTCAACACCGGCGACGACCTGCGCCTTTACGGCCTGCACGTCAGCCCCGACCTCGACACGATCACCTACACGCTGGGCGGTGGTGTGCATCCCGACCAGGGCTGGGGACGCGCCGACGAGCGGCACACCGTCGCCACCGAGCTGGCCGAGCGGTACGGCGTGCCCGGGTGGTTCACGCTGGGCGACCGTGATCTGGCGACCCACCTGGTGCGCACCGGCATGCTGGCCGACGGGGCCACGCTGTCGCAGGCGACCGAGCGGATCGCCGCGGCGTGGGGCCTGCGGCTGCGTCTGCTGCCGATGACCGACGATCCGGTCGCCACCATGATCGACACGACCGACGGGCGCACCCTGCACTTCCAGCGGTGGTGGGTGGGGGAGCGGGCCACACCTGAGGTCACCGCTGTCCGCCTGGACGGTGCGGCGGCGGCGCGTCCAGCCCCCGGGGTGCTCGACGCGATCGGCGACGCCGCCGTCGTGGTGCTGTGTCCGTCGAACCCGGTCGTGTCGATCGGCACGATCCTGGCCGTGCCGGGCATCCGCGAGGCGCTCGTCGACCGGCCGGTGGTGGGGGTGTCGCCGATCGTTGGTGGCCGCGTCGTGCGGGGCATGGCCGATCGGTTGCTGCCGGCGGTCGGTGCCGACGTCTCCGCCGCCGCCGTGGCTGGCCTGTACCGCGACCTGCTGGATGGCTGGGTCATGGACAACGCCGACCGCGGGCAGGTCGCCGCGGTCGCTGCGCTCGGGGTGGCGACGCGGGTGACCGACACGATCATGGCCACGCCGGAGGTGTCGGCTGCGCTGGCCCGCACCGTGCTCGACCTGGCCGCCGAGGTCGGTCGACGATGAGCGCACGGCTCGAGGTGTTCGCGGTCGACGGTCTGCCCGAGATCATGCCGGGCGATGATCTGGCCGAGCTGATCGCCGCCCACGCCGACGTGCGCGATCGGGATGTCGTCGTCGTCGCGTCGAAGGTGGTCAGCAAGGCCGAGGGTGCCATCGAGCGGCCGCGCGACGGTGAGACGCCGGCGCAGGCCCGCGCGAGGGTCGTCGCCGAGCAGGCCGTCCGGGTGGTCGCTCACGCGCCGTGGGCGACCATCGTCGAGACCCGCCACGGGTTCGTGTGCGCGAACGCGGGGGTCGACGCGTCGAACGTGCCCGATGGCGCCCTGGTGACCTTGCCGGATGACCCGGACGCGAGCGCCCGACGGATCCGTGACGGGCTGCTGCGGCGGCCGGGTGTGGGCGTCGGCGTGATCGTCACCGACACGTTCGGACGGCCGTGGCGGACCGGGCAGACCGAGGTGGCGCTCGGGGTCGCGGGTGTGCCGGCGCTACGGTCGGAGATCGGCGGGCACGATCGCGCCGGTCGCCCGCTGGACGTGACCGAGGCGGCGATCGCCGACGAGCTCGCCGGCGCGGCTGATCTGGTGCGCACCAAGGCGGCGGGTGTGCCCGTCGTCATCGTCCGCGGTCTGGCGTTCGTCGCCGACGAGGCGGCCTCGGGTCGCGATCTGCTGCGCGCGGGCGAGATCGACCTGTTCCGACGCGGCCGCGGCGGCCTGGCTTCGGCGCTGGTGGCCGAACCCGCCGCCTTCTCCGGTCCTGTGGATCCGCGTGACCTGTGGCGCGCGCAGGCGGCGGTGGAGGCCGTGTGCGGCGCGACGGTGCGGATCCGGCAGGTGCGCCCCCGCGCGCGGCGGCCCGGCACCGAGCTGATCGTCGACGCCGATGCCGACGCCACGGCGGGGCTGGCGGCCGGTGTGCTGCTCGCACTGCTGGTCGACCTAGGCTATGGTGCAGTACTTGTCGAGACCCTGGAGGCGCCGACAGTCTGGGCGGGACGGCCGGATCCCGGGGTGTGACAGCCACCGCGCCGGACGGACCTGTGAGAGCGATATGTGCGGAATCATCGGCTACACCGGCACCGCGTCGGCCGTCGACGTCCTGATCGAGGGCCTGGCGACGCTGGAGTATCGGGGCTACGACTCGGCGGGAGTCGCAGTGGTCACCGGCAACGGCGACCCACGGGTGCGGGTGGTCAAGCGGGCGGGCAAGCTGGCGAACCTGCGGGAGATGCTGGAGGGCACCTGGCTCGACGGCACCACGGGGGTGGGCCACACCAGGTGGGCGACCCACGGCGAACCCAGCGACCGCAACTCCCACCCGCACCAGGACGCCGACGGTGACCTGGCGATCATCCACAACGGGATCTTCGAGAACTTCGCGGAGCTGCGGGCCGGGCTGGCGGCCGACGGCCACGAGTTCGCGTCTGACACCGACACCGAGGTCATCGCCCATCTGATCGGCCGCAGCTACGACGACGCGGGCGTGGGTGGCGACGGTGCGGACGGCGCGGTGGCGCTCGCCGGGGCGGTACGCACGGCGCTGCGCCGGGTCGAGGGCGCCTTCGCGATCGCGGTGGTCGACCGCCGCTCACCAGACACGATCGTCGCGTCGCGCCGTGAGGCGCCGCTGGTGCTCGGCCACCTCGACGGAGCGAGCCTGCTGTCGTCCGACGTCGCCGGCCTGATCCGTTACACCCGCGATGTCGAGGCGCTGCTCGACGACCAGGTCGCGATCCTGACGCCGGAGGGGATCACCGTCACCGACCTCGACGGCAACACCACCGAAGGCCACCGTTACACCGTCGACTGGGACATCGACGTCGCCGAGAAGCAGGGCTACCCCCACTTCATGCTCAAGGAGATCCACGAGCAGCCGGGGGCGCTGCACGAGACCCTGCTGGGGCGGACCCGCGACGGGCGGATCGTGCTCGACGAGCAACGCCTCGACGACGACGACTTCCGTCACCTCGACAAGGTCTACGTGGTGGCGTGCGGCACCAGCTACCACGCGGGCATGGTCGCCAAGTACGCGCTGGAGCACTGGGCGCGGGTGCCCGTGGAGGTCGAGATCGCCAGCGAGTTCCGTTACCGCGACCCGATCCTGACCCAGCACACCCTGGTGGTGGCGATCAGCCAGTCCGGCGAGACCGCCGACACGCTGGCCGCCGCCGCGCATGCCCGCGCACAGCGGGCACGGGTGGTTGCGATCAGCAACGTGGTCGGCAGCTCGCTGGCCCGCGAGGCCGACGCGGTGCTGTACACGCGGGCCGGACCCGAGATCGCGGTCGCGTCGACCAAGGCGTTCACCACCCAGATCCTGGCGCTCGAGCTGCTCGCGCTGTTCCTTGCGCAGCTGCGCCGGGCGATGTTCCCCGACGAGTGGCGCGACCAGCTGCGTCGCATGGAGACGTTGCCCGACCTCATGGAGCAGGTGTTCGGGCAGGAGACGGCGATCCGTCAGCTCGCCGCGTCGGTGGCGCACGCGAGCTACGTCATGTTCATCGGCCGGCAGGTCGGGCTGCCCATCGCGCTCGAGGGAGCGCTCAAGCTCAAGGAGATCAGCTACCTGCACGCCGAGGGCTTCCCCGCCGGTGAGATGAAGCACGGTCCGATCGCGCTGATCGAGCAGGGAGGACCCGTCGTTGCGCTCGCCACCGCCGGTCACGTGCGCGGCAAGATCGTGTCGAACATCGCGGAGGTCAAGGCGCGTGGCGCGATGGTCGTGGCGATCGCGACCGAGGGCGACACCGAGATCAAGGCGCACGCCGACCACGTGATCTACGTGCCCGACGTGCACGAACTGCTCTACCCGATGCTGACGGTGGTGCCCTTGCAGCTGCTGGCCTACTTCATCGCCACGGAACTGGGGTGCGACGTCGACCAGCCACGGAACCTCGCCAAGACCGTAACCGTCGAGTAGAGGGTTAGGTCGAGGGGTCTCATGGCGATCGTGGGCATCGGTGTCGATGCGGTGGAGATCGACCGCATGCGCCGCGCGCTCGAGCGTACGCCGACGCTGGCCGACCGGGTGTTCACGGTGACCGAGCTGGCGCAGTGCCGCAGCCGGGGCGATCGCCTGCGTCCCGCGCGGCTCGCCGGCCGGTTCGCGGCGAAGGAGGCGGTCGCCAAGGCGTTCGGCACCGGCGTGGTGGGCTTCTCCTTCCGGGATGTCGCGGTCGTCAACGACGACGGCGGCGCGCCGGTGATCGTGCTGGCCAACGCCGCCCGCGCGGTCGCCGAGCGCTGCGGTATCACCCGCGTCCACGTGTCGCTGTCGCTGACGGGCGGCATCGCCGTCGCCACGGCGGTCGCCGAAGCCTGACCTGCCGCGCGCCTCACCCCCACTGCGGTGGTGTGCAGCCTGAGGCCCGATGGTGGGTGCTATCCGCCACGGCGGCCGCTTCGGCCGCGCGCTGTGTCGCCCGAGGCCCGCTGGTGGGTGCTATCCGCCACGGCGGCCGCCGCGTGGCCCGACCTGCTCGACACCGAACCGCTGCTCACGCATGCCTATGTGGTCGTCGAGACGTCAGCGCTCGGGCAGCGACGCATGGCGTGGCCGCTGTCGAGCGGCTGCACGCCCAGCTGCTTCCAGCGATCGACGTGCGACCCGTCGAGCGTGACAGCATGGCCGGCCGGTTGCCTCCCGTGATGGTCGGCACGATCTCGCTCAGTGGGATGCCGCGGCGATCAACAACAGTGCGGCAACGGACATCACGTCTCCCTTTCGTCGATCGTCACCTGGGGGGTCTGGACTCCCCTCCACCACTGCTCGGTGACGCCGTGGCGGCCTCGCGCAGCAACGGCGCGGTGTGATCGACGAGGTCGGCGTAGCGCTCGGCAACCGCGTCGTAGCGTCCGGCCGTGTCGGCATCGTGCGCGACGGTGCGCTCGACCCGCACCTGTCCGGCACCGTCGGCCAGGTCGTCGATCTCGCCGACGGCCTGCAACGCCAGCATGGCCGCGCCCCACGCGGCGCCCTCGGCGGCGACCGGAACCTCGAGGTCAGCGCGCAGCACGTCGGCGACGATCTGGAGCCACAGGTCGGACGACACGAATCCCCCGGTCACCCGCACGCGATCGAACCCGGCCGTGCCGGTGTCGCGCAACGCGTCGGCGACCAACCGCAGCTGCAGCGCGACACCCTCGAGGGCCGCGCGGACGACGTGGCCCCGCTCGTGCTCGACGCGCAGGCCGAACAGCACCCCTCCCCGCAGCGGCGACCACTGCGGCGCGCGTTCCCCGGTGAGGTAGGGCAGCATGAGGACCCCGTCGCTGCCGGCCGGCACGTCAGCCGCCGCGGCGGTCAGCTCGTCGTAGTCACCGCCGCCGAACAGGTCGTCGATCCAGCGCAGCACCAGCCCGCCGTTGCTGATCGCACCGCCGAGCACCCAGTGCCGATCGGTGAGCGCGTAGCAGAAGGTCCGCATGTCCGAGTCGGTGCGCGGCTCCGGCTCGGTCACTCGGATCGCGCCGCTGGTGCCGATGGTGACCGCGGCGACGCCTGGCTCGACCGCGCCGACGCCGAGGTTGGCCAGCACGCCGTCGCTGGCGCCCACCACCACTGGAGTTGCGGGGTCGAGGCCCAACTGCTCCGCGGTCGCCGGCACCAGGTCGCCAGCAACGGTCGTCGTCGGCACCGGACGGCCCAGCTGCTCGGCGTCGACCCCGGCCGCCGCCAGGGCATCGGCGCTCCACTCGAGCGTCTGCAGGTCCAGCAGCCCGGTTGCCGATGCGACCGAGTGGTCGACGACGTCGCTGTCGCACAGCCGGCGCAGCAGATACTCCTTGATCGACACCCACCGCCGCACGCGATCAGCGAGGTCGGGCCGCTGCTCCGAGAACCACACGAGCTTGGCCAGCGGCGCCATCGGATGCAGCGGCGTGCCGGTGGCGTGGTACAGGCGCAAGCCGTGGTCGCGGCGCAGTCGCAGCGCCTGGGGCCACGCCCTGCTGTCGGCGAAGGTGACGATCGGCGTGAGCGGCCGTCCGTCGTCGTCGAGTCCGATCAGGCTGTGCATCACGGTGCTCAGGCCGACCGCCGCGACCGTCGCCGACGTCACGTGGGCGACGACCTCGGACAGCGCGTCGACGACGGCGTCGGTGACCTTGTCAGGGTCCTGCTCCGCCCAGCCCGCATGTGGTGTGTCGAGTGGATACTCCCTGACCGCATCGGTCACCTCGGTGCCGTCGGGCCGGTAGGCGACGACCTTGGTCGCGGTGGTGCCCACATCGACGCCGATCACCACCTGGTCGGCCATCGCACCCCGATCAGCTACCCGGTCATGTCATGTCACGTCATGTTGTGCCCGATACGCACTCGCAGCGCAAGAGCAACATCAGGTGCACTGGCTGCTGTCCGACCGAAGAGCTGAGCCAGCTACTCTACAGTCGGAGCCCGGCATCTCACAGCTACGATGGCGCTACGAGGCAGGTGACATCGACACGGATGGCACGGGCTGACCGCCGACAGCGCGATGATCGACGCGGATCTGCGGCGTGAACGCTGCGCTGATAGGCGAGACCGTGCGCCTCCTGCCGGAGTCAGCCGGCGTCGGCCGGCTGGTGTTCGGCATGCGAGGGGTCGCCGACGTGGCTGCCGCCGTCACGCACCGTGACACCGTGCAGGTGGCAGGCGACGTCGCGCCCCTCTACGGACTGGATCGCCGGCTCCGGCCCGGGTCCGAACGAGACCGTCACGCCGCCGTCGTCGTCACTGACATCGGTGATCGCCGAGTGCACGGCCGTCGGCAGCTGCGGGCCGTGCTCGCGCAGCCACTCGCCGAACCGCGCCGCGTCGGCTTTGGGGAAGTGCAGCCGCTGGCGTTCGACCTCAACCGCGTCCAGGTCGCCACCAACCATCTCCAGCTCGCGCTCGAAGGTGTCCTCGTCGACGCGCGTCCACCGGTCCTCGAGCGCGTCGACCAGGTCGCGGCCCTCCCAGCCGCACGGCTCGAACGCCTGAGGACAGCGCGGGTGGAACCGGCAGCCGGCGGGCGGCGACAGCGCATCGGGGATCTCGCCGCGCGGCAGGCGCTTGTCCCGTCCGCGCCGCGACGGGTCCGGCAGCGGCACGGCGTTGAGCAGCGACTGGGTGTAGGGGTGCTGCGGCGCGTCGTACACGTGCTCGCTGGCACCCCACTCGACGAGCTGGCCGAGGTAGAGGATGCCGATCCGGTCGCACAGGAACCGGCCGCTGGCCAGGTCGTGGGTGATGTAGAGGTAGGTGAGCCCGAGCTGTTCCTTCAGGTCGAACATGAGCTCCAGGACCTTGGCGCGGATGCTCATGTCGAGCGAGGCGACCGGTTCGTCGGCGACCACGAGCTCGGGTTCGGTGATCAGTGCGCGGGCGATGACACACCGCTGCTTCTGGCCGCCCGACAGGTCGTCGGGGTACACGTCGAGGTAGCGCTCGGCCGGTGCCAGGCCGCAGCGCTCGAGCATCTCGGTGACCTTGGCGCGGGTCTCCCGCCGGTTCGACGTGATCCCGTGGATGCGCAGCGGGTGCCCGACGCCCTGCACGATGGTCATCGCCGGGTTCAGCGCGGACGCCGGATCCTGGAAGATCATCCCCAGATGCCGGCGCAGCGGCCGGAACCGCTTCTCGTCGAGCTGGGCGAGATCGTGGTCCTTCCACGTGATGCTGCCCGAGGTCGCCTTGACCAGCCCGAGGATCGTCCGGCCCAGCGTCGTCTTGCCCGATCCCGACTCGCCGACCAGTCCGAAGATCTCGCCGCCGCGGATGTCGAACGAGACGTCGTCGACGGCCCGCACGACCGCCGGCTCACCCGTGCTCAGGACGCCGCCACCCATCTCGAAGTACGTGCAGAGGTGGTCGACGTCGAGCACGACCTCGTCGGACCGCCCGGCCGCCGCCGCGGATCCGTCGCTCATGTGACGTGACCTACCGCTTCGCTGCTTGAGGTCATGACGTGACCTACCGCTTCGCTGCTTGAGGTCATGACGCCGCCTCCGCGGCCTGTCTCGGATACGCGGTCTCGTGGAGCAGGCACGCTGCCTGCCAGTCTGTGAGGTCCCCGCCCGCCGGCTCGCTGGCGCTCGCCCGCTCCCTGAGATCCCCGCCCGCCGGCTCGCTGGCGCTCGCCCGCTCCCTGAGATCCCCGCCCGCCGGCTCGCTGGCGCTCGCCCGCTCCCGGCCGACCTCCCCGAGCACCGGATCGATGGTGTCGCAGTCCTCGAACCGCTCTGGACAGCGCGGCGCGTAGCGGCACCCCTTCGGTGGGTCGACGAGGTCGGGCGGTGCGCCGTCGATGCTCGACAGCTCGGTCGTGTCGATGCTGATCACCGACTCGAGCAGCCCCTGCGTGTACGGGTGCTGCGGATCCTCGAAGATCTGCTCGACCGGTCCGATCTCGACGATCCGCCCGGCGTACATCACCGCGACCCGGTCACACGTCTCGGCCACGATCCCCAGGTTGTGGGTGATCAGCAGGAGCCCGACGTGCTCCTCGTAGCGTAGCCGGTCGAGCAGATCGAGGATCTGCGCCTCGACGATGACGTCGAGCGACGTGGTCGGCTCGTCAGCGACGATGACCGACGGTTGCAGCACCAGGCCGAGCGCGATCATGATCCGCTGGCGCATCCCGCCCGAGAACTCGTGGGGATAGTCGACGCGCG
>JAHWKT010000199.1 GCA_019347695.1 Actinomycetota bacterium | reverse complement strand
ATCGGCGGGGTCACCCTGCAGCAGCTGACGGCCGCGCACCTCAACCGGCTCTACGGCGAGCTGCTCGCCGACGGACGGGTCAACGGTGCGGGTGGGCTGTCACCGACCTCGGTCCGGCGCATCCACGCGATGCTGCGCAAGGCCCTCAACGACGCCGTCCGCTGGGGGCTGCTGGAACGCAACGTCGCGCTGACCGCCGACCCGCCGTCGATGCGTGCAGTCCGGGCCGCCCGTCGGCGCACCATGCACACCTGGACCGACGCCGAGCTGCGCACGTTCCTGGCGGGCACCGAAAACCACCCGCTGCACCCACTGTGGGTCGCGACCGCGTTCACGGGGCTTCGCCGCTCCGAGGTGCTCGGCCTGCGCTGGCCCGACATCGACCTGCACGGGGCCGTCCTTGCGGTGCGCGCCACCGTGGTCCCGGGTCCGGACGGCTATCAGCTGATCGAGGATCACAAGAGCGCCGACTCGGCGCGCACGATCCATCTCGATGCGCACACGGTCGCGGTTCTCAAGCGGCACCGCCGCACGGTCAAGGCGGCGCGCGCCGCCGCCGGCGTCGCCTGGCACGACCACCACCTCGTGTTCCCGACCGACGATGGCAGCTGGTGGAACCCACCGGCGATCACCGTCGCGTTCCAGCGCGCCGTGAAGGCCACGGGCGTGCCGGCGATACGACTGCACGACGTGAGGCACACGCATGCGACGCTGCTGCTGCGTTCGGGCGTGAACCCGAAGGTGGTGTCCGAGCGGCTCGGCCACAGCTCGGTCGCGTTCACGCTCGACACCTACGCCCACGTGATGCCGGGCATGCAGCCGGAGGCTGCCGAGCTGTTTCGCCGGCTGATCATCGAGCCCGACGCCGGACCGGATGACCCCGACGATGACGGCGAGCACGACTGACAGCTTGACCGTCAGCGGGTCAACGACCCATCGGAACGCACGACGGGGCTGTCCGGCCGAGTCGCGGCGGTGGCGGCCAGCAGACTGTGGTGGTCGGGCGCTACTCGCTACGAGGAACGGTCGCGGCGTCCACGTCCGCGGCCAGCCCGAGCAGCCCGAGTAGTTCTGCCGTGGGGACGAGCAGCCGCCGGCCGATGCGGATCGCGGGAATCTGGCCGCGAGCGACCGCCCGGTATGCCGAACGCCGGCTCACACCGAGGATTGCTCCAGCGTGCTCGACACTGATCGTGGCCGGCAGATCGGCGATATCCGCGTTCGTCTGAGGTTGCCGCGGCGCGTCAGGCACCGACGTGGAACTCATGACCGTGCATCCTCCTGTGTGCGTCAGCGATGATTAGGGATCGTTGTGCCACAGCCTCCTTGCACAGTCCTTGCGTCACCGCTTGCGCCTGCACTGGCTTCTCGCTGGCCGCCCGTGGAGAACCGTGCCAGTGGTCTGCAAGTTCGGTTCGGCGGCCCGGTTTCCCCGGTTGTTCCCTTGCAAAGTCCTTGCGCCTCCGCTGACACTGCGGTGGATCACTGGGTTTCCACTGCCGATCTCACTGGCATTTCGCTGGCATTCGACTGACGGCGGGTACCCGCCGCGGATCTCCGGATGGCCGGCCGTCAAGACGACGTCTTCCGACTGACGGGCCAGTCGACGGTCATGCGCGCCTGACGAGGAACTCGACGCGGGCCCTCCGGCCGGATCTGAAGGTCCAGACTGGGCGTCCAGGACGACCGTGCCAGCAGATTGCCAGTGGGTCTGCAAGCGAACATGCAAGCGCCGTGCAAGGACCCTGGGGCTCACTGACCGCTCGGAGACGCGCGCGCCGGCGCGCGTCGAGCGAGCGGAGGACCTGCGATGTCCACCAGCCCTCGGGATTCCGACCGGCCAGCGCGACACGACCAGCAGCACCAGACACCCGAACGGGGCGCGTGGTTCCAAGGCAGCCGCGTGCGGCTCGACCTCAACGCCGAGGCCGCCGTCCAGCTGCGCGACGCGCTCGACCGGGTCGCCCGCAGCGAACCGTCCAGTGGGGCGGCGCTGGCTCGGCTTGATGTGCGGCTACCCGACGGCCGTCCGCTGCGACTCTCGGTCCGGCTGACCGACGCCGGCACGATCCGTGGCCCCGACGGCACGTACCGATCCTCGCAGGCTGTCGCGTACGTCGACGTGTCAGGCGACTTCGACACGCACGTCGCCGCCCGACAGGTCATCGATGCCTCGACGCGTCCGTACCACGAGGTCCCTGCCTCGGAACAGGCGGCCGCCGAGCTCGACGCCGCCCGTGTTGATCAGGCGCTCGACGACCGAGCGCCTACGGCCAAGGCGCTCGATGATCAGACGCGAGATGCCGTGCGCGCTCGCGCGCAACAAGCCGCCGACCAGACCCGCGACCAGCGGATCGCCGACGTCGTCCGTCGCAGTCGGCAACTCGGGATCGGGTGGGGCCGATGACCGGCCGTGAGCGTCGCTACGCGGGTCCCAGGCGGGTCTGCCGTGGCCGGACGTCGGCCGTCCTGTCCGGCCCGCAGGTTGTGACATTGCAGCGCAATGCAAGGGTGTGGATCGCTCGTCGCCTCAGTGCTCCTCGGTGGACCTGGCGCACATCGAGGCCGTGCGCTGGTGCGGGTGGCTGCTGATGGTCGCGTCGGTGGCTGCGATCCGTGCTGGTGATGCGGGTGCGAGTGTCGCCTACTACGTCGACCAGGTCAGCCGGGACCGGCACGACTACTACGCGGGGCACGGTGAAGCGCCTGGCGTGTGGCACGGCGCCTTCGCCGAGCACCTCGGCCTGTCCGGCGACGTGGCCGCCGAGGACTTCCGCGCGGTCCTCGAAGGCACCGATCCGAGCACCAGCGAGCCGTTGAAGCCGCGGGCGAACCGACGGGTGGCGGCATGGGACGTCACGTTCTCGCCACCCAAGTCGATCTCGGCACTCTGGGCGCTCGCCCCCGACGACGCCCGCGGGCAGGTGCGTGAGGCGCAGGCTGCGGCGGTCGACGCCGCGGTCGGCTACCTCACCGCGCATGCATGTGTCGCGCGGCTCGGTCGCGATGGCGTAGACCGGCAGGATGGGGCGCGGCTGGGGTTCCTGCGCGCCGAGTTCACTCACCGCTGCTCGCGCGAAGGCGATCCGCAACTTCATACGCACGCGATCCTGGTTAACCTCCTCGAGGCGCCCGACGGGCGCCGTGCAGCGCTGGACGGCGGGCTGCTGTTCCAGCACGCCAAGGCCGCCGACGGCATCTACCAGGCCGCCCTGCGCGCCGAACTCACCCACCGCCTCGGCATCGGCTGGGAGCGTCGCGACGAACAGTGGGAGATCGCCGGCATCCCACCTGGACTGTGTCGCGAGTGGTCCAAGCGACGCAGCCAGATAACCGCAGCCCTGGCCGCCCGCGGCCTGGACCCCGACACCGCCACAGGCCGCGCAGCACAGACCGCCGCACTCGCGACCCGCCACGCCAAAGTGCAGGTCGGCGACGGCGAATCGCTGCACGACCGCTTCGCTCGTGAGGCCATCGCTGCGGGCCACGATCCCGGACAGGTCCTCCAGGCCGCGCTTCAAACCGATGTGCGCCAGGAACCGCCACTCATCCCACACGTCACGCGGCTACTGAACGCGATGACCGGTCCTGACGGTGTGACCAAGCAGGCGTCGAGCTTCTCCCGCCGCGACGCCGTCATCGACCTCGCCGCGCGTTCTGCGATCCACGGCGTCACCGCCGACAACGCCGCCGCTCGCATCGAGATCCTCGCGAACCGGCTGCTGCGCGACGACCGGGTTGTCCCGGTCCTCGCCCCCGCCGCGCGCACCACCGGCGAGGTGCTGCGCGTCCGCGACGCCAACGGCCGCATCATCCGCACCGTCGATCAGGCCGAGCGTCGCTACACCACCATCGACCTGCTGACCGCCGAGACCGAACTCCTCCAGCGCGCCACCAGTCGCCAGCACGCCGGCGTCGCCCGCATCCCGGAGGCGGTCGTCGACCAGGTCCTCGCCGCCAGCTCGACCCTCGACGCAGACCAGCACGCGATGATCCACACGCTGGCGTCGTCAGGTGCGGGCGTGGATGTCGTCGTGGGCAAGGCCGGGACAGGCAAATCCACGGCGCTCGCCACGTACCGCGCCGCGCTGGATGCCGCCGGCGTCCCCGTCGTCGGCGTGACGCCGTCAGCGACGGCCGCGCACCAACTCGCCATGTCCGCCGGAATCACCGACACTGCGACCGTCGACCGGCTCCTGGTCGAGCTCCACCATCGCCGCCGTACCCTCCCGCGTGGCGTCGTCGTGGTCCTCGACGAGGCCGCGATGTGCCCCACCCGCACTCGCCTGGCGCTGCAACGCGCCGTCGATGGGGTCGACGGCAAGATCGTCGATGTCGGCGATCACCGTCAGATCCCGTCGGTCGACGTCGGCGGCGGCCACTACGCCCTCACCCAACGCCTCGGCGCCACCGTCCTCGGACAGAATCACCGGGTCCGCGACCCCGTCTACCGCGACGCGGCCGAACTCCTCCGCGACCACCAACCCGCCGCCGCAGTCGAGGTCCTCCGCGTGCAAGATGCTGTCTCCGACCAGCACGCGACACCGGTCGACGCCTGGGTGGCGATGGTCGACGACTGGCTCACACACCGCGACCACGGCCACGACGTCCTGATGCTCGCGACCGAACGGGCCACCGTCGGCGAGCTCAACCGTCTCGCGCGCGCCCACCTGGCCGCCCGCGGCGACATCGCCCGACGCGGGCGCACCTACCGCGCACCCGACGACCGAAGCGCGATCGCCCTCGGGGTCGGCGACGAGGTCATCCTGCGCCGCAACCACCGGCTCACCCATTCCGATGGCACCACGATCGCGGTGCGCAACGGCATGACCGGCCGCGTCACCGCCACCCGCC
>JAHWKT010000198.1 GCA_019347695.1 Actinomycetota bacterium | reverse complement strand
TCGTCCGGACTGCTCGAGGAGATCCGGTCCACCGAGCGGTCGGTCGCCGATGCCGAAGCCGCCACGTTGGAGTTCGTCCGCCGCCACGTGCCCGCGCCCGCGGCCGCGCCATTGGCGGGCAACTCCGTGCACGCTGACCGGATGTTCCTGCGCCGGCACATGCCGACGTTGGAGGCCTACCTGCACTACCGCAACGTCGACGTCTCCACCATCAAGGAGCTCGCGCGGCGCTGGGCCCCCGAGCTGCTGGATCAGGCCCCCGACAAGCAGGAACGGCACCGCGCACGCGATGACATCCTCGAGTCGATCGGGGAGCTGCGCTTCTACCGCGACGCCCTGTTCGGTGATCGGGCTGGCGCCCGGGAGCCCGCCTAGCTCCTGCCTCGCAGGCGTCCGCGAGACCGGCCCTCGACAACCCTGGTCCCGGCCCAGCGATCGTGGAAGCCACGGCCGGTCGGTTCGTCCTGGATCGCGGTGATCAGGGCCGTGAGCGGCACCGCGAAGTTGAACAGCGCCCCGACCAGCGGGACCACCATGCCCGCGAAGAAGGGCACACGACGGGTGAGTGCGGCCAGGAGCGTCACCCGCGTGCCGTCCGCCATGACCACGCAGATGCCCAGCAGCCGCTTGGCCAGCGTCTGACCGAACGCCGCTTCGCACGCCACGAAGTACACGAGTGCCGCGCCGGAGGCGATCACGCCCGCAAGGTAGGCCTGATCCTGCGTCATGCTCTCGGCGTTGAGCGGCACGAGCCCTGCGCGCACACCGACCACGGCAAGCACGATGTTCACCGCGAGGTAGTCGATGATGTAGGCGCCGGCCCGCTTGCCGATGCTCGCCGGCTGGCCCCACTCCGGCCATCCGTCCCGGGCCGGCCGATCGTCGATCTGTCGGGCGTCATTTGTAGTGTCGTCGCTCACCGCGACGCGGCCTGTCCCGGCCGTCGGCGCGGGCTCGTTGGCGGGGAAGTCGTCGCTCATGCGTCATCGCCTCGGATCGCTGACGGGCGAGTATGCCAAGCCCGGCGGGTCCCCGCAGTGGCCGGAGGTACGGCGCGGCTGGCGCCGGTTCCGTCGCGCGTCGGATCAGACGTAGCCGCGCAGGCGGGCGACCTCGGCGACCTCGGAGATCCCGATCGCGAACGCGGCACGGCGCATGGTGGTCTCGAGATCCTCCGCGCGCTCGCGGACCTTCCGGTAGGCGGTGCGCATGTAGCGGCTCAGTTGCTCGTTGACCTCCTCCTCGCTCCACTGGAACTCCTGGATGTTCTGCGTCCACTCGAAGTAGGAGACGGTGACGCCGCCGGCGTTCGCCAGGATGTCAGGGATCACGATGACGCCGCTATCGGTGAGAATTCGATCGGCGACCGGGGTGACCGGGTTGTTGGCGGCCTCGATGATCATCCGCGCGCGAATCTCGTCGGCGTTCGTGTGGTTGATGACCTCGCCGAGCGCGGCAGGGATGAGGACGTCGACGTCGAGCTCGAGCAGCGCGTCACCCTCGATGTCCTCTGCGCCTTCGAAGCCGGCGACGGTGCCGGCCTCCTTGACGTGCTTGTCGAGCATGTCGGTGGAGATCCCATCGGGGGCGTGGATGGCGCCGTCGACATCCGACACGGCGAGGACCCGGTAGCCGCGCTCGGCGGCCAGCCGCGCGGTCCACGAGCCCACGTTGCCGTACCCCTGGATCGCGACGGTCAGGTCCTCGGGCGTCCAGTCGTGCTGCTTGGCGGCCTCGTCGAGCACCATCACCGTGCCGCGGCCGGTGGCGGCCTCGCGTCCCTTGGAGCCGCCGAGCGGGACGGGCTTGCCGGTGACGATGGCCGGCTCGTGTCCGTGGGCCCGACCCCACGCGTCCATCATCCACGCCATCGTCTGGGCGTTGGTGTTCATGTCCGGCGCCATGATGTCGCGCTTCTTGCCGATGATGTAGCTCACCTGCGACATATAGCGCCTGGTCAGGCGCTCGTGCTCCGCGCGTGACAGGGTCGACGGGTCGACCTGCACGCCGCCCTTCGCGCCCCCGAACGGCACGTCGACAAGCGCGGTCTTCCAGGTCATCAGCGAGGCGAGCGCGCGCACCTCGTCCAGGTCGGCGGTGGGGTGGAAACGCACGCCACCCTTGTACGGGCCTCGCGCGCCGTTGTGCTGCACGCGGTAGCCGTAGTACGTCTCCAGCCCACCGTCGTCGCGACGCACCGGCAGCTGCACCCGGATCTCGCGGTACGTGCCGTTGAGCACCGCTCTCGTCTGATCGTCGATCCCGAGCTGATCGGCGACATCATGGAAGAAGTACTGCACGGCTTCGTACGGGCTGAGGTCAGTGCTGAGTTCGACCACGGCGCTCCTCGCTGCGTTGTGCTCGCCGCGCGCGACCGGGTGTGCGGTGGGCGCGCTCACGTGTCCGGATCGCTCCGGCTATCGGCTCCTCGTGCTCACGGTTGTGTGTACCGTGTAGCGCATGATCTACGCTCATGCACTCGAGCACAAGATGCTTGGAGTCCTACCCAATTGCGCCGGTGGGGTTACAAGGTCGTTGGCAATTGCGTGACAACGCGCTAGAACTAGGAAACTGACGAAAAAGGCTCAGGGGGCCTGTTGGCATGTGGAAGTGGCTGCGCTGGCTCCTCCTCGCTCTGCTTGTCTACTTCGTCGTCGTTCGTCCGAGGGAGGCGGCGGACGTGACGCGTCAGGTCGTGGAAGGCGCAATTGCGCTCTTCACCGGCGCGGCTGAGTCGATCGCTGCGTTCCTGTCCGCGCTCGTGTGAGCATCCACCACCAGCCACCACCCATCTCGGCGCTGCATGACATCGACCGCACCAGTCGGGCTACCGGACCCGACCGCATATCTGCTGCCTGAAGAGGCGATCCGCCTGGTCCTGCGACGCCACCATCCGATCGTCCTGGCGCCCGCGGCCATCCTGACCGCGCTGATCGTGGTCGCGGTGCTCGCGCTCCTGCTCCTGGGAACGCCGACCGTCGGCACGCTGGCGGCCGGGGTCGCCATCGCGCTCCTGGCGCTGCTGTACTTCAGCTACCGCTACGTGCACTGGTCCCGAACGGTGCTGGTCGTCACCAACCGCCGGCTGTTCCAGTTCGTATCACTGGGCATCAAACGCGTGACCGTCCTGCCGGTGATGCGGCAGTCGATCGTGTTCCGCCAGTCGCCGATCGGCCGAGCGCTCGGCTTCGGCACCGTGCAGGTCAGGACCGCGAACGGCAGCGTGCTCTACAACTTCGACTGGCTGGGCGACGCCGCACGCTTCCGCGACGAGGTCACCAACATCGCGGCCTGACGCTCGACCGTGCGATCGTGTTCTGGCTCCGAAGACACATGACGCTGAGTCGCGGGATCTCGCGTTGCCTAACGCTGGAACTTGGCCTTGAGATAGTCGCGGTTCATCATCGCGATGAAGTCGATCGAGATCTCCTTCGGGCACGCTGCCTCGCACTCACCCATGTTGGTGCAGGAGCCGAAGAACTGCTCCATCGTGTCGACCATGTCGCTGACCCGGTCGCCACGCTCCGGACCGCCCTGCGGTAGCAGGTTCAGGTGCGAGACCTTGGCCGCCGTGAACAACTGCGCGGCGCCGTTCGGGCACGCGGCGACGCAGGCGCCGCAGGCGATGCACGTGGCCGCGTCCATCGCGCGGTCGGCGGTCTCCTTGGGCACCGGGATCAGGTTCGCGTCCGGGGCCGCTCCGGTGGGCACCGACACGTAGCCGCCCGCCTCGATGATCCGGTCGAAGGCGCTGCGGTCGACGACGAGGTCCTTGATCACCGGGAACCCGGCGGCGCGCCAGGGCTCGATGATGATCTCGTCGCCGTCGGAGTACTGGCGCATGTGCAGCTGACAGGTAGCTGTTCCGCGCTGGGGACTATGGGCGCGACCGTTGATCATCACACCGCACGACCCGCAGATGCCCTCGCGACAGTCGTGCTCGAACTGAATCGGCTCGTTGCCGTCGGAGATCAGCTGCTCGTTGACTTGGTCGAGCATCTCGAGGAACGACATGTCCTCGCTGACGTCCTGTGCCTGGTAGGTCTGGAAGCGCCCGGGTTCGTTCGGCCCCTTCTGCCTCCATACGTGCAACGTGAGGTTCATGCGGTGCTCGTCATCCTATTTGTAGCTTCGTTGGGTCAGCTCGACGTGCTCGAACTCGAGCGGTTCCTTGTGGAGCGTGGGGGTCTCGCCGACGCCTTCTGCCTCCCACGCCGCGACGTAGGAGTAGTGCTCGTCGTCGCGGCGGGCCTCGCCCTCGTCGGTCTGGTACTCCTCCCGCATGTGGGCGCCGCACGACTCCTCGCGGTCGAGCGCGTCGATGCACATCAACTCGGCCAGCTCGAAGAAGTCCGACACCCGGCCGGCCTTCTCCAGGGACTCGTTGAGGCTGGCGTCATCACCCAGGACACGGACGTCGGCATTGAACTCCTCGCGCAGCGCTGGGATCTCCGACAGCGCCTTCTCGAGGCTCTCAGAGCTGCGCGAGATGCCGCAGTAGTCCCACAGGATCTTGCCGAGCTCACGGTGGAACCAGTCGACGCTGCGGGTGCCACCGACCGACAGGAGCTGATCGATGCGGCCGCGCACGTCCTTCTCGGTCTCCTTGAAGGCGTCGTGGTCGGTGTCGACGACCGGGTCGCCCAGCGTCGGTGCGAGGTAGTTGCCGATGGTGTAGGGCAGCACGAAGTAGCCGTCCGCGAGGCCCTGCATCAGCGCGCTGGCGCCCAGGCGGTTCGCCCCGTGGTCGCTGAAGTTGGCCTCACCGATCACGAACAGTCCCGGCAGGTTGCTCATCAGGTGGTAGTCGACCCACAGCCCGCCCATCGTGTAGTGCGGCGCCGGGTAGATCCGCATG
>JAHWKT010000062.1 GCA_019347695.1 Actinomycetota bacterium | reverse complement strand
GCCGGGAGGGGAAAGGCGAAGCGGCGCACCCGTATCCCCTCGATCACCTCGTCCATGGGCAGGCCAGGCGGGTGGCGGAAGGTCCACACCTCCACGGTGTCACCGATCCCCTTGAGCCGGTCGGCGAGCCGGCGCGTGAGCTCCTCCACACCCCCGACCGCCGGAGCGTAGGCGCTCGGCATCAGGGCGACCCTCATCCGGCCTCCAGGCCGCGGCGCACCACGCGCGCCGGCACACCCGCCACGACGGCGCCCTGAGGGATCGTACGGGTCACCACGCTGTTGGCACCCACCGTGCAGCCGTCTCCTATCGCCACCGGACCGACCACCTTCGCACCGGTGCCGATCAGCACGCCGTCTCCGACCGTCGGGCTGCCATCCGGCCGGTCGTGGTCGCCGGAGAAGCGGTTGCCGAGCGTCGCACCGTTGAGGATCGTCACGTCGCGGCCGATCGTGCATCCCTTGCCGATCACCACGCCCATCGGATGGCGCAGCACCAGGCCGGGACCGATCTCCGCCTGGTAGGCGATGTCCACCGTGTACAGCAGCTGGCTCATGCGCAGCAGCACCTCGCTCAGCGCGGAGATGCCGTGCCGGTGGCACCAGTGGGCCAGCCGGTACAGCGCGATGGCCTGGACGCCGCGCGACCACAGCAGGCTCAGCGCCACATCGGCCGCGCCCGCTGGCCGCTCGATGTTGCGGCAGATGTCGTGGTAGAGCGCGAGCGTCACGAGGTTCGTCCCTGGGTGTCGAGATCCTTGACGACGCGCGCGGGGACGCCCACGACGAGGACCGCCGGTCGCACAGCGCCGCGCACCACCGCGTGGGCCCCCACGACCGATCGGTCGCCGATCCGGGCGCCACGCAGGACCGTGGCCTTCGCACCAATCCAGACGTCCCGGCCGATCGCTACCGATGTCACGGCCATCTCGCCGGACGACGGCGGCCGACCGGGCGCGTGGTCGTGGTCGCGAACGGAGACCAGCTCGGCCAGAAAACTGCCCGATGCGATCTTCACCTCACGGTGTGCTGCCAGGGTAGCGTGGTGACCGACGAACGAGCCGGCGCCGAGCTCGACGCAGCCGTTGCCGTACACCGCGATCGTGGCGCCGTCGTCGACCGAGCTGGATCGGCCGAGCACCAGTCTGGCCGCAGGATCGAGGAACAAGCGACATCCTCTGCCGACCCATGCGCCCGGGGCCACGTGGATGTTGCGATGCGCCAGACCGAGGAGGCGGGCGCGCCATCGGCCCTCGACACCGCGCAGCCGCCGTCCGAGCCTGCTGGGCATCATCGTGCGCGCTCCGGACGTAGAGGGGCGGTGACCAGGCGGCCACCGAGCCGCCGCAGCACCCGTGCGCGGACCTCGAGCCGTGGGTCGCGCGGACGGGCGAGCAGGACCACGAACCGCAACAGCGAGCCGAAGCACAGCCCCAGGCGATGGAGGAGCAGGCCGGCACGGCCGTGATGCTTGGCGATGAACCGCTCGGTGCCCAGTTGGAACTGCTCGAAGGTGAGCTCACGCTGCCCCTCTCCACTGGCGCCGCCCACGTGGCGCGCGACGGCGCTCGGCACATGGCGGACCCGCCATCCCGCCTGCCACACCCGTCGGCACAGGTCGGCCTCCTCGCCGTACAGCCAGAAGCGCTCGTCGAAGCCCCCCAGGACCTCGAAGACGTCCCGCCGGACGAGCAGGCATGCGCCGACCACAAAGGGGGCCTCGCCGTGGCGACCAAGACGCGGTGGCCACAGGAGGTGCCAGCCGCACGCCTCGACCCAGGTGGCCCACGGCGACGGGAACGGCCACCATGCGCGCTGCTCGCCACCGTCCGGGTGCAGCAGTCGGGGACCGACGACGGCGGTGGCCGGGTTGTCGAGGGCGGCGACCAGCCTGCGCAGGTCGGCGTCCTCGAGGCGGGCGTCGGGGTTCAGGAAGAGAATGCGAGCTGCAGTACCGCGACGGGCGCCCTGGTTCGCCGCCGCCGCGAACCCGAGGTTGCGGTCGTTGCGCAGCACCTGCGCGCCCAACTCACCGGCGAGGTCCGGGCTCCCGTCGGATGAGGCGTTGTCGACCACGACCGGGTGCAGCTCGGCAGGCAACCCGCCCAGACAGGCGGCCAGGTGGCTCCGCGACTGGTGGGTCACGATGACGACGTCGACGGACACCCCACCACCTCCTCGTACAGCGCGGCGTGCATCCTGGCCACTTGCGCCCAGTCGAACCGCTGCGCACGAAGCACCCCGCGACGGCGCAACTCGGCGCGGCGCTCCGGGTCGGTGAGCAGGGCGCGCAGCGCTGCGCGCAGCGCCCGCTCGTCACCGGGAGGTACCAGAACCCCCGCGTCGCCAACGACCTCGGGCAGGGCGCCGGACCGCGAGGCCACGACCGGGACGCCGGAGGCCATGGCCTCCACGGCCACCCGGCAGAACTGCTCCCTCACGCCCGGTGTCGGCAGGGACGGCACGACCACCACGTCGAGGGACCGGTAGCGCGCCGGCAGCGAGTCGTGGGGCAGCGCGCCGTGAAAGGTGATCAGGTCGGCGGTGCCCAGGGCTGCCGCTTCGGCCCGCAGCGACGCCCGCCTCGGCCCGTCGCCGACGACGTCGAGGGACCAGGAGCCTTCGAGTTCGGCCAGCGCCCGCAGCAGGACGTGCACGCCCTTCTGCTCCGTGAGGGATCCCACGTACCCGATGCGCAGTCGTGTCCTCTCACCGTCGTCGTTCGTGCGCGGCGTGAACTGCCGGGTCGCCGCTCCGAGGGGGAGCACGGCGAGCCTGCCGGTGAAACCTTTCCGCCGCAGCACCGCACCGGCCTCGATGCTGCACGGGTAGATCGCGCTCGCGCCTCGCAGCGCGGCGCGTTCGAGCGCACGGAAGGGCCACGGGTAGCGCTTGTCGATGTTCTGAGCCGTGTAGAGCAGAAATGGGGCGTGAGGTTGCAGCAGCCGTCCCAGCAGCCGCACCTGGGCGGCGCTCAGGCTGTGGGGCTCCTCGTGGATGTCCAGGACGTCGAAGCGGTGGCGACGCAGCAGGTGCAGCAGCGGCCGTGGGTCGTAGACGAACAGGGCGGGGTGGCGCCCGACGGTGCGCGCGGCCGCGACGAAGTCGTCGCCGCCGGCTTCGAGGTGCACGTGGTGACCGCCATGGGGCCAGCGGCGTGGCGTGAGCAGGGTCACGTCTGCGCCCGACCGCCGGAGCTCACGGTCACGTTCGCGGTACCCGGAGACGACGCCGCTGTGGTACACGCGCAGCACCCGGGGACGCCCGGGTTCGACTGCCAGCGCCCGGGTGTAGGCGTCGCGGGTCCCGGCGGCCATCGTCTCGACCGAGAAGTGGCGCCGTGCACGGTGTGCTCCCTCCACGCCCCACGCCCGGGCCTGTTCGGGGGCGTTGACCAGGTGGATCAGCCCGGCGGCGAGAGCGGACGGTGTGGCGTCGACCAGCAGGCCGGTGGCCCCATGGGCCACGAGATCGGTGACACCACCCTCGCCGGTGCCGAGGACCGGTAGGCCGGCGCTCATGGCCTCCAGCGTGGCCAGACCGAAGGCCTCGACCGCTGTGGCCAGGTAGGCGTCGGCCTGGCTGAGCAGCGTTGTGACGTTGTCCACCCGGCCGGTGAACCGCACGCGGGGTCCGATGCCCAGACGTTCGCTGAGGTCCATCAGGCGGGCCCGGTGGCTGCCTTCGCCCACCACCGTCAGCGTCGCCGTGTCGGGAAGCCGGGGCGCTGCCGAGGCGAACGCCCTGATGGCCAGATCGACCCGGCGGTCGGGCTCGAGTCGGCCGACCGTGACGAACCGCTGCAGCGGGCCGAGACGGACGAGTGGGGCCGTGTGGTGGGGGATGCCGTGGGGGACGCGGACGACCCGGTCGTCCACCGTGGCCGCGACGGCCGATGACGGCGCCAGGGTCAGCGCCAGCCGCCGGTCGACCGCCCGGCGGCGCGCCTTCCCCGCGACCCGCCGCGGCCAGGCCCGCCGCTCGTGCGCCAGGGTGATGAAGTGCCGGGTCTCCACCACGGGACGTCCGACCAGCGTGGTCGCGGTGAGCGCCATGACCGTGGCGTGGGTCAGGTGGGTGTGGATCAGGTCGAACCCACGGGCGAGCCGGGCCAGCGGCACGATCGAGCGGGCCGCCCCTGGTCCCCGCAGTGTCAGGCGGTGGACGGGGACGCCGGCCTCCTCGAGCATCCCGTCCAGGCCCTCCTGGCCGGGTTCACAGGCCACCTCGGCCTGGATCCCGTGCTCGCGCAGCGCCGCGGCGAGGGTCGCGACGTGGCGTTCGGTACCGGCGCGGCGCCCGGTGGAGACGACATGCAGGACCCGCATCAGGACGCCGTCGCCTCGCTCTCGGAGACGACCCTGTAGTACGCGGACCGGTAGCCGTGGTAGGAGTCCTCGTAGAAGCCGGTCGTCTCGTTGAGGGTCACACCGACCAGCGCGGGCAGCCCGCGGAGCTGGGCCCGAAGCCGGGCCAGGACGGGCCGGCCGCTCATGCGGGGGTTGGTGACCAGCACCGCTGCATCGGCATGCCGCAGCAGCTCCGCTACCTCGGCCACCGCGAGCATCGGGGGGGTGTCCACCACCACGACATCCGCTCGGGTGAGATGGGTCATGAGCTCACCCAGCCGGGGAGAGGTGAGCAGCCGTTGTGGTGCCTGCCGCTCCCGGCCCGCGGACAGCAGTGACAAGTGGCTGTCGCTCACGCCGATCGTGCGGGCGTGCGACGGCAGTCCGCTCAGCGCCTCGCTCAGTCCCTCTTCGTTCGTCACATCGAACAGGCGGTGCAGATTCGGCTGGCGCAGATCGGCGTCGACGGCCAGGGTCACCAAGCCTCGCTCCGCGAACGCCGCGGCGAGATTGGCGGCGACCGTCGTCTTGCCCTCGCCTTCGAGGGCGCTGAGGATGACCACGACCCGCTTCTCCCTGCCCACGCCGCTGGAGACGAGCGCCTCGCGGAGCATGCGGAAGGACTCCGCGGCCGCGGAAAGGGGCTGGCGGTGCATGACCATCCGGTCGATCTCTGCCTTTCCGGGAAGTCGGGGGACGGATGCGAGCACAGGGACGCCCAACGCCTTCTCGACGTCATCGGTGGATCTCGTGCGTTCGTCGAGCTGCTCGCGGAGGAGCACGACCCCGAAGCCGACCAGTACGCCGACGAGCGCGCCGATCACGGCGGCTCGCGAGGGGTCCATCCCGGCCGGTGCGACCGGCAACGACGCGGGGGTGAGGACCTGCGGGATGGCCGGTCCCAGAGGCTCGAGTGCCGCGTCGTCCAGCTCGCTGCGCAGCACGGCGAACTGGCCGAGCAGCGCGTCGCGGCTGGCGCTGAGGCGGGCGATCTCGCCTTCGTCAGGGCGTCGGCGACGCTCGAGCGCTTCGAGCTGCTCCTCGACATCGCCGAGTTGAGCGTTGATCTCGTCGATGCGCGCCTGCAGGGCCGTCTCGACCTCGGCCCGGGCCAGTCTGACCCGTTGCTGCTGGCTCTCGAGGTAGGCGTCCACGACCGCCTGGGTGATCTGCTGTGCGCGGTCAGGATTGCCGGCTTCAGCGGTGATGCGCAGGACGGGCAGGGTGCCGTGCTGCTCGGCGCGGATGGCCAGCATCCCGACGGGGACGCCGGTCCGCGCGACCACCTCATCCAGCACGGTCGGGCTGGTCACGAGCTCGGCCTGCAGGGTGATGTCGACCGGTTGCTGCTCACCTATCTCGTCATAGACCAGTTCCGCGGACGATGTGTAGGTGGGGGGGCGGGCGAGCACGAAGGAGGCAGCGGCCAGCGCTCCGGCCACGAGGGGCATGAGCAGCGACCACTTGCGCCTCCGCAGCACCGTGAGGTACATGCGGAACGGCCGCGCGTCACTGCGGGATTCGTTCATGAGGTAGCCTGCATCTTCGTGAGTTCTCGATCACTCTTGTTTGATTGCATCGATGTCTGACTCCAGAGCGTCAGTCCGATGCCGATGAAGGTGGCCAGGGCGAGACTCCTGGTCCAGAACATGTCGAACTGCGCATGGACGAACCCGGCCGCGGCGATGCCGACGCCCGCGAGCGCCGCCACCCGTGCGTCCGGCGGCGCGGATGCCGCTCCCAGGGTTCGGGCCGCCAGGGCGAAGCCTGTGACGAAGATCGCCAGGAGGAGCAGCGCGCCCGGGATCCCGGTCTCAGCGGCAGCGAGCAGCAGGACGTTGTTCGGATCGACCTGCGAGCCCTGGGAGCGGACGTCTGCGGTGAAGTTGCCCGCGCCCGCGCCGAGCAGTGGGCGGCTCGCGGCGGCGTCAAGCCCCTGGGTCCACGTCTGGATGCGGACATCCGCGGTGCTGTTCGCCACGTCGACCTTGGCGAGCGCGCCGAGCTGTGCTGGTGGCAGGATCGTGAGCAGCAACGTCGCCCCGACCGCGGCGGCGGTCACGGCGAACCAGCGCCACTGTGGACGGTGCAGCGCGGACATCAGCCCCACGGCCACGACCGCACCCACCCAGGCTCCGCGCGATCCCGAGACCACCAGACCGGCTCCCGCCAACGCGGTCGCGGCCCCCAGCCAGTGCGACCCCGCGGTGGGCCGATGCCACAGCAGCGCGACGCCCGTCACCACGCCGTAGGACAGCAGATAGCCGAGCGCGTTCTTGTGCATCCCGGCCGCGTACACGCTCATGAGCCGACCCTCGGCGATGCCGGTCACCACGACGATCATTGCGAGGGCCGCGCTGCCCATGACCAGCAACACGAGCGACCGGCGAAGGAGGCGGCCGTCGGACGGGAGGCTGGCGGCGAGCGCCGTGCCGAGGATCACGAAGGTGAAGCGCTGCGTCGCCTCGATCAGCGGAGCGGCGGGATCGGCTGCCCACAGCGCCGAGGCGGCCGTCCAGATGACGAAGGCGATCGCCGGGAAGCCGAGCGCGCCGAGCAGCGCGCGGTCGTGCCGGCCCATGGCGCGGTCGAGGAGGAGCGGCGCGCCCAGCACAACTGCCAGCACGTCGCTGACGCTCACGTACAGGCTCCCGGCGAGCATGCCGTGGGGCAGCAGGCAGAGCGGCAGCAGCCAGGCGGTGAGCCGGCGCCGGTATCCGCTCAGGGCGACGGCGAACAGTGCGCCGAGTGGCACGAGCGCCACGGGACCGTAACGCAGTGTTGCCACCGCCAGCGCGGCCGCACCCAGTGCCGCCAGTGCGGTGCCGCCGCCGTGACGCAGCAGCATGTCAGGGCGCCACGCGGCGCCCTGACCGCCGCGCGTCGGCTCGCCGAGGATGGCGGTGAGTGATCCACCCCTTGGCCCGAACGTGTTCATCGCATCGGGTAGGGATCGGCGCCACCGAGCAGGCCGGCCAGCGGACCGGGCCCGAGGCCCTGGCCGCCGCAGCGCCGGCAGTACCGCGGGAAGCCTTCGACGAGGGCCCGCAGGCGGCGCTGGAACTCCGGCTCCGACCAGCGTTGCGCATGGGCACGGATCTCCTCGCGGTCCCACGTCTGTTGCGTGGCCCGGACCATCGCCTCCTCGACGGCGTCAACTGTCGGCTCGTCGAAGAGCACGCCGCTACAGCCGTGCCGGATCGTCTCCAGTGCGCCGCCGCGGGCGAAGCCGATGGCGGGGCGGCCGGCGGAGTTGGCCTCGATGGGCACCAGGCCCAGGTCCTCCACCCCCGCGACGATGACAGCCAGGCAGGTCGCGTAGAGGTGGTCGAGCTCGACGTCGGTCACGCCGCCCCGGAACTCCACCGTTGGACCCGCCAGCGCCTGCAATCGCTCCCGCTCCGGGCCGGTGCCCACGACCACGAGGCGCACGTCCAGGTGGGTGGCCGCCCGCACCGCGAGATCCACCCGCTTGTACGGCAGCAGCCGCGAGACGACCAGGAAGAAGTCGCCGACGCTGGCGGCAGGGGGACGCATGCGCACGGGAGGCGGCAGAACCTCCGCCCAGCGGCCGTAGACCTGAGAGATCTTCTCCTGGGAGTGGAAGGAGTTGGTCAACAGCAGATGCGGCCGCTTCGCCGCGGTGACGTCGACGCGCCGGAACGGAGCCAGGAGCGCGTGGGCCGCCCTGGCCGTCGGTCCACGGGTTCCGGCGTAGCGGCTCGTCTCCCACAGCCAGTGCGGCGGGCTGTGCAGGTAGGCGAGGTGACAGCCACGCGTCGCGAGGCCATGCATGAAGGAGGTGCTCGAACTCACCACGGCGCGGGCGGGCACCGGGCCCAGGGATCGCACCGCGGACGGGTACAGCGGTAGGCCGACACGGAAGTTGTGCCGCAGCGGGCGCAGCCGCTGCAGCCAGCTGGTGCGGACGTCGATCTCGGCGAACTCCGTGAAGGTGCCCTCCGGCTCGTACAGGGTCGTGTAGAGCGGAGCGCCGGTGAATGCCTGGGCCATGCTCAACGCGACCCGCTCGGCACCGCCGCGCTGGGTGAGGAAGTCATGCGCCACGGCGACGGGGTTCATCGGACCACCTGCCGGACCACGGCGGCGAAGCGGGCGGCGTTCTGCTCCAGGGTGAAACGCTGCCGCACCGTGTCGGCCGCCGCCTTGCCGACACCAGGGGCGACGAGTGGGTCGGCCAGCAGGTCGTCGACGGCCCGGGCGAGCGCGCCGGTCCTGCCGGGAGGGGCGAGGTGCCCGTCCACGCCGGGAGTCACGACCTCGGCAGGGTCGCCGCGGTCCGCGGCGACCACGGGGACGCCGCGGGCCATCGCCTCGATGACCACCGGACCGAACGGTTCCGGCTGCAGCGCGTGGGCCACCGCCACCGCGAGCTTGTCGTACGCGGCCAGCGCGTCCCGCACGAAGCCGGTGAACTCGACCCACCCGGCCAAGGGTGGACGCGCCGCTCGCCGGTGCAGCTCGTCGAGATAGCGCTCCTCGCCGAAGAGGGGCCCCCCGACCACGCGGAAGCGTGTGTCGGGGCGTCGCGCCGCGATGCGCGCGGCCGCGTCCAGGAGTACGTGCTGCCCCTTCCACGGAGCGATGCGCGCCACCATGCCGACCACCGGAGGGTCCTCCGGTGGCCGGATCCTGCCGGTGACCTGGCTCGCAGGCACGCCCGAGTAGACGACGCGGTGGGGTGTCGCGGACAGCCCCGCCGCGCGCAGCACGTAGGCGGAGCAGCCCACAGTCGCGTCAGTCCCGCGGAGCAGGCCGCGCACGAACGCCGGGACCAGGCGTCGACGGCCATGGGAGAGGTCGTCGCGCAGGTGGGAGACGACCGGCACGCCGGCGAGTCGTGCGGCGGCGATGCCGTAGACATGCGCCTTGAGCGAGTTGGTGTGCACGACGTTGACGCCGTGGTCGCGCATGAACCGAGCCAACCGGAGGGCGTAGGCGGTCACAGCGGGAGCGGCACGCAGGCCAGCGACGCCGCCCATCCGGTCTCGCCGTCGCGCTCGAACGGCTTCGGCGAGCGGCAGGACGTGCGTGGCCAGTCCCTGTGCCGCGGCCCGGTCAAGCAGCGGGCCTTCCTCGCCACAGGCGAGCACAGGGTCGAACCCTTCCGGCAGTCCGCGACTCAACCGCAGCAGCGCGAGCTCACCGCCGCCCAGCGCGGCCGAGTGGGTGAGGTGCAGGATCCGGGGAATGACGAGTCTCCTGGAAGGCGTCGCGGTCGGGCCCCTACCACCCACGGTTCAGCGAGAAGGGCACATCGGGTGCTGCGGGAGTGCTGTCGGCGACATCGCCCGTGCCGTTAGCACTCGAACCGCGGTGACCGCCGCGTCGGCAACTCGGAGCCGAGCAGGCCCGAACCGACGATCACGGCCCTGCGCATGACGCCGATCCGGGAGGCGCTAAAGGGGTTGCCGAGCTCGTCGACGGTGAGCCCATGTCCAGTGCATCCTCACGGGGTCCAACTCCGCGATCCCCGGTGCCGCGACGCCTGCCAGGCGGTCGCTGGACGCGGCGTCTCTCGATGTGTGCGGTGGTGCTCCTGGCTGCTGCCGTGTGCGTGCAGGCCGGCCTTCACATCTGGCGTGTCAGAGCCGAGATGCTCGCAGCTCGTTCGCAGATGGGCGCCGCACGAGCGGCATTGCTGAGCCTGGATCCGGATGCGGCCGCGGTGGAACTGCTGGCGGCCCAGGCGGCCGTGGACCGGGCCGCCCGCGAGCTGGCGTCGCCGACGGTCCGAACGCTGACGTACCTACCGGTCGTCGGTGACAACCTGCGTGGTGTCGAGGGGCTGGTCTCGGCCAGCGGTCTGGCACTGGACGCCGTGGAGGCGATCACGGGCACGCTTGACCGAATGCCGGGCGGGAGCCTGGCGCTCGCGCCGCGAGACGGCCGGCTCCCGATGCGGCAGCTGCAGGTGCTCGCCGAGTCCTTCGACCGTGCCAGTGGGCAGCTGGCCACCGCGCGGGAGACACTGCACGGCAGTGCCGGCTACGGGCTGCTGGTCCGGCCGCTCGGGGATGCGCGCGCCGAGCTCGAAACTTATCTCAACCAGCTGTCCGCTCTCACCGAGCCCGCCGCAGCGCTGTTGGGCGCTCTGCCCGAGTTCGCGGGGGAGGGCGAGACCCGGCGGTACTTCGTCGCGGCGCAGAGCCCCGCGGAGCTGCGCGGCACCGGCGGGGTGATCGGTGCCTACGCCATCCTCACCGCCGAGGAGGGCCGGCTGACGTTGAGTCGCTTCGCGCCCACCGGAACGTTGCCGGACGCCGAGTCGGGCGTCGTGCCGGCCCCCAACGACGACTTCGTGGACCGCTACGGCTCCTACGGTGGCACAGGCTTCTGGCTGAACCTCAACATGACGCCGGACTTCCCGTCGGCGGCGACGGCCGTGATCGCGCTGTATGAACACGGTGGCGGCGAGCGCCTCGACGGCGTCATCGCCGCCGACCCGGCGGCGCTTGCAGCACTCGTCGGGGTCACCGGAGCCGTCGACGTGCCGCGTGTCGGACGCGTGGAGGCGGGCGACGTCGTGCCGCTGCTCGCCAATCGGAGCTACGTGGAGCAGACCGACCCGGCGCGCCGGAAGCGCGTGCTCGGAGATGTGGCCGGAGAGGTCCTCGGCCGCTTCATGGCCGGTGAGCTCACGGAACCGGCCGCCGCCGGGCATGCGCTCGCCGCGGCAGCGGACGCGGGACACCTGCAGTTCCACGCGACCGATCCGCAGGTCCAGGCGGCGTTCGCCGCGGTCGGCATCGACGGTCGTCTGCTCCGACCCGACGGCCACTATCTCGGCGTGTTCGGGAACAACGCTGCGGGCAACAAGCTCGACTACTACGCGCGTCGCTCGATCGTCTACGACGTGGCGCTGCGGCCCGACGGTGCGGCGGTGGGCGAAGCCCGTGTCACGCTGCACAACGCCGTGCCGGACGTGGCGCTGCCACGGTACGTGGCCGGACCCTACCGGCGCGGCTTCCGGGCCGGCGAGAACATCACGCTGCTCGACGTGTACTGCGGCACGAACTGCACCCTGCGCGGGGCCCGGCGGGACGGCTCGCCGGCCACCGTCAGCGCCGGGACGGAGCTGGACCAGCGTGTGTACGGGACCAGGGTCGACCTGGAGGCCGGAGCGAGCAGTCACCTCGACTACCGACTGGACACGCCGGGAGCCTGGCGCGTCGACGACGAAGGCGGGACATACACGCTGACGGTGCAGACGCAGCCGACCGTGCAACCCACGCAGGTCGAGGTGTCGGTGCGCATCCCGCGTGGCATGCGCATCGCGACCGCCTCGGCCGGTGTCGAGTGGGACGAGACCACCGCCACGTGGTCGGGCACCGTGGCCCGGGATGCACAGATGGAGGTGCGGTTCGTGCGCAGCGACCGCGGCACACAGGATTCGGCCACAGCGCACGGAAGGGAGACGTCGTGAACCGCATCCGCACCGTGGGGCTGCTGCTCGCGCTGGCGTTGCTGTCGATGACGGGGGGTCCCGCTGCGGCGCAGTACCCGCCCTCCGCCACATCGGTGGAGGTCTCGGCCACCTCGCTGCCGGTCGGCGGTAGCCTCACCATCGTGGGTGATGGCTGGCAGCCGAACTCTGTGGTACGGCTCTCGATCTTCTCTCCGCTTCGGTCTCTCGGCTCCGTCAGGACCGACGACTCGGGGGCGTTCTCGATTACCGTGACCCTGCCCGAGGATCTCCCGCCGGGTCCATACACGCTCCGCGCGATCGGCATCGGCGCCGACGGCCGGCCACGTACCGTCGACACGCTCCTCGTGCTGACGGCCGCGGCGCCGGAGGGCGGCGACGGGTCCACTCCGAACGCACAGGGGGAAGCGGCGGGTGACACCGGCCCCATGGACGCGATCCGAAATGCCCTCGCCGCCACCGGTCTCGATGCCGTCCTGCTCACAACACTCGGCCTTGCCGCCCTGGTGGTCGGTTCGGGTCTCATCGTGGTCGTTCGTAGGCGTGATGGATCCGACAACGTGAGCTGACCGGACCTGCAGCGGTATCCCCACAGGTGGCGGTGGGCGAAGGCGCCCCGCTGCGTCATCGCAGTTGACTCGAGCTGAGCCAGGCAGGCAACGCGTCCTTCCAGGTGGGCATGGGTGCCACCCCGGCCAGCTGCGCCATGCGGTTGTCGAGCACGCTGTTTGCGGGACGCGGTGCCGAGGCACCGAAGGTGGCCGTGTCGATTGGTTCGCAGGTGACGTCGAGGCCCGCGAGCTCATAGGCCGCGGTGGCGAGCTCGAACCAGGTGCACGCGCCGGCGTTGGTCAGGTGATAGG
Organism: Actinomycetota bacterium; assembly: GCA_019347695.1. Lineage (GTDB taxonomy): Bacteria > Actinomycetota > Nitriliruptoria > Euzebyales > JAHELV01 > JAHELV01. Next base: position 5,685 of record JAHWKT010000062.1, on the reverse strand, counting down.
TCCCGTAGCGGTCGGTTGCGGCGAGCGCGCGAACCGCGGCGGCGAGGTCGGGCGTGAACGTTGGCGACCCGCGTTGGTCGGCGACGACGCGGACCTCGCCACGCTGGCGGCCGAGGCGCAGCATGGTCGACAGGAAGTTGGCGGATCCGGCGCCGTGCAGCCACGACGTGCGGACGATGAAGTGCCGTCGCGCGGTCTGTCGGAGCAGCTGCTCGCCGGCGAGCTTCGTTCGGCCGTAGACCGACTGCGGGTTGGGGGCGTCGAACTCGGTGTAGGGCCGGTCCGACGTCCCGTCGAAGATGTAGTCGGTTGAGAAGTGGACGATCGGCACATCCCAGAGCGCACAGGCCCGTCCGAGCGCCCAAGGACCGGTCGCGTTGGTCCGCCACGCCGGCTCCGGATCATGCTCGCACAGGTCGACAGCGGTGTACGCGGCGGCGTTCAGCACAAGATCGGGTTCGTGCTCGCGGACGGCGGATCTGACCGCTGCCTCGTCGGCGATGTCCATATCGGCGTGGGTCAGCGCGACGACGTCGGCGTCGGCGTACGCCTCGACCAGCGCGCGCCCGAGCTGGCCCGACGCGCCGGTGACCATGACCCGCACGACGTCACGCCGTCCGGCTGGCGAAGGCGTCGGCCTTGAGTGGTCGCCACCACCGGTCGTGCGCGCGGTACCAGTCGATCGTCCGGTCGAGCGCCTCGTCGAACGGGTACCGGGGCGCCCACCCCAGGCCGGTGATCCTGGTCGTGTCGACCGAGTAGCGCAGGTCGTGGCCGGGCCGGTCCGCGACGTAGGTGATCATGTCGTCGCCCGCTCCCATCCGGTCGAGGATCCGGTGGGCCAGGTCGAGGTTGCTCATCTCGTTGCCCGCGCCGACGTTGTAGATCGCGCCGGGCTCGCCTTCGGTCAGCACCAGCCACTGGGCGCGCACGTTGTCGAGCACGTACAGCCAGTCACGGACGTTCGTGCCGTCGCCGTACAGCGGCACCGGCCGACCCTCGAGCAGGTTGGTGATGAACAACGGGATCACCTTCTCCGGGTAGTGGTACGGACCGAAGGTGTTGCTGGTCCGCGTGATCGTGATCGGATACCCGTGGGTGACAGCTGACGCCCGAGCGAGCAGGTCGGCGCCGGCCTTCGACGCCGAGTACGGCGAGTTGGGCAGCAGCGGATCGTCCTCGCGCGCGCTGCGACCCGGGGCGATCGAGCCGTACACCTCGTCGGTCGAGATGTGCAGGAACTGCGGCACCTCGGCGTCCCGCGCGGCGTCGAACAGCGTGCCCGCGGCGACCACGTTGGTGGTCAGGAACGGCTGCGCGCCGCTGATCGACCGGTCGACGTGGCTCTCGGCGGCGAAGTTGACGACGGCGTCGTGACCGGGCAGCTCGCGGCGCAGCAGGTCGCCGTCGGCGATGTCGCCACGCACAAAGCGGTACCGCGGATCGTCGGCGACGTCCTTCAGGTTCGCCGGGTTGCCCGCGTACGTCAGCTTGTCGTAGTTCGTGACGCGGACGTCGGGGTGCGTGTGGAGCACCCAGCGCACGAAGTTCGAGCCGATGAAGCCGGCACCGCCTGTGACGAAGAGCCGCATGATCATGTCCCTCTGCTGCTGTCGCGTTGTCTGGATTCGCGAAGCGCTCGTCGGATGTACGCAAGTAACACTAAGTGTTCGCCGACTCACCTTACGTGGAGAGATTCATCGTTGGCAGGTTGGCGGCCGCTCGATCGGCGGAGGGAAGCTTCATGAAGGCGTTGGTCTTGGCGGGCGGTGAGGGCACACGACTGCGCCCGATCACCCACACGAGTGCCAAACAGCTCGTTCCGGTCGCGAACAGACCCATCCTGGACTTCGGCCTCGAAGCGATCCGCGATGCGGGCATCACCGACGTCGGCATCATCGTCGGCGGCACCCACGCCGAGATCGAGGCGCACGTCGGTGACGGCGCGCGCTTCGGCATCCGCGTGACCTACCTCCACCAGCCGGCGCCGCTGGGGCTCGCCCACGCCGTGCTGACCGCCGCCGACTGGCTCGCCGACGACGACTTCGTCATGTACCTCGGCGACAACCTCATCGCCGACGGCATCACCCAGTTCGTGCGCCAGTTCCGCGAGCGGCGGCCCACGGCGCAGATCCTGCTGGCGCGGGTGCGCGACCCCGAGCGCTTCGGTGTCGCCGAGCTCGACGACACCGGACACGTCGTCCGGCTGGTCGAGAAGCCACAGCACCCGCCCAGCGATCTGGCACTCGTCGGGGTCTACCTGTTCAGCTCGCGGATCACCGAGGCGGCACGAAGCATCGCGCCGAGCCAGCGGGGTGAGCTGGAGATCACCGACGCGATCCAGTGGCTGATCGAGCACGACGAGCCCGTCGCTTCGCAGATCGTGACGGGCTGGTGGAAGGACACCGGCAAGCTCGATGACCTGCTGGAGGCCAACCGCATCATCCTCGACACGATCGACCGGCGCGTCGACGGCGACGTCGACGCCGACAGTGACGTGCAGGGCCGCGTGGTCATCGAGAAAGGCGCGAGAATCGTCGACAGCTCCGTTCGGGGACCGGCCGTCATCGACAGCGACACGACGCTGACCAGGACCTTCGTCGGACCGTACACATCGATCGGCGCTGGCTGCACGATCGTCGGCAGCGAGCTCGAGCACTCCGTCGTGCTCGACGGTGTCACGATCCAAGACATCGGGCGGATGGAGGACTCCCTGGTCGGCAGGCAGGCCCACGTCGTGAGATCCGAGCGCCGCCCCCGCGCACACCGATTCATGCTCGGTGACCACAGCCGCGTCGACCTCCCCTGAGCGTCGCGATGGACATCACCGACGGCCGCATCCACGGCCTCAAGGTCATCGACCCCCGGGTCTTCGCCGACGACCGCGGCTGGTTCTGCGAGACCTTCTCGGCCCACCGCTACACGGCGGCAGGCATCGACCATACGCGCTTCGTCCAGGACAACCACTCGCGGTCACGCCAACGCGTCATCCGCGGCTTGCACACGCGCTCCGAGCTGCGCGAGTCGAAGCTGGTCCGCTGCGCCCGCGGCACGGTCTTCGACGTCGCGGTCGACCTGCGCCCCTGGTCACCGACGTTCCTGCAATGGCAGGGGTTCGAGCTCGACGACCGAGCCCATCGTCAGCTCCTGATCCCGCCAGGCTGCGCCCACGGCTTCCAGGCGCTGTCGCCGATCGCTGACGTCTGCTACCGGGTCGACGCATACTACGATCCGACGATGCAGCTCGCCATCAGGTGGAACGACCCCGATCTCGCCATTCCCTGGCCGCTCGAGGACCCAGTACTGTCCGACAAGGACCGCGCCGCACCGACGCTGGCCGACGTACGCGACCACTTCGCTCGCTGGTACGGCACGCGTGAGCCTGACGACATCAACCCCGGGTGCGTACACGTGAACGGTGACGCGCAGCTTGGCGGTCGATGAGCGGACACGGCCGGAGTTGCACCAGCGGCTCGACCAGGTGCTCGGCGTCGACCATCGACTACGGCTCGACGGGTCACGACGTCCGGTTCGGTCGCCTCGAGGCGCGGCTGGGTGGTCGGACGCTCGGTTCGACGAGTTGCTGGGGCGGTTCGATGCGCACGAGCAGCGGATGGAGCAATGGTTCGCGCAGTGGTTCGCCTTGACCGCCAGGGAGCTGACCGCCATGTTCCGCGGGGAGCTGAGTGGTGTGGTCGTGTAGCAGAGATAGCTGCTGATCGTGGCGCTGTTCCCGGGCTCGCGGCCATCGGCCTGGTGGTGCTAAGGTCATCCAGCTCATGGGCTGAACCTCAGCGACGAGCGTGGGTCGCGTGGAGCCCGCCGGATGAGCTGTTGATGGGCGGAACTCGCGTGCAGTCCATCAGGAGCGCAATACGGTCGTGGTGCGCACCGACTTGCTGAAGTCCGCGCAGCACCCCGCGTCAGCCGCCCGGATCCGCGGCTGACCGGCGCTTTCGGCCACGTCACCGGCACGGTCCGCCGCCGGCTTCGCCGCGTACGCCCGGGAGGTGCACGTCGTCGAGGTGGGACCGGACGCCGCGATGCAGTCGACGTCGACGCGGTCGGCTGAGCGTGGACATCAAGGCGTAGACCTGTCGCTGCGGCCCGTCGCGGGTGGGTTGGACGCCAAGGAGCTATACCCAGATGTTGTGGATGAGGAGCTGAGAGACGAAGGCGGCGTACCCTCCCGAAACCTGAAATGAGAGTCGCCGGTTGCCGCCGGCGGGGAGGAGTACGCCTGATGTTGAGCGTAGTACACGACACTGATGAGCACACGGACGCCGCACACGTCGACCTGGACGACGCGACGCTGGGTCTGGATGAGATCTGCCGGTTGGCGGCACGCGAGATGATCGCGGTCGCGCTCGAGGCCGAACGCCGCGCCTACCTGGCCGCGCACGCCGACGTGCGTGACCAGGACGGCCGCCGCCAGGTGGTCGGCAACGGCCACCACCGGCCGCGACAGATCACTACGGCTGCGGGGCGGGTGGAGGTCAGCGCACCGCGGGTCGATGATCGTCGCGAGGGCCATCAGTTCACGTCGGCGATCCTGCCGCCGTACATGCGCCGGTCTCCGAAGGTCACCGAGGTGTTGCCGGTGCTGTACCTGCGGGGTCTGTCGACGAATGATTTCGCGCCGGCGTTGGAGGGGTTCTTCGGGTCCGCCGCCGGGCTGTCGGCGTCGACCGTGCAGCGCCTGACGGAGGCGTGGCGCGCCGAGTTGGAGCAGTGGTCGGCGCGTGATCTGTCCGACGTCGACTTCGTGTACATCTGGGTCGATGGGGTGTACGTCAACGTGCGGTTGCCCGACACCGACGGCGCGCAGGATCGGCTGTGCCTGCTGGTGATCGTCGGCGTGCGGCCTGACGGCACCAAGCAGCTGGTCGCGGTCACCGACGGCTATCGTGAGGACACCCAGTCGTGGCTGGATGTCCTGCGGGATCTGCGGGACCGCGGGATGCGCGCGCCCGAGGTCGCGGTCGGCGACGGCGCGCTGGGGTTTTGGGCCGCGCTACCGCAGGTGTTCGGGTCGACGCGGACCCAGAAATGCTGGGTGCACAAGACCGCGAATGTGCTGGCTGCGCTGCCCAAGCGGTGCCACGGCGACGCCAAGATGGCGCTGGCGAAGATCTATGGCGCCGAGACGCGCGCCGCCGCGATCGACGCCGCACACGAGTTCGCCCGCGACTTCGACGCCCACCCCAAGGCGACCGGCAAGATCACCCGCGACCTGGATGCGCTGTTGACGTTCTACGACTTCCCGGCCGAGCATTGGAAGCACCTGCGGACCACCAATGTCATCGAGTCGACCTTCGCCACGGTGCGACTGCGGCAGCGGACCACCAAGGGTCCTGGCTGCCGCGACGCCGGGGCCGCGATGGCCTACAAGCTGCTCGACGCCGCGCAAACACGGTGGCGGCGCATCAACGGACCCGAGTTCGTCGCGCTCGTCCGCGCGGGCGCGACGTTCATCGACGGCAAACTCCAAGAAAGGACCGACGCAACCGCGCAACCGACCGTCGAGGAGTGCGCCGCCTGAGATTCTCAAAGAACCTCATCCACAACTATTGACAATAGCTCGACGCCAAGTTGTGTGACGCTGTGGGGGTGTGATTCCGTCAGCCATATGTGATGGCATATGCTCATGTCTCGACGCGAGGTGCTTGTGCAGCTTGACGACGA
>JAHWKT010000197.1 GCA_019347695.1 Actinomycetota bacterium | reverse complement strand
CATCCAGGTCGTGGCCGTCGCGCGTGTCACGGTGCGCGCCAACATCGATCGGCTGGTCGGCGGCGCGGGCGAGGACACGATCCTGGCGCGCGTGGGCGAGGGCACCGTGTCGTCGATCGGTTCGTCGGAGACCCACAAGAAGGTCCTCGAGAACCCCGACGGCATCTCGCGCTACGTGCTCGACCGCGGCCTCGACGCCGGCACGGCCTTCGAGATCCTGTCGATCGACATCGCCGATGTCGACGTCGGCCGCAACATCGGTGCCGAGCTGCAGACCAACCAGGCCGAGGCCGACAAGAAGATCGCCCAGGCAAAGGCCGAGGAGCGCCGCGCGATGGCGGTCGCGCAGGAGCAGGAGATGCGCGCCAAGCTGGTCGAGGCCGAGGCGCAGGTGCCACAGGCCATCGCGGAGGCGTTCCGGCAGGGCAACCTCGGCGTGATGGACTACCGCCAGCTGCAGAACCTCGAGGCCGACACCAGGATGCGGTCCTCGCTCGCGGACGGTGAGGACGATCGGACCGGGCAGTGACCGTGTCACCCACCCGGCGGCGACTCCTGGCACTGCTGCGTTCACCGGTCGGCTTCCGTCAGATCGTGCTCGCCACCGAGGTGCTGCAACCACCGGTCGCACTTCGCGATGCCCGCCGCGGACGCCCTGTCCGACAGGCACCGCGGACGGCCGCCGGTGAGGACCCCGCCACCCGATAGTCACGCGGAACGCACGCGATGAGCGACACTCGCAAGTATTCCGTGAGATCGACTGGGACGAACAACTCGCCGACGCCCGCGACATCATCCGCCAGCACGCGGCGCAGGTGGTCCCCCGCACACGGGCATGGCGCTCGCTGCCCGGCAGCGACCGACAACCCGGCAGCACCAGGCTGGCGGCCAGCATCCGCAGCCTCGCACAACGCGTCCGACGCCATGCCGATCACATCCGACGGTCGGACAAGGCAGTCATCGGTGCGGTGCGGTCGTGCCAGATCGAGTGCGCGCTGGGCTCAGATGGCGGGCGGGTCGTCCTCGGCGATCAGCAACGCCTCGAGATCGTCGCGGGCCGTGGGGCGGTCGTGGTCGCTGACCTCGTCCAGGTCACGGTCCACGAGCGCGATGCGTCTGACCTCGTCAGGGTCGATGTCGTGATCGGCCAGCGCCTGCAGCTCCTCCGCGCTGAGCTCCATCTCCGGCGCCGCGGCAAGACGACGCCGGATCCTGTCAGCTCGCGCTGCTGTCGCGCGACGAACGGGACGCTCAGTCATGTCTCACCTCCGATCGTTGATTCACTCGCAACCTGCGCTTGGAGGGCCATTGTCGATGTCGATGGAGACCACCGCACCAGCCCATCATGACGGTTGACGCTGCGCGACCCTAGCGTACGCCGCACCGAAGTTCATCACGTTCACGACGGCGCGGCTGCCATTGTGGTTCCGCTCGGAGGCGACGTACTACGCTGCGACGTACCAGACGGCGAGGACCTGGTCTCCCCGAGCTGCATCGAGACCGGGGTCCCCGCAAGGATCACCGTGGTGATCTCCTCGATGCTGAGCAGCAGCGTGCGTAGCTCGGCCGCGACCTGACGGCGGTCGGCGCGGATCTTTTCGCGGTCGGGTGCCGCCGAACCCGCCGCCCACCACTGCGACGACCGCCGCGATGCCGGGCAGCCGCAACGCCTGCTGCCTGCGGGTTGCGCCGCGGTATGCTCATCGGGCTCGAACGGCGTGTCGAGCGGGCAGGTCCTGGGACGCGGGGCCAGCGCCCCAGGACGCGCCACGGCGATTGCTCGCGCAGGGGATGACCGCGAGCGGCTGGTCGCTGTGGCGCAGCCGCTCGCGTCGAGGATCTGCACCCCCTTGCCGGCGAGCTCGATTGGTCGGCTGAACGTCAGGGTCAACGTGTCCAGCGGCCCGTCCACCGTCTCGCCATTGGCTGGATCGCTCGACGACAGCTCCGTGTGCGCCCGCGCCGGCACTGCCACTGCAAGCAGCACAAGGCACATCATGCTGACAAGACCCACCACGCGCGCCACCACGCCACCTCTCTGTTCGGTTTCGCATCTCACGTGCACGCTGTCGATCCGGCCAGGTACCTTACCCCCCATGGGTACTGAGACCACCGAGGCAGGTATGGCTGCGCCGCCCTATCGGTACGGGCAGCGCAAAGACGACTACCAGGCACGGCTTCGGCGCATCGAGGGGCAGGTGCGCGGCATCTCGCGGATGGTCGAGGGCGACACGTACTGCATCGACGTCCTGACCCAGATCGCTGCGGCCAAGCGCGCGCTCGAGAAGGTCGCGGTCGGTCTGCTCGACGACCATCTCCGCGGCTGCGTCACCGATGCCGCCCGCGACGACGATCCGCGACGGGCCGACGAGATCATCGCCGAGGCCACCGCGGCGATCGAGCGCCTCGTCAGGTCCTGAGCAGCAGACTTCGGCAGGAGCAGCATGAAAACCGAGACCATCACCGTGCCCGAGATCCACTGCGACCGCTGCAGGACCTCGATCGAACGCGCACTGGTGCCGCTCGACGGCGTCGAACGGGCACGGGTCGACGTCGACGCTCGACAGGTCACCGTCGACTACGACGCCTCGACCATCGATCGCGACACCCTGGTCGCCGCTATCGAGGATCAGGGCTACGACGTCCCCACGGCCTGAGCAGTTGCCCCAAGACCCATTGCAGGAGCAGCGAGTCAGCATGACTACCCCGATCGTCGATCAGCCGACGTCGCAGACACCCGACACCGCCGAGCGCGTGTTCGAGGTGCACGGCATGACGTGCGGATCCTGCGCTGCACGCGTGCAGCGCATCCTGGGGCGCACCGACGGTGTGGCCGACGCTGAGGTGAACTTCGCGACCGGTATGGCGCTGGTGCGCCTAGACGACGACACCGTCGACGACGAGGCGCTGGCTGCCGCGGTGGAGCGGATCGGCTACCGGCTGGAGCCCGTCGGCGCCGACGAGCCGCGCACGTCGCGGGCCGAGGAGGCGCGTGCGGCACAGCGGATGTGGCTGCGCCGCATCGTCGTGGCGTGGCCGATCGCGGCGGTGTTCCTGGCCGGCATGGTCACCGTACCGCTGTCGGACCGGGCGATGGCGATCATGGAGTCCACCGGCGGGCGCATCGCCGCGTTCGCCCTGGCCGTGCCAGTGCAGTTCTGGGTCGGGTGGCCGTTCATCGCCGAGGCCGCAGGCCGGGCGCGGCGGCGGACCGCGAACATGGACACGCTGATCGCGCTGGGCACGCTGGCCGCGTTCGGCTTCTCGGTCGTGCAGTTGTTCGCGGGCGGACCGTTGTACTTCGAGAGCGCAGTGCTGATCATCGCGTTCCTGGTGCTCGGGCGGTATCTGGAGGCGCGGGCCAAGGGGCGGGCAGGCGCCGCGATCGAGGCGCTGCTGGAGCTCGGCGCGACGCAGGCGCGCCTCGTCGCCTCCGACGGGACCGAGCATCTGGTGCCGGTCGAGCGCGTGCGGGTCGGCGACGTCGTGCGGGTCCGCCCGGGCGAGAAGGTGCCGGTCGACGGCGAGGTGATCGACGGTGCCAGCGCGGTCGATGAGTCGATGTTGACCGGCGAGAGCATGCCCGTGGACAAATCGCCCGGGCGCAGGTCAGCGGCGCGACGATCAACACCAGCGGCGTGCTGACCATGCGGGCGACCGCCGTCGGTGCTGACAGTGCGCTCGCGCAGATCGTGGCCATGGTCGAGCGGGCGCAGTCGGGCAAGGGTGCGGCCCAGCGGCTCGCGGACCGCGTGTCAGCCGTCTTCGTGCCCGCCGTGCTGGTGGTCGCGCTCGTCACCCTCGCGGTCTGGTGGATCGGGCTCGGCCAGCCGGTTGACGGACTGACGGCCGCCGTGAGTGTCCTGATTATCGCCTGCCCGTGCGCGCTGGGACTGGCGACGCCCACCGCGGTGATGGTCGGCACGGGCCGCGGCGCGGATCTGGGCATCCTCATCAAGGGCGTCGAGGTCCTCGAACGCACCCGCGATGTCGGCGTCGTGGTGTTCGACAAGACCGGGACGCTGACGCGCGGGGAGATGGCGGTCACGGGCAGCATCGACGGCGACGGCACCGATACCGACACGCTGCTGGCTCGTGCAGCCGCGGCGGAGGTAGACAGTCAGCACCCGATCGGTGCAGCGATCACCGCCGCGGCCCTCGACCGAGGTCTCGAGGTACAACGGCCAGCGGCGTTCACGGCGGTCGCGGGCCATGGCGTGCGCGCCGACATCGATGGCGTGACCGTGTGGGTCGGCACCCGCAAGCTCGTCGCCGAGGCCGGGCTGGTGCTGCCGGAGACACTCGCCGACGCCGCCGAGCGCGCGGAGCGGGACGGCCGAACGGCGGTCGTTGCCGGCTGGGACGGCGAGGTCCGCGGGGTCTTCGCTGTCGCCGACACCGTCAAGGACGACGCGGCCGCCGCCGTCGCACGCCTGCACGCCATGGGCATCGCCACGGCGATGATCACCGGCGACAACCACCGCACCGCCGGCGCCATCGCGGCGCAGGTCGGCATCGACCGGGTGCTCGCCGAGGTGCTGCCCGACGGCAAACAGGACGAGGTCCAACGCCTCCAGGCCGAGGCGCGGATCGTGGCGATGGTCGGTGACGGGGTCAACGACGCGCCGGCGCTCGTCCAGGCCGACCTGGGTATTGCCATCGGCACCGGCACCGACGTCGCTATCGAGTCCAGCGACCTGACGCTCATGCGCAGCGACCTCGACGGCGTCGCCAGGGCGATCGAGCTGTCGCGGGCGACCGAGCGCACGATCCGACAGAACCTCGCCTGGGCGTTCGGCTACAACACCCTGGCCATCCCCATCGCAGCCCTCGGACTGCTCTCACCGATCGTGGCCGGCGCTGCGATGGCCTTCTCCAGCGTGAGCGTGGTCACGAACTCGCTGCGGCT
>JAHWKT010000196.1 GCA_019347695.1 Actinomycetota bacterium | reverse complement strand
GCCGGGGATGGCTGACCACCGACTGACCGTGTGGCTCCTGGTCGTCGCGCTGCTGCCGCCTGGCGCACTGTGGCAGATCGAGTTCGAACAGCCGGGTCGGTTCGAGCCGGCGGAGATCGGCCCGCGGGTGCCGCTGTCCGACCAGGAGCTGGAGCTGCCGGAGCTCGAGGAGGACGGACCAGGGGGACCGCCGGACCCGTCCGAGCCCGACGTCCCGGTCCCCGAGCCGGCGGACGGCTCCGGGGGCATCGTGGCGCGCGACGACGCGGCACAGACGCCGTCGGGCGTACTGGTGCGCATCAACTACACGGAGAACGACCATTACGACGGCAGCGTGCGCCTGACCGCGATCACCGAGCCTCGGGTCGGCGAGGTCACGTCGGCCGGTGCGCCTGATCCACACTTCCTCTACACCCCGGACGAGGATCTGCCCGCCGACACGATCGACGAGTTCGTGTACACCGTGTGCCGCTCGGACGCAGCGGACGACTGTGACTCCGCGTCGGTGACCGTCACGATCGCCGACCGCACGGACATGATGCCCGAGCAGGCCGATGGTGTCGTCGCCGAGCGGGGCGGCGGCGGTCGCACCGCGCCAGCGGCGTGCCAGGAACCACTGCAGTGGGGCGGCCACGGCAACGGCGAGATCCCCGACACCGCGATGCGCTCGATCGGTGACGGTCACCGCCTCAAGCTCGAGGCCGCGGCGGCGTTCGAGCTCATGCGCACGGCTGCCGCCGCCGAGGGCGTGACGATCGGGCTCACCGACTCGTACCGCAGCTTCGCCGCCCAGAAGGAGGTCCGCGAGCGCAAGGGGCATCTGGTCGCCACCGCCGAGCCCGGCACGAGCGTGCACGGGTGGGGCAAGGCGTTGGACCTGAACGTGCGCCCGCCCGGCGTGCAGGCGTGGCTCGAGCGTCACAGCCGCGACTACGCCTGGATCAACCCGCCGTGGGCCAAGCGCCCCGGCAAGAGCTTCGAGCCGTGGCACTACGAGTTCTACGGGACGAACGTCAACCCCGACAACCCACAGTGCGCCGGTATCGGGATGGCGTTGACGTCTGCCAATGGCGCCGCCAGCGAGGCGGCAGCAGGTCCCACGACCGGACCTGTGCTTCCGATGACCGCGATCCGCCCGCTCGGCCTCGGCGTCGGCGCGCTCGCGGCGCTCGCGTTGGCCGCCGGCATCGTCGTGCGCGACGTGCGACGCGGGCGCGGCGTCCGGGAGCGGCCGCCGCCATGAGCGGCCCGCCGCTGGCGCCAGTGGGCGAGTTGCGGGTGACCGTCGAGCCGGACACGGTCGATGTCGCCCCAGGCACCGCAGCCACCGTGCACCTGAGGATCCACTCGACCGCCGACGTACCGGTCGACGTGGTGATCGCGGCCCTCGGTCCGCACGCCGCGTGGTGCACGCCGACCCCGCACCACGTGCAGATCGCAGCCGGCGGTGCCGCGCAGATCCAGGTGATCGTCCGGATCACTGATCGAGCACCGGTGTCCCGACACACGGCCGTCGTCGGGCTGCGCGCCACAGCGACGCGGCGTGGTGTGCTGCCTCACGTGGCTGAGCTTCGGGTGCGGGTGCCGGTGACGATCGCGCTCCGGCTCGATCTGGTGCCGCCGACCCAACGGGTGTCCGGCCGGGCGCGGTTCGCCGCGGTCGTACGAAACGACGGCACCGTGCCACTGCAGGTGCGGATGGAGCCAGGTGACATGCCGCCCGAGGTCGTGATGCGCGTCCGCCCATCCACGGTGCACGTCAAGCCACGTGGTCGCGCCCGGGCCCGGGTGGCAGTGCGGGCAGCGCCACCGTGGGCGGGACCCGAGCCCGCCCACACCTTCACGGTGCGGGCGGTCACCGGCGATCACCAGGTCGAAGCGCTCGGGTCGTTCGTGCAGCGGACCCGGTCCGGCACGGCGGTGCTCGCACTGGCGGGTGGGCTGGTCGTCGTCGGGCTGCTGTTCCTGTTGCTGTTGGTCGGCGTCGTCGGCTGATCAGACGCATCGACCCGAAGGGTCGGCAACGCTGCGAGACGCAACCCCGCGCGCCGCACACGAAGGGCGGCGTGGCCCGGCCGCCGGCAGTTCATGCGATGATGTGGAACCGTTGAGTGCGTACGTCGGCGTCCGGGTCGGACGGCGCTGGCGGCTGCGGCGAAAGCGAGAGAGGTGTCCGTTCGCACGTGCCCGCAGTGTGCCGCGGAGGTTGCCGCGGACGAGCACCGCTGCCCTGCGTGCGGCTACCCCATCGATTGGCAGCGCGGTCCAGATGACGCGACGGACCCGACCGCGCCGCACGTCGTGCCGCGGCGGCCGGAGGACACCGACGATGGCGGAGAGACGCGCGCCATCGCACCGCGGCCCGACACCAGCCCGCCACAGGATCGCGCGGATCCGGGCCTGTCGGTGCGGTGCCCGACCTGCGGAGCCGTCAATCCGGCGCAGCGCACGCTGTGCGAGCGCTGCGGGATGGGGCTCGTCGGTGAGCACTTCGTCGACAGCGGCCACGAGGGGACGTGGCGTCGCCGGCTCGTGCGGTTCCTGGCGCTCGCGACCGTGGTAGTCGGTGGGCTCGTGGCCGGCTGGTTCGTGTTCGGCAACCTCGCCACGACGCCGTCCGACGACGGCCGCAACGAGGTCGCGGAGGGCGGCGCCGGTGGGGCGGTCGCGCCGTCAGCGTCGGCGCCAGCACCGACCACGTCAGAGCCGCCCGTGCTGCTGGAGCGGGGTGACAGGGGAGCGGAGGTCGCGGAGTGGCAGCAGCTCCTGCAGGCCGCTGGCGTCGAGGTCAGCGTCGACAGCGAGTTCGGACCGACGACGGAGCGGTTGACCGCCCGGTTCCAGCGTTTGATCGGTGAGGAGCCCACGGGCAGGGTGACGGGTCGGACCCTGGCCGCGGCCGAGCGTGGATCGTCGCTGCGCAGCGTGCGGATCTTCCTGGTGCGCGACGGCGAGCTCGAGGACGTCCGGCGGCGTGTCGACCGGACACAGCTGGCGCGCGGTGCGCTCGAGATGCTGATCGCGGCGCCGTTGCAGGTCGAGCGTGAGGAGGGCCTGTCCTCGGCGGTCCCGGCGACGACCGAGATCGTCGGTGTCCGGGTGGACGGCGGTACGGCGGACGTGACGCTGACCGGCTTCGCGACCGATCCAGAGCCCGAGGCGCTGCGCCGACGGGTCGAGCAGGTGGTCGCCACGCTAACGCGGTTCGGCTCGATCGATCAGGTGCGGCTGTTGCTACCGGAGGACGACGCTGCCGTTTTCTCCGACGTAGGCGTGGTGCTCACCGGAGCCTCAGGCGGGGATGGGTGAGGGCACGCTGGCGCTCGCTGTGGTGGTGATCGTGTCGTGGGCTTCGGGTGCCGTCATGCGAGACCAGCCGTTGGGCGCTTCACGCCTCTGGTGGTTGCGACGTACGGCCCAGCTCAGTGGCGACGACGGCGGCGATGGCGAGAGCGATGAGGAGGCGCGCGATCGGTGTGACGGTCAGCGCGCTCCGCGCGTCGCCGATGGCCCAGGCGACCACATCGACCACAAACCAGGCGACGGTGCTGGTGACGAGCATCAGGATGACCCCCCAGCTGAACTCCTTGTCGACGGCTGCGGCTCCAGTGAGCAGCACCACGGCGGCAACCGCCATCCGTGCGACGTGCGGCAGCATCCCGATGTCGACGAACCGGCTCAGCGTGGCCGCCGCCGCCCACACGCCGAGGTAGGCGACGGTGGGGACGAGCACGAGTGCCACCATTTGCTGCAACGCGGTGCGGTCCCTGCGGTACCGCAGTGTCACACCGATCGCAAGGGTGACGAGCAGGCGGACCTCGCCGGCCGGCACCGCGATGTCGATGATTCGACTCACCGCGGCGAACGCACCCCAGACCAGCACGTACAGCGCGACCGCGAAGAAGACGTCGTTCATGACCCGTTTCGCGACGCCGACGACCGAGGCCCGGAGTGCGATCACCGCAGCGATCGCCACGACCGCACTGACCGGTGGAACGCGTACCCCGGGGGAGCGAGCCACGAACGCGACGGCGAGTCGAAGCGCGACGAACGACACCACGAACACGACAAGTGCGATGGATGTGCGGTTCCGCCGATGATCTCGCACGCCCTCCGGTGGCCGCTGGGGTGGGCGCCGCGGCTGCTCCGGTTGCTCATGCTGTGGTGGCGATGGTGCGAGCAGGTCAACCAGTCGCTCCGCGGCGTCGTCGATGGCGCGCAGTACGGCGTCCGTCCGGTCGTCGTCCCCGCCGGCACTCCGCCGCCGGCGGGCCTCCCATCGCCGGCGCTTGAGAGCGATGTTGCGCGCAAGGTCGTCGGGGTCGGTGGGGTGGGTGAGGCCGAAGTAGGCCAGAAGATCCGCGCGCTCGAGGGACACCGGCCGCTCCTGATCCGTCCAGTCCGGCTGCTGGAGCTGACGTGCGAGGTCGTCGATACGAGCGAGCACCTCGGTCGACACCTCGCCCGCGCGGTCGATCCAGTAGGTGCGCTTGCGCTTGATGTTGTCGTACAACAGCGTGAGCTCGGAGGTCGGTGTCACTCCGAAGAAACCGAGGAGGTCGGAACGGTCGGACGAGGCGGGCGTCAGTTGTCTGAGCCAGTCGTGGTCAGCGAACCCGTGCCACTCTTGGAGCTTTCGGCTGGCATGCTCCACGTTCGCGACCACGCCCGCTGCGATGTGACGCGCACGTGCGGTGTTGGCGCTCTCCTGATGTCGCCAGTAGCGTCGCTTGTGCGCGATGTTGGCCCGTAGCAGCTCCGGGTCGACCGGTGGCGCGTGGCCGAAGAACGCCAGCAGATCCACGTCGGCGTCCGAGGCCGGCGTGCGTTGACGGATCCACTCCGGCTCGTCCCGGTCCACCGGTCAACTCACGTCATACGTCGAGCGCGGCGATCCGTCGGCGAGCAAG
>JAHWKT010000195.1 GCA_019347695.1 Actinomycetota bacterium | reverse complement strand
CGATGTGGCCGGTCACTAGCGGGTAGAGGACGCCGCTGCTGCTGCCCAGCTGGTACACCGAGGGGCCGCTGCCGGTCCTGCTCGACCCCTACGGCGGCCCGCACGCGCGGCGCGTCCGCCAGACCGCCCGCGGCTTCCTCGTCAGCCCGTGGTTCGCCGACGCGGGGCTGGCGGTGCTCGTGATCGATGGGCGCGGGACGCCGGGCCGCGGGCTGGCCTGGGAGCATGCGATCCACCGCGACCTGGCGACCCCGGCGTTGGAGGACCAGCAGCGGGGTCTGCAGGCCGCCGCGACGCGCTGGCCGATGCTCGACCTGGAACGGGTCGCGATCCGTGGCTGGTCGTTCGGGGGGTTCCTGGCCGCCCTGGCCGTGCTGCGACGGCCTGAGGTGTTTCACGCGGCCATCGCGGGCGCGCCGGTCACCGACTGGCGTCGCTACGACACCCACTACACCGAACGCTACCTCGGGCACCCCGACGACGATCCCGGTCCGTATGACCGCAGCTCGCTGCTCTCCGAGGCCGCGCGGCTGCGTCGTCCGCTGCTGCTGCTGCACGGGTTCACCGACGACAACGTCGTCGCCGCGCACAGCGTCGCGCTGTCGAACGCGCTGTTGGCGGCGGGTCGGCCGCACTGCCTGCTGCCGCTGTCGGCGACCACGCATGTGACCCGCGACCCCGTCCAGCGGTTCGCGCTGCTCGAGATTCAGCTCCGCTTCATCCGCGATGCGCTCGGTCTCGCATCACGACGCGGGCCGTCGCAGTAAGGTTCCCTCGTGTATCGGGACGACGAGTGCGCGGTGTGCGGGGCAGCCCTGCCTCCTGATCACGCCTACTGCCGCGAGCACGCCGCGGAGGTCGACGACCGACTCCACCAGATCGGGGTGCTGCTCGACCGGGTACTTGACGATCTGCCACGCCTGTCGCGCCTGCTCGGCGAGATGGCGCCCGATACGTGGGACTGGTTATCGGACGACAGTGGTGCCGACGACGACTGGCCACCACCGCTGGAGCTCGGGCTGCAGCTGCACGCCGACGAGTTCGAGGTCGACGTCGACAGCGAGCCGGGCCGCGTTCGCCTCGACATCGAGACCGCGCTGACGACCTGGTGCCGCGCGACGGCGTCCGCCATGGACGCGGCCGGCCTGCGGGAGGTCGCTCGGGCATGTGCGCACGCGCGGGGTGCCGATGCGGCCTACTGACCATGCCACTGGCGAGCACCCGATGGGACCGTCGACCGGGTGGACGTGGGGTGCCCGGACACGCCCGAGCGGGTCACGACCGGCGTCGTCGGGCGCACGCATCGCCCAGCTGCTGCGGTTCGGCCTCGTCGGGGTGCTCGGCACGGCCGTCAACGTCGGGATCCTCCACGTGCTGCACAACGAGCTGGGGTGGGGGTTCACCCGCTCGTCGGCGATCGCGACCGAGCTCGCGATCGTGCACAACTACGTCTGGAACGAGCTGTGGACGTTCCACATCCGGCGGCTCCACCTCGGCCGGCTCGCCAGGTACAACATGGCGTCGCTGCTGGCGGCGAGCGTCACCGTCGGCGTGGCCACGCTGGTCAAGGAGCTGATCGATCCCCGCCTGGCGCAGCTCGTCGGCATCCTCGCAGGTGCCGGCCTGAACTACATCGTGAACGTCCGCTGGACGTGGGGTCCGGCGACGGCCCTCGACGATCTCGTGCAGTGAGACCCACTCATGCTCGCAGACCAGATCCAGACCGACCTGCAGCAGGCGATGAAGGCGCGGGATGCCCGCGCTGTCGCGGCGCTGCGCATGGTGCTGGCGCGGATCAAGGAGGCGCGCACGTCAGTCGGCCATGGCGACGACGTCGACGACGACGAGGTGCAGACGCTGATCCGCCGGGAGGCCAAGCGGCGGGAGGAGGCAGCGACGACGTTCCGCGATGCGGGTCGTGACGAGCTGGCGGCGACGGAGACCGCGGAGCTCGAGGTGCTGCGGCGCTACCTACCGGCGGAGCTGTCGGATGCCCAGCTGTCGTCGCTGATCGACGCGGCGATCGCCGAGACCGC
This sequence comes from Actinomycetota bacterium, assembly GCA_019347695.1. GTDB lineage: Bacteria > Actinomycetota > Nitriliruptoria > Euzebyales > JAHELV01 > JAHELV01. The sequence goes on along the minus strand of JAHWKT010000195.1, from coordinate 2,911 downwards.
GGCTTCGGGACCCGGCGACCTCGGTCGGGTGATGGGCGCGGTCATGCCGAGGGTCGGTGGGCAGGCGTCGGGCACGCGCGTGAACGCGCTGGTACGGGAGCGCCTGCTCGGCCCGTAGCCGTGGGAGCTAGGGTTCGCCCGCGCGTTCGTCACGTTCCTTCAGGTACCGTTCGAACGCCGCGGCGAGCTCGTCGCCGGTGACGCTCTCGGCGTGCAGCTCGTCGATGCCGGCGGCCTCGTCCTCGGCGTCGACCCGCTCCTCGAGCTCGGCGACGTAGGTCGACAGGTCGTCGTCGCCGGCGACCACCTCGGCGATCTCGCGCTGCTGTGAGCTGGCCGCCTCGGACAACGGCTGCAGATCGACGTCGATGTCGAGGGAGCGGGTCACCGCATCGGCGAGCGAGTGGGCGGCGGCCGCGTAGGTGGTACCGGCGAGGTAATGCGGGACGCCCGCCCAGATGCTGCAGGTGTCGAACCCACGCTGCAAGGCCAGGTGGGTCAGCACCCCCGTGATGCCGGTGGGACCCTCGTAGTCGCTGCGTCGCACGCCGAGTGTGCGGACCGTCGTCAGGCTGGCACCCCGCCCGGTCAGTTGCACCGGGCGGGTGTGCGGCGCATCGACCTGCAGCGCCCCCACGCAGATGATGCTGCGGACCTCCAGCTCCGTCGCGTAGGACAGCACGGCGTTGGCGAAGGTCCGCCAGCGCAGGTTGGGCTCGGTCCCCGACAGCAGCAGCAGATCGCGGCCGCCGACGTCGGCGACGTGGAATCGGTTGTGCGGCCATTCCAGCACTCGACCGACATCAGGATCCAGGTGGGTGCTCGGCCGATTGGCCTGGAAGTCGAAGAACTCCTCGGGGTCGATCTGCGCCGACGGATCGGCGTCGGCCAGGTGCCCGATCGCGTCGACGGCGCCGGTCGCAGCCTCGCCGGCGTCGTTCCATCCGGCGAACGCCGTGACCAGCACGCCGCTGCGCAGCGGTCGGTCGGCAGTCAGCCGCTGAACCGGCCCGGTGTCGTCCATCAGCGCTTCAGCACCCGGGCGTAGAAGTCGGCCAGCACGGGTTTGACCATGTCGGCGCGGGTGAGCTGCACGTCGTGACCACCGTTGGGGATGACAGCCTCCTCGCTGTTGGGGAACGCCTCGCGCATCGTTGCGTACTGCTCGGCCTCGACGGTCGTGTCCCGATCGCCGCGGATCAGCAGCACGGGCACCTCGAGCGCGGAGAGCCGGTCCACATCGACGACCTCGATGCGCAGGCCCTTGGAGTCGCGAAGGCAGACGTCACGCCACGCATCGTCGCTGCCGAGCGGCGTGTGCAGCTTGGATAGCTGCCTGGCCCAGAACGGGTAGTCGTCGGCGAGCTGGTCGGGATGGAACACCTCCCGCCAGGCCCGCAGCCCCTCGTGTTCGCGGATGCTGACACCGATCAGCACCAGCGACGCCAGCAGATCGGGCTGCCGTTCGACGAGGCCTAGCGCGGTGTGACCGCCCATGCTGAACCCCGCGAGATGGACCGGCGACCCGATCTGCTCGATGTAGTCGATGACCACGTCGACCAGCAGCTCCCGGGAGAAGTCGTCGGCGTCGTCCAGTGGGCTGCTGCCGTGACCGGGCAGGTCCGGCAGGTGCACGCGGAATCTGTCGGTCAGCTCGTCGGCCTGCTTGCCCCAGTGGTACTCACCAGTACCGATGCCACCGTGGAGCATGATCAGGTTCGGACCGTCCTCGGCCCCGCGCGTGGTGACGTGCATGCCGACAGCGTAGACGTCCCCGCGAGTTTGGCCGCCGGGTCGCCACTGCGGCAGCTGACGGGCGGTTCCCCGGTATGCTCGCCGCCGCCTCTGCGGCGCATCCGTGGCGGCGGCATGCTGGCGACGGCCCCGATCTCAACCGCATGCCGTTGCGCGGCACAGGAATGCGCCTGCGATGACCCTCACCGTCGGAATCGTCGGACTGCCCAACGTTGGCAAGTCGACGCTGTTCAACGCCGTCAGCGCCGCCCGCGCCGAGGCGGCCAACTACCCGTTCGCGACCATCGAACCCAACGTCGGGATCGTCGGGGTGCCCGACGACCGTCTGGCCGTGCTCGCCCGCCTGGTGTCGGCGGAGAGATCCGTCCCCGCGACGGTGGAATTCCACGACATCGCCGGCCTCGTCAAGGGTGCCAGCGTCGGTGAGGGTCTGGGCAACCAGTTCCTGTCGCACATCCGGGAGGTCGACGCGATCGTGCACGTCGTGCGCTGCTTCGAGGACGCCGACGTCGTCCACGTCGAGGGCACTGTCGACCCGGCACGCGACATCGAGATCACCGAAACCGAGCTGCTGCTCAAGGACCTCGAGACCGTCGAGCGGGCGACCGAGAAGGCGACGCGCGCGGCGAAGTCGGGCGGCGCGGAGGCCCGCCAGCGCGCCGCAACACTGACCGCGCTGCGTGACGAGCTGCGGACCGGCACCGCCGCGCGAGCGGTGACCGCGTCGGATGCCCACGCGGCCGCGGTCTCCCGCGAGCTCGGGCTGCTGACCGCCAAGCCCGTGCTGTACGCCGGCAACGTGGCGGAGGACGAGCTGCCCGAACCGGAGTCCGAGGCAGTGCGGACGCTGCGTCAGGCGGCGGCACGGCGCGACGCCGAGGCGGTGATCATCTGCGCCGAGGTCGAGGCCCAGATCGCCGAGCTCGATCCGGCCGACCGGGCGACGTTCCTCGCCGACCTCGGGCTCGACGCATCGGGGCTCGACCGGCTCGTGACCGTAGCCTACCGGCTGCTGGGCCTGCTGACGTTCTTCACCGCGGGTCCCGAGGAGGCCCGGGCGTGGACCGTACGGACGGGTGCGCGCGCACCGGAAGCGGCCGGTGTCATCCACAGCGACCTGCAGCGTGGGTTCATCCGGGCGGAGGTGATCAGCTAC
>JAHWKT010000002.1 GCA_019347695.1 Actinomycetota bacterium | reverse complement strand
GGTCAGACAGAACCTGGCGCGTGTGGTCGCTGCTGCCGACCTCGACGCCACGGTGGCCGCCGCCTTCCGGTCGTACGCGCGGTACTGGGTCGAGGCGTTCCGCGCTGCGGACATCACCGCCCGCGACATCCACGAGCGGGTGACCACCGACGGCCTCGACGCACTCGACGACGTGCTCGACCGGGGCCGCGGCGCGATCGTGCTGCTGGCGCACCACGGTTCGTGGGACATCGCCGCGCGGTGGGCGGAGGCACACGGCTACCACCTGGCCGTCGTGGCCGAGGTCGTCCGCCCGCGACTGCTGTTCTCCCGCTTCGTGCGGCTGCGCGAGGAGATCGGCCTCGAGATCGTGCCGCTGGAACCGCACGGTGGCATCGGCGGCCGCGGCATCGGCGCCCGCTTGGGCGAGGTGCTGTCCGAGAACCACCTCGTGGGGCTGCTCACCGACCGGGACCTGTCGGGACGGGCGCCCCTCGTCGACTTCTTCGGCGCGCCCTGTCATCTGCCGGTCGGCGCGACCGTCCTGGCCAAGCGGTACCGTGCGCCGATCGTGCCCACCGCGATGCTGCAACGGCCGGATCGGCGGTGGCATCTGCAGATGCTGCCGCCGCGGTGGCTGCACGACCTGGAGATCCATGCGGCGCAACAGCAGGTCGCCGATGCGCTCGAGGAGATCATCCGTCTCGACCCGGCCCAGTGGCACGCGTTCCAGCCGATCTGGCCGCAGGACACAGCCGTACCCGACCGGGGTGGTGCCTCGTGACGCGGGTGGCGACACGGTGAGGATCGCCCTGGTGTGCCCGTACGACTGGACGCGTCCCGGTGGCGTGCAGTCCCACGTCGCGCAGCTGGCGACGCACCTCGCGGAACGGCACGACGTGCGCGTGTTCGCACCGCATCGGCGCGGCGTGGCACCGGCGGTCGACGCCCCGAGCGTGGTCGACGTCGGCCGTCCCGTGCGCGTCCGCTACAACCGCTCGGTCGCGCCCGTCGCCGTGACACCGACCGCCGGCCTCCGGGTACTGCGGCGGCTGGCCGCGTTCGCGCCCGCCGTCACCCATGTGCACGAACCGCTGTCGCCGCTGGTGTCGTCGACCGCGGCGTCACTCGGCCGCCGACCGCTCGTGGCCACGTTCCACTCGTGGTCCGACAGCGACCGCATGTACCGGCTCGCCGCCCCGTTCGGTCGCTTCGTGTCGCGTCGGCTCGACGCCCGGGTCGCGGTCTCGCCGGCCGCACAGGTCTATGCGGCGGAGGCGCTCGGCCTGGCCATCGGGGCCTTCCGGGTGATCCCGAACGGGGTCGACGTCGGTCGCTACGTGGAGGCGAAGCCGTTGGAGGCGCTGCGCGACCCGGTGCGTCCCCTGCTGCTGTTCGTCGGACGACTCGAACCTCGCAAAGGACTTGACGTGCTGGTGCGGGCGTTCCTGCGGATCCGCGCTGCCATACCATCGGTGCGGTTGTGCGTGGTCGGTGACGGTGCGCAGCGCACCCGGTGCCAGCAGATGATCCCCAGCTCGATCCGCCACGACGCCCTGTTCGTCGGCCACGTCGACGAGGCGGAGAAGCCGCGCTACTTCGCCAGCGCCGACCTGTTCGTCGCCCCCAACGTGGGCGGCGAGTCGTTCGGCATCGTGCTGCTCGAGGCGATGGCGGCGGGGTTGCCGATCGTCGCCAGCGACATCCCGGGGTTCCGCACCGTGATGCGTGACGGCCGCCAGGGCCGCTTCGTCGCGCCCGGCGACACGGCGGGCCTGGCCGAGACGGTGACCACGCTGCTGTCGAACGACAAGCTCCGGCACGCGATGTCGATCGAGGGGCGGCGCCAGGCGGACGAGTTCGACTGGTCACGCATCGCCGCCGAGCTGGAGACGCTGTACGCGACGGTGCGTTGACACCTAGCGCGGCGCGGTCGCGTCTCGGCGCTGCGGATCCGTACAATCGGACGCATCGGACACTTCGAAAGGGCCTGTGATGACCGCGTTGATCATCATCGTCGTGGTGGTCCTGCTCCTGCTCGTCTGGGTGGTCGCCGGCTACAACGGCCTGGTCACGCAACGCAACCGCGTGCAGAACGCCTGGTCCACGATCGACGTGCAGCTCAAGCGCCGGTACGACCTCATCCCCAACCTGCTCGAGACGGTCAGGGGGTACGCCGAGCACGAGCGTGACGTCCTGACTGCGGTGACCGCGGCGCGTACCTCGGCGATGGAGGCCGACACGGTCCGCGAGCAGGCGCACGCCGAGAACGAACTGTCGCATGCGCTGTTCAACCTGCGCGCGGTCGCCGAGGACTACCCGGAGCTGCGGGCCAGCGAGCAGTTCGGCCAGCTGGCCGACGAGCTGACCAACACCGAGGATCGCATCGCCTTCGCGCGCCAGGCCTACAACGACACCGTCAACCGCTATGACACCAAGCGCCAGCGGATCCCCACCAACGTGATCGCCAACATCGGTGGATTCGAGGCCTACGAGTACTTCGAGGCCGACACCGACAGCCGGTCCCCGGTGCAGGTGAAGTTCTGATCCCACGGTTCGTCTGAACGTCCGCCGTGCGCGGGTGGCGGTCGGTGTGCATGCTTGTCACTGCGCTCACGGCGGTGGCCGCCTGCACCCCGGCCGAGTCCGAACCCGCGGCGTCGGCGACCTCCTCGCGCGGTGTCGAGGCGGTGCCGTCGGGATCAGCCTCGTCCGGTGGCTATCCCGGTGACGCGACGTCCGGGTCGCCGTCGCCGGCCACGCGCGTCACCGGCCCGCCGCTGGCGATCACGGTGGCGGTGGACGGTCCGCCCGCCACGCTCGCCGGACTCAACGAGGCCGCGACCGTCGTCGAGTACCCGCTGACCTCGCGACGACCCGCGCTGGTCGTGGTCTCACGCGGCGGCACCGCGGCGGTCGGACCGCTGCGTGCCGCGACCACAGGCGACGCGACCGTCGCGAACCTGTTCGACGCGCCACTGGTGGCGACGATCGCGTCGCGGGCGGTGACGGAGGCGCTCGCTGCCGGTGACCGCGCGCTGGTGGAGGAGGGCGCACCCGCCGGCGCGGTGCTGCGTGACCCGGCACGGCGTGCGCCGTTCAACGTCTACGCGTTGCCCGCCCGCGCACGGCGGCTGGTCGACGGCGAGTCCACCGCTCTCGACGGCCCGTGGACCCGCGGTGGCACACCGCCGTCCAGCGGCCGATCCGCCGCCGAGGTCATCGTCGATCTTACGACGTGGGTGTCGGTGGTCTGGACGTGGGATGACACGGCGCAGCGGTGGCTGCGCACCGCCGACGGTCAGCCGACCGTGACGGCGGACGGCTCGCGGGTGTCGACCGCCACTGTCGTGGTGCTCGAGGTCCCCGACCCCCGGGGTGGCCTGCCGACGGCAGCAGGCCGGGGACCGGCCGCCGTGCTGCGCGACGGTCGACGCCACCCGGCGCGATGGTCCCACGACGGCGGCGCACAGCTCCCGCTGCTGCAGGCGCGGGACGGCGCGGCCTTCCCCGTGGAGGGTCGCGTGTGGGTGATGGTGTGTGCGGCGCCATGCGCGCAGCAGATCGCGCCGTCGGCGCCGCGCCCCGGTGGCGCCGCACGCTAGGCTCGAAGGCCGGACAACCGCATGATCTGGGTGTCTGTCGAAGGCCGCACCGCAATGCGGTGCTGCGCACCTCGCATCGGGTGTCCAACGCCCCGGCCACACCTTCCGTCATGTGGGGCGCGGCATCGGGACACACCGGTGACCTGCACGTGGAAAGGCCTGACATGAGCGACGCAGCAGCCCGATCCGAGACCACGCCGCCGGCCGGGGACGACGCGACGGCGGCGGTCGGCACCGCCCGGGTGAAGCGAGGGCTGGCCGACATGCTCAAGGGTGGCGTCATCATGGACGTCGTGACCCCGGACCAGGCGCGCATCGCCGAGGAGGCGGGCGCGGTCGCGGTGATGGCGCTCGAGCGGGTGCCCGCCGACATCCGCGCCGACGGTGGCGTCGCGCGCATGAGCGACCCGGCGGTCGTCGAGGCGATCATGGACGCCGTGTCGATCCCGCTCATGGCCAAGGTCCGCATCGGCCACTTCGTCGAGGCGCAGGTGCTCGAGTCGGTCGGCGTCGACTACATCGACGAGTCCGAGGTGCTCACGCCGGCCGACGAGACCCACCACATCGACAAGCACGCCTTCACGGTGCCGTTCGTGTGTGGGGCGACCAACCTCGGCGAGGCGCTGCGCCGGCTCGCCGAGGGCGCGGCAATGATCCGCTCGAAGGGCGAGGCCGGCACCGGAGACGTCAAGGAAGCCGTCCGTCACATGCGCGCGATCACCACCGGGATCCGCCGGTTGACCGCCACGTCGTCCGATGAGCGCTACCACGCCGCGAAGGATCTGCAGGCGTCGTACGAGCTGGTCGACGAGGTGGCCCGGACGGGACGGCTTCCGGTGGTGCTGTTCACCGCCGGTGGCATCGCGACGCCGGCCGATGCGGCGCTGATGATGCAGCTGGGCGCCGATGGCGTGTTCGTCGGCTCGGGCATCTTCAAGTCCGGTAATCCCGCCAAGCGTGCGCGGGCGATCGTCGAAGCGACCACCTACGCACACGACCCCGCGATCGTCGCGAAGGTCTCACGTGACCTCGGCCAGCCCATGGTCGGAATCTCCAACGACGCACTCCCGCCTGAACAGCGCCTCGCGGACCGTGGTTGGTGAGGGCATCGCCAGCGCCCGACGCCGGGTGGACCGCCTGCCCGGCCAGTCGCTGATCCCGGTCGCCGGCGACGAGCGTCCACCGAGCACGCTGGGTCCCGTCGTCGGCGTGCTCGCGCTGCAGGGCGATGTGCTCGAGCACGTCCGGATGCTGTCGCTGGCGGGTGCACGTGCGGTGACGGTGCGCCACCCCGATCAGCTCGACGACCTCGACGGGGTGGTGCTGCCCGGCGGCGAGTCGACGACGATCGGCAAGATGCTCGAACGGTACGGGCTGCTCGAGCCGGTGCGCGCACGGCTGCGCGGCGGACTGCCGGCGCTGGGCACGTGCGCGGGTGCCATCCTCATGGGCTCCGATGCGCTCCACGCCGATGGGACGCCCAGCGAGCAGCCGCTGCTGGGGGTCATGGACACGGTGACGCGGCGCAACGCCTTCGGGCGGCAGGTGGCCAGCTTCGAGGGGCTGCTCGACATCGACGGCGTGCCGGCGCCGCCGCTGCGCGCGGCGTTCATCCGCGCGCCGTGGTTCGAGCGGATCGGCGATGGCGTCGAGGCGCTGGCCAGGGTCGATACCCCCGCCGGTGCTAGAGTCGTGGTCGCGCGACAGGGCCATCTGTTGGCTGCCGCCTTCCATCCTGAGCTCACGGGTGACCCGCGTCTCCACGCGCTGTTCGTCGAGATCGTCCGCGCCCAGCAGAGCTGAAGGGAGTCGAGCGTGTCCGGGCACTCCAAGTGGTCGACGATCAAGCACAAGAAGGGCGCGGCGGACGCAAAGCGCGGCAAGCTGTTCGCCCGGCTGATCCGTGGCATCGAGGCGGCCGCCAGAGACGGCGGCGCCGATCCCGAGGCCAACCCCACCTTGGCCACCGCGGTGCAGAAGGCCAAGGACAACTCGGTCCCCAAGGACAACATCGAGCGGGCGCTCAAACGTGCGGCCGGCCGCGAAGGCGGTGGCGTCGACTACGAGACGGTCTACTACGAGGGGTACGCCCCGGGCGGCGTCGCCATCTACGTGGAGTGCCTGACCGACAACCGCAACCGCGCGGCCAACGACGTGCGGGCGGCGTTCAACAAGCACGGCGGCTCGCTGGCCGAGCCGAACGCGGTCAACTACCTGTTCACCCGCACCGGCGTCGTGCTGGTGCCCGCCGCTGCGGTCGACGAGGACGACATCCTGATGGCGGGGTTGGACGCCGGCATCACCGACGTGGTCGTCGAGGGCGACACCTACCGCATCACGTCGGATCCGTCGGACGTCAACGAGGTGCGCGAGGCCCTGGCATCGGCCGAGATCCCGGTCGAGTCGTCGGAGTCGACCATGCTGCCGAGCGTCAACGTGCCGATCGCCGACGAGAGCGCCGCCCGCCAGGTGCTGCGGCTCGTCGAGGCGCTCGAGGACTGCGACGACGTCCAGAACGTGTACGCCAACTTCGACATCCCCGACGAGGTCCTCGAGGCCGTCGCCTGAGAGGCACCGGTGAGCGGTGCCGTCGGCGTGCGTCCGCGTGACCGGGGTGGGTCGCTCAGCCGGCCGAAGGGATGGACCAGCGAACGCCGGTGAAGCGTGAGAAGTCGTTGTCGTAGCTGACCACCTCGGCGTCGTGCTCGACCGCGATCGCCGCCAGGTGCGCGTCGTTCACCAGGTTGCCGCCGGTGCCCACCTCCTGGAGCAAGCCGGCCAGCACCCCCGCGTGCCGAGCTGTCGGCTCGAGCACCAGCGTCGCCGGGTGGTCGACCCAGGACCGCACGATACCCGTCGCATCGGACACGTCGAGCGGAGCGGGGAACAGTCCGACCTTCGTCGACAGACGGATGAAGGCGGTCAGCGCCAGCCACGCCAGACCGACCGGTCGGCCACTGCGAAGCGCCGACCTCATCCACGCCCTGGACGCCGCGTGATGCTCTGCCTGCGCGTTGACCACGTACAGCAGCACGTTGGCATCGACGAGCGTCACTTCCTCGTCCGCATCTTCCTGACGAGCTCCTCGTCCTCCAACTCGCCCGCCATCTGCAGCGCCTGGTCGAGGTTGACCGTCGGACGACCCATCGATCGCACGGGGAGCACCTCGTCGACCGCGTCGACCGGCCGTGTTGCCAGGCCGGCCCGGATCGCATCGTTGAGCGCGACCTTGAAGGTCACCCCACGTGCCGCCATGGCACGGCGCACGAGCGCCGCGGTATCGGCATCGAGGGTCACGGTCGTCCGCATGAGAGCATCATAGCATCACAAGTGGAGGATCATGATGCGACTTCAGTGGGTCTGCTGCGGTGCGCCGGTCGGGCGAGGATGACCTGCTAGGGTCACGGCGAACAGGCGTTCGTGTCTATGGCAGATCGGTGGGGAGTGGTCGTGCGCGTGATGGGGGTCGACCCCGGACTGGCCCGCTGTGGCGTCGCCGTGGTCGACGGCGACGTTCGCCGGAGCGCGCTGACCGCCCACCACCTGGTCCGCACCGCCGCCGACGACGCGCCCGAACAGCGGCTCGCGGCGGTCCACGACCAGGTCGCCGACCTGATCGCGTCGCACCGCCCGGACGTGCTCGCCATCGAACGGCTGCTGTTCAACGCGAACGCGCGGTCGGCGATGGCCGTCGCACAGGCGGTCGGCGTCATCCTGCTCGCCGCCGCCCATGTGGGCCTCGACGTGCGTCACTACACCCCGACGCAGGTCAAGGCGACCGTCACCGGACAGGGCGATGCCGACAAGGGGCAGGTCAAGTACCTGGTGCGCGCACAGCTGGACCTCGACCGGACGCCGCGGTCGGCCGATGTTGCCGACGCCGCAGCAGTGGCGCTGTGCCATCTGTGGCGGTCCGGCGAACCGACCAGCGACGGGGCCGGTGGCTACAGTGCCCGGCTCGCGGCCGCCGTCGCCGCGGCTGGTCCGGGCGCGCAGGTCGTGCAGCGCAACCGACGCGGGAGGCAGGCATGATCGCGCGGCTCCGTGGTCAGCTCGTGGCCGTCGACACCGCCGGGCTCGTCGTCGACGTCGGCGGCGTCGGGTATCGCGTACTCGTCCCGGCAGGCGCATTCCCGCAGCGCATCGGCGACCAGATCGTGGTGCACACCCATCTGGCGGTGCGAGAGGACGCGCTGACGCTGTTCGGGTTCGCCGACGTCGCCGCGCTCCGGTTGTTCGAACGGCTGCTGGCGGTCAACGGCATCGGGCCCAAGCTGGCGCTGGCGGCGCTGGCCACCCTCGGCGCGGCCGGTGTGCGCGACGCGATCCTCGCCGAGGACACCAAGGCGCTCGTCACGGTGCCGGGACTCGGGCGCAAGACCGCGCAGCGACTGATCCTCGAGCTCGGCGGCAACCTCGTCTCGGAGCAGCACGACGCCGACGCCGCCGTGGCGCCGCCGGGCGATGACCCACGTGCCGAGGTGCGACTGGCGTTGTCAGCGCTGGGCTACGAGCCTTCGGAGATCACCCGCGCGATCGGCGCGCTCGGCGACGCCGAGGATGCGGATGCCGAGGCGCTGCTGCGTCAGGCGCTGCGGATGCTGGCGGGATCGCCGTGAGCGGCGGGCCGACACCCGGCGGTGCCGACGAGCAGGAGATCCTCGTCGGCGAGGCGATCGCGGGTGACACCGAGCTCGACGCGTCGCTGCGGCCGCGGCGCCTCGACGACTTCGTCGGGCAGGCGCGGACCAAAGAGCAGCTGGCGCTCGTGATCGATGGCGCCCGCGCGCGGGGCGGCGCCGTCGATCACCTGCTGTTCAGCGGACCGCCGGGACTGGGCAAGACCAGTCTCGCCGGGATCGTCGCGGCGGAGATGCAGGCCGACATGCGCGCCACCAGCGGGCCGGCGCTCGAGCGCGCCGGTGACCTCGCGGCGATCCTGTCGAACGTCCAGGCCGGCGATGTGCTGTTCATCGACGAGATCCACCGCCTGCCGCGGGTGGTCGAGGAGATCCTGTACCCGGCGATGGAGGACTTCTCGCTCGACATCGTGATCGGCAAAGGGCCGGGCGCGCGCGCGATCCGCCTGCCGCTGCCACCGTTCACGCTGGTCGGCGCCACCACGAGGACCGGCCTGATCACCTCCCCGCTGCGTGACCGCTTCGGCTACTCTGCCACGCTCGAGTTCTACGGCGCCGAGGATCTCGCCGAGATCCTCCTGCGCAGCGCCGCCATCCTCGGGGTGCCGGTCGAGCGCGTCGGTGCGCAGCAGATCGCTGCCCGCAGCCGAGGCACGCCGCGCATCGCCAACCGCCTGCTCAAACGCGTACGTGACTACGCCGAGGTGCGGGCCGGCGGCGTCATCACCGACGACGTGGCGGCCAGTGCGCTCGAGCTGTTCGACATCGACGACCGTGGGCTCGACCGACTCGACCGGCGGGTGCTCGGGCAGCTGTGCCGACACTTCGGCGGCGGCCCCGTCGGTCTGTCGACGCTCGCCGTGGCGGTGGGGGAGGAGGCCGACACGATCGAGGACGTCGTCGAGCCCTTCCTCGTGCAGCAGGGCATGCTCGCCCGCACCCCGCGTGGCCGCGTCGCGACGAGGGCGGCATTCGACCACATCGGTGTCCCGCAACCGCACGCTGGCGACGAGTCGGCGTTCCCGCTGTTCCAGTAGCTCTACGCTATGGTGGTGACCCCGCAGGCGGAGGTTGCCGCGGGTATTTCGCGCTTCCCCCAGCATCAATGTCCGAGATCGAAGGCGTCATGGGAACCATCATCCTCGCGCAGCAGTCAGGAGGCGGACTCCTCGGCGGGCTGCTCCCACTGATCATCATCGGTGCGCTGTTCTACTTCCTGCTGATCCGTCCGCAGCAGAAGCGTGCCCGCAACCAACGCGAGCTGCACAAGTCCCTGGGCGTCGGCGACATGGTGGTCACGGTCGGTGGCTTCCACGGCGTCGTGAAGTCGGTCGACGAGGGGACGGTCCGCCTGGAGCTCAACCCCTCCAACGTCGTGACCGTGTCGACCCAGGCGATCGCCCGCCGCGCGGTCGAGGCTGACGCGGGTCCCGGCACGGTCGTCGACGAGTGATCCGGATCTGGTGGACACCGACCTCTTGACCACCACACACGACGGCGTCCCCGTCGGCGGACGCACCGAGAGCGGTCACGAGCAGGTCGATCCCGAACACGGCACACAGCGCATCCCGCTGCTGGCACGGGTGCGTGACGACGAGACGGTCGGGGTGTTCATCGACGCCGCCGACGAGTTCCTCGACGCCCAGGGCTACACGGAGCACGGACGCCGCCACGCGATGCTCGTCGGCCACATCGCGTTCAACGTCCTGACCCTCCTGGGCCACGACCGGCGCGCTGCCGAGCTGGCCGCCGTGGCCGGCTACCTGCACGACGTCGGCAACGTGGTGACGCGCACCAACCACGGCATCTCGTCGGCGTTCGTGGCGTTCCACCTGCTTCGCGAGCTCGACGTGCCACCGGTCGAGATCGCCCACGTCATGAGCGCGGTCGGCAACCACGAGGAGCACTACGGCGAGTCGGTCTCGGCCATCGGCGCCGCCGTGATCCTGGCGGACAAGTCGGACGTCCACCGCAGCCGGGTGCGCAAGAACGCGTCGATCGAGATGGACATCCACGACCGGGTGAACTACGCCGTCGAGTCGAGCTTCCTGCGCGTCGACCCGGCCGCGCACACGATCACCCTGGAGCTGGCCATCGACACGCAGATCAGCCAGGTGCTGGAGTACTTCGAGATCTTCCTCGAACGCATGGTGATGTGCCGCCGTGCGGCCCGCACGCTGCGGTGCAACTTCAAGATCACCGTCAACAACGTCGACGTGCTGTAGGACTCCCCATGGGCAAGAGAGGTCTCGTCACCGCGTTCGTCGCCTTCGTCGTGGTCGTCGCCGCCATGTGGGCCACCATCATCGCGCTCGGGTGGCAGCCCCAGCTCGGGCTCGATCTGCGCGGCGGCGTGACGATCACCCTGATCCCGGCGCCCAACCAGGGTGAGGTCGACCAGGAGAAGCTCGACCAGACCGTCTCGGTCATCCGTCAGCGCGTCGACGCGCTCGGCGTCGCCGAGCCCGACATCGCCCGGCAGGGCCAGAACATCCAGGTGCAGCTGCCCGGCGTGGCCGATCAGCAGCGGGCCGAGGAGGTCATCGGCCGCACGGCGGTGCTGCAGTTCCGCAGGGTGCTGGGCATCGTGCCGCCAGGGTCTCCCCAGTACGACGAGGTCGGCGGTGACTGCGACGACATCCTCGACGGACCACCGCCGGCCGACGAGGAGGTCGTGCTGTGCGGCCAGGAACCGGACGTCGGTGGGGAGACCGAGGACACGGCCGACATCCCGCTGACCAAGTACGAGCTCGGCCCGGTGGAGGTGGCCGGCGACGACGTCGAGGACGCGACCGCCGAGATCGAGCAGACCGGACTGAACTGGTTCGTCTCCCTGGACTTCTCGCGCTCCGGCGACCAGGCGTTCCAGCAGCTGACCGGGGAACTGGCGTGCGAGCCGGTCGGCGCGCCGACCCGGCAACTGGCGATCGTGCTCGACGGTCGGGTCGAGTCGGCGCCGGAGGTCAACGCCGATGTCGGTTGCAACCAGGGCATCAGCGGCGGCGGCATCATCACGGTCGGCGGCGAGGAGGAGGCGCGCGATCTGGCGGTCGTGCTGCGCACCGGCGCGTTGCCGCTGCAGCTCGAGTTCGCCCAGTCCCAGTCGGTGTCGCCGACGCTCGGACGTGACTCGCTGATCGCCGGACTGCAGGCCGGCATCGTGGGCCTGCTGCTCGTCGCGCTGTACCTGATCGTGTTGTATCGGGGCCTGGGCGCGCTCGCCGTGCTCGAGCTCGCCATGTTCGGGGTGGTCGTCTACGGGCTGATCATCGTGCTCGGCAACACGGTGCGGTTCAGCCTCACGCTGGCCGGCATCGCCGGCATCATCGTGTCGATCGGCATCGCCGCGGACTCGTCGATCATCTACCGCGAGCGCTACCGCGACGAGCGGCGGGCCGGCAGGACGGTCCGCAGCGCCGCAGAGCATGCGTTCCGCAAGGCGTTCCGCACGAACCTGACCGGCAACACGGTGTCGTTCATGGCCGCGGTGGTCCTGTGGCTGCTCGCGGTCGGCCCCGTGCGTGGCTTCGCGTTCACGCTGGGCCTGTCGACGCTGATCGACACGATCCTGTTCGCGGCCTTCACGCGGTCGACCTTCGGTCTGGTCGCCCGCAGCCCGAGGCTCGCCAACGCGTCGTGGATGGGGCTGCGCACCGCGTCCGCGACGTCCGACGAACCCGAGGCGCGCCCGCGCCAGAAGGTGAAGAGCAGATGAGGCGTCGGTTGGTGGCGCGATCAGGACGATAGAGGACAGGCAATGACGACTGCGATGAAGTGGCGAGAGGGGCGGGTGCGGCGGTTCTTCGATGGTCAGACGGACTTCGAGATCGTCGGTCGGTCGCGACAGTGGCTGATCGTCACGTTGGTGGTGCTCGCGGTCTGCGGGGCGGCGGTCGTGATCCGGGGGTTGAACTTCGGGATCGACTTCACCGGGGGCACGTCACTCATCGTCGAAAATGCCACCCAGTCGTTCACCGCCGACGACATCCGCACCACACTGGGCGACCTCGGCATCGACGAGGCCACCGTGCAGCTGACGACCGACGGCAGCGGCGCGCTGGTCTCGACCACCGCGCTCGATGAGGTCGCCGGCGGCCAGCAGCGGGAAGTCGTCGCGGCCCTGTCGGAGCTGACCGGTGCGCCGACCGACCAGATCGAGGTCAGCGCCATCGGTCCGCGGTGGGGCGAGCAGATCAGCCGGCAGGCGCTCGAGGGGCTCGGCGCGTTCCTGCTGCTCGTGACGATCTACATCTCGCTGCGGTTCGAGTGGCGGATGGCGGTCGCCGCCCTGCTGACCCTGCTGCACGACGTCGCGGTCACGATCGGCATCTACGCGCTCGTCGGCTTCCAGGTGACCCCCGCGTCGGTCATCGCCCTGCTGACCATCCTGGGCTACTCGCTGTACGACACGGTGGTCGTGTTCGACCGCATCACCGAGGACACCCAACGGCTCGGGTCCGCCGCATCGCGGACCTACTCGCAGGTCGCCAACCAGTCACTCAACAGCGTGCTGGTGCGCTCGCTGTCGACGTCGATCACGTCGCTGCTGCCGGTCGGTGCGCTGCTGTTCATCGGCGCGCAGCTGCTCGGCGCCACCACGCTCGAGGATCTGGCACTCGCGCTGTTCATCGGCATGGCGGTCGGCACGTACTCGTCGTTGATCGTGGCCACCCCGCTGCTGTGCTGGCTCAAGGAGCGTGAGCCACGGTGGGCCGAGCTGCGCCACCGCCTCGAGACGCGACGCGGCGGCGTGGCCTGACGCGATCCGCCCGGAACGGTACGGCCGTGGCCTGAAGATCGTGCGTCTCACCGGCCGCCGGACCTACCATGCGACGACCGCGCACCGCCTGGGAGCATCATGAGGATCCAGTTCGACGCCGATCTGTTGTCCGCGCACGTCCGCGATGTCGCCGACTTCCCGCGTGAGGGCGTGACATTCAAGGACATCACGCCACTGCTCGGCAACCCCGCCACGTTCTCGAGCGCCGTCGACGCCGTCGTGGTGAGCTTCGGGCGCGGTTCGATCGACAAGGTCGTCGGCATCGAGGCCCGCGGGTTCATCTTCGCTGCCCCGGTCGCGTACCACTTCGGCGCGGGGTTCGTGCCGCTGCGCAAGGAGGGCAAGCTGCCGCATGACACCATGCGCGAGACGTACGAACTCGAGTACGGCACGGAGACCCTGGAGATCCACGCCGACGCCTGCGGCGACGGCGACCGGGTGCTGATCGTCGATGACGTCCTGGCGACCGGCGGCACCGCGGCCGCCGCATGTGAGCTGGTCGAACGCACTGGCGCGCAGGTCGCGGGACTCGCGTTCGTGATCGAGCTGACGGATCTCGGTGGTGCCCAGCGCATCGCCGATCACGACTACTTCAGCCTGCTCACGTACTGACCGAGCTGCTCACGTACTGACCGAGCCCGGCGTGCTCAGGTGACCGCAGCGAGTCGTTGTCCGCACAACTGCGTGCTGGCTATCATGGTCGTACGAAGCGATCTGCCCGGCACGACAAGGATCCGTTGGGCGTGGACGACCCCGCTGCGCAGACGACGGGCCGCCATGCGGCCGACGTCGTCGATGCGCCGCAGGACGCCGACGAACTCGCCACGACCCAGCCCCTCCCACGCATCGACAACGGCCATGCGCCGGCGGCCGACGCCCGGCGCGAAGCTGCGCAGTTGATCGAAGGCCTCCCGCGGGCGCGCCCGTCGGGGGTGAAGGCGGTGCTGTCGCGGCTGCCGTTCGACCTCGGCCTGCAGGTGCCCGAGAACCTCCAGCCGCTGGTCGGCAAGATCAAGCAGCACGCACCCAAGGTCGACGTCCGCGAGGTCGTGCGCGCCTACATCTGTGCCGAGCGGGCGCACGAAGGGCAGCTGCGCAAGTCCGGCGAGCCCTACATCGTCCACCCGGTCGGCGTGGCCGAGACGCTGGCCGAGCTCGGGATGGACACCGACACCATCGTCGCGGCGTTGCTCCACGACACCGTCGAGGACACCGTCATGAGCGCCGCGGAGCTGGCGTCGGAGTTCGGTGACGACGTCGCGATGCTCGTCGACGGGGTGACCAAGCTCGATCGCATCCAGGCAACCTCGTCGCTCGAGCGCCAGGCCGAGTCGCTGCGCAAGATGCTGCTCGCGATGGCGCGCGACTACCGGGTGCTGTTGATCAAGCTGGCCGACCGCCTGCACAACATGCGCACCCTGCACCACATGTCACGGGACAAGCAGGAGCGCATCGCGGAGGAGACGCTGCAGATCTACGCGCCGCTGGCGCACCGCCTCGGCATGCAGAACTTCAAGTGGCAGCTCGAGGACCTGGCGTTCGCGACGCTGCACTCCAAGCGCTACGACGAGCTCAAGGCGATGGTTCGGGAGCGCCAGCCGGAACGCGACCGCTACCTCGACCAGATCGTCGGCGAGGTCGAGCAACTGCTGCGCGGTGCCAAGATCAGGGCGGAGGTCAGCGGCCGCCCGAAGCACTACTACTCGATCTACGAGAAGATGGTGCGCCGCGGCAAGGAGTTCTCCGAGATCTACGACCTCGTGGGGATCCGCGTGATCGTCGACAGCGTCAAGGACTGCTACGGCGCACTGGGCATGGTCCACTCGCGATGGCATCCGGTTCCGGGCCGGTTCAAGGACTACATCGCGATGCCCAAGTTCAACCTCTACCAGTCGCTGCACACCACGGTGGTCGGGCCCGACGGCATGACGCTCGAGGTGCAGATCCGCACCCAGGCGATGCACCGGACCGCCGAGTTCGGCGTCGCGGCCCACTGGAAGTACAAGCAGTCGGCCCGCGCCGACCACTCCGAGGCGCAGTGGCTGTCGCAGATGATCGACATGCACGCGGCGACCGACGACGCCAACGAGTTCCTGTCGAACATGCGGCTGGACCTCGATGCCGACGAGGTGTTCGTCTTCACGCCCGACGGCGACATCAAGGCGCTGCCGACCGGCTCGACGCCGGTCGACTTCGCCTACGCCATCCACACCGAGGTTGGCCACCGGACCGTCGGCGCGCGCGTCAACGGCCGGCTCGTGTCGCTCGAGTACGAGCTGCACAACGGCGAGACCGTCGAGATCCTGACATCGCGGGCGAAGGACGCGAGCCCGAGCCGCGACTGGCTGACCTTCGTCGGTTCGTCACGTGCCCGGTCGAAGATCCGGCAGTGGTTCTCGCGTGAGCGCCGCGTCGACGCGATCGAGAAGGGCCGCCAGGGTCTCCGCGCGGAGCTGGCGCGGCAGCGCACCGGCTGGCGGCGGCTGATGACCGGCTCGGAGATCGCCGCGGTCTCCGCGGACATGAACTACGCCGACGTCGACGCGCTGTACCGCGCCATCGGCGAGGGACATCTGGCCGCCCAGACCGTCGTCAACCACCTCGTCGGCCGACTGACCGACGAGGACCAGGGCGAGGAGATCCTCCCAACCACGGTCGCGCAGCCGCCGTCGAGGGGCGACAGCGCGGTGCTCGTAGACGGGCTCGACGACCTGATGGTGAACCTGGCGCAGTGCTGCAGTCCCGCGCCCGGCGACGAGATCCTCGGGTTCGTCACGCAGAGCCGCGGCGTCAGCGTCCACCGCTCCGACTGCACCAACGCGGGGAACCTGCGGCGACAGACCGACCGCCTGGTCGACGTGGCGTGGGATCCCAACGCGACGGCGATGTTCCGCGTGACGATGCAGGTCGACGCCCTGGACCGCAAGCACCTGCTGCGTGACATCACGACCGTGCTCGGCGATCTGCACGTCAACATCCTGAGCGCGCAGGTCACCACGCGTCGCGACCGGGTGGCCAAGCTGCGGTTCACGTTCGAGCTCGCCGACATCGCCCACCTCGACCACATCCTTGCGCAGGCGACGCGGGTGGAGTCGGTCTACGACGCGTTTCGCGTGATCCCGCAGAGCAACGGGAGCTGACCGGGCGCGGTCGGCGGACGGTCAGGAGCTCGGACGCTGGTCGGTGGGATCCGCCGCCCCGACGTCGTCGACGTCATCGGTCTCCGTCGCGCCCTGCAGGTTGGGGGTCGCAGCGGTCTCCGTTGCCTGCGCGACGCGCTCACGCTTCTCGATCTCCTGCTGCCCGGCGACTGCCGCGTCGTGCGCAGCCTTCCCGGCCTCGCCCGCTTCCCGCTGGTCGAGCTCCGCCAGCCGTTCGACCGGCCCGTACACCAGCAGCGTGTCACCGGGTCGCGGGATGTACGTGCCCTTCGGCGCGCCGTAGTAGTGGTCACCCCGCACGATGCCGAGCACCAGCAGCCCCTCGTGGGACAGGTCGAGCTCCGCCAACGTCTTGTCCGCCAGCCAGTCGCTGGGCTCGATGAGCAGTTCGGAGATCCCGTAGTCGCCCGACAGGCGGAGCATGTTGCCGTAGTCGCGGATGTCGACGTCGGTCATCCGCTTGACGACGCCGGCGAACGCCCGTGACAGGAAACGGTCGAGCGTCGGAGTCCGCAGAACCAACCACATCAAGATCACGCCGACGACGATCATGACGCCGCGTCGGAACCCAACCCCGTACCCCGAGACGTTACCGAAGGTGGCGATCAGGCTCGCGATGATGCCGGCGGTGCTCAGACTGCCCACCGTCATCAGCGTCATCACGATCCGCCGGCGCGCCGGGTGGCTGACCACCGACTCCGACTCGTTGGTCGTGTAGCCGGCACCCGACAGCGCCGATCTCGCCTGGAACTTCGCGATGGGTCGTGGCAGACCGGTCGCGGTCAGAGCGATCGCGCCGAGGCGGCTGATGAGCAGCGTCACGCCGGCGATCAACAGCAGTGAGATGACCTGCGTCAATGCTGCTCCTTGTCTGTGGCGTGTTCTACCGACGAGTCTGACGGCGGGACGCCAACACCGCGACAGGTATCTTGCACTCGCGCGCACGGAAAGGGCAGGCATGTCCGCACGGGTCGTCGATCGTCTGGTGCTGGGGATGTGGCAGGCGAACTGCTTCATCGTCGGTGACCGAGAGTCGGGTCGGGCCGTCGTCGTCGATCCGGGCCAGGACGGCGCCGATCCGGTGATCGCGCGCCTCGACGCGCTCGGGCTGACGTGCGAGGCGGTGCTGCTGACGCATGGCCACCTGGATCACCTGTGGTCGGCGCCGCAGGTTGCCGAACGGCTCGATCTGCCGGTGCTGTTACACCCGGACGACCGGTGGCTCTGGGACGACCCCGCCGCGGGAATCGGTGCATCGCTCGCCAATCTGGAGGCACAGTTCGGGTTGCGATGGGAGCCGCCGACCGAGCGGCTCGAGGACATCAAGGACGGCCAGGTGCTCGGTGTCGCCGATCTCGGGCTGATGGTGCGGCACACACCGGGCCACACGCCCGGGTCGTGCGTGTTCCTCGCCGACGACGGCGAAGCGATCATGGTCGCCGGCGACCTGTTGTTCGCCGGCTCGGTCGGCCGCACCGATTTCCCGCGTGGGTCGATGGCGCAGCAGAACGACTCGTTGCGCCGCGTCGTGCTGCCGCTGGCCGACGAGACCGTCGTCCACCCCGGCCACGGCCCCGATACGACCGTCGGCACGGAACGGGCCACTAACCCCTTCCTCCGCGCCCTGTAGCCCGCACCACCCCGACGTGTGTCGACCACCTTGGGGGCAGACTTCGGGGTGGTCGACAAACGTCGAGAATGGGCCTGCTTTCGTCGACCACCCCGAACTTTGGCGGTCAGAATAGGGCCGTGCCGCTGGTGACGAGGCCGACGGTGAGCAGCAGCAGCAGCACCACCACACCGCGGAACGCCAGGCGGTCGCGTCCCCGCCATGACGCGTAGCTCACCCAGACCAACCCGACGGCGCCGAGGATGCCGATCGCGATGCCCGCCGGCCGCGGTCCCGGCCCCAACGCCACCAGCGCGACACCGACACCGACGCATGTGGTCGCCGCGATCAACGACCCACGGCGTCCCAGCTGATGTGGCAGCCCCTCGACGCCGGTGCGGCGGTCGTCCTCGAGGTCGGGCAGGGCGTTGGCGATGTGCGCCCCCGCACCGAGCAGCGCACCGGCTGCGACCACCCACCACGCCGGCCAACGCTCCAGTGGGGTGGTCAGCGTGACCGCCGCCGGCAGCAGCCCGAACGCGATCGCCCACGGCGCGACGCTGTACACGGTGTGCTTGGCGCGCAGGTTGTACCACCAGCCGGCGGCGACGCCGGTCAGATGTGCAGCCGCGGCGGCAGGTCCCAGCGCGAGTGAGAAGCCCACACAGACCACCAGCGCGACCAGCGCGGCGATCACCACCGACCGCGCGCCGATCTCGTCACGTACGAGCGGCTTGTCGAGCCGCCGGCTGGCGGCGTCGCGATGTCGGTCGAGCCAGTCGTTGCTCCAGCCGATCGACAGCTGGCCCGTGCCGACCGCAAGTGCCACTCGCACGGCGCGCCCACCGAGGCCGGCGCCGACGGCCAGCGCCGTCGCCGCCGCCGTGACCGCGACCGATGGCTCGACGTGGGCGGCACGCACCAGCGCCGCCAGGCCACGTAGCATGGGTCGCTCCGCCCCCTGGGGTGGCGGTTCTGCTCGATCACCCATGCTCTACACCCTCGACCCAAGGATCATCCGGTGACCCCCTACGGAGCGATGCGGACCCACGGCGCCGGCACGTTGCGCGCGAGCGATGACGGTACCGCAGTCACGCTCGCCGGTTGGGTGGATCGCCGTCGCGACCACGGCGGTGTCGCGTTCCTGGATGTGCGGGACCGCACCGGCATCGTGCAGGTGGTCGCGGACCCCGAGAGCAACGCGGCGTTGCAGGTCGCCCATGATGTGCGCAACGAGTATGTCGTGGCCGTGCATGGCACCGTGCGACTGCGGCCGTCGGGCATGGTCAACGAGCGGCTCGGGACGGGGGAGGTCGAGGTTGCCGCCAGCCGGGTGGAGATCCTGGCACCGGCCGAGACACCCCCGTTCCCGATCGACGACCGGGTCGAGGCCGACGAGATCACCCGCCTGCGCCACCGGTACCTCGACCTGCGACGCACGCCGGTGGCGCGGGCGCTGCGGATGCGGTCGCAGGCCACTGCGGTCATCCGCGAGGTGATGGAGGCGCACGGTTTCATCGACGTCGAGACGCCGCTGCTCACCCGCTCGACGCCGGAGGGCGCCCGCGACTTCCTGGTGCCGTCGCGCATGCGTCCCGGTGCGTTCTACGCGCTGCCCCAGTCGCCGCAGCTGTTCAAGCAGCTGCTGATGGTCGCTGGCGTCGAACGCTACTACCAGATCGCGCGCTGCTTCCGTGACGAGGACTTCCGCGCCGACCGCCAGCCCGAATTCACCCAGCTCGACCTCGAGGCCAGCTTCATCGACGAGGCGGACATCTACACGCTGGTGGAGGACCTGCTGACCACGATCTGGTCGCGGGTGCTCGACGTGAAGCTGGATCCGCCGTTCCCGCGGATGCCCTACGCCGAGGCGATGGCGCGGTACGGCTCGGACAAGCCCGACCTGCGGTTCGGCATGGAGCTGTGCGATCTGCGCGACGTCTTCGCCGGCACCGACGTCGGCGTGTTCGCCGGCGCGCTCGACGCCGACGGCACGGTCGTCGGGCTGTGTCTGCCCGGTGGGGGACAGCTCACCCGCAAGCAGTTCGACGGCTGGGTCGACTTCGCCCGCAGCCGCGGCGCGAAGGGTCTGGCGTGGGCCGTGGTCAACGACGACGCGACGCTGCGCAGCCCGCTCGCCAAGTTCATGAGCGACGACGAGACCAGTGCGCTGCTGACCGCGACCGGCGCCGAGCCCGGCGATGCGATCTTCTTCGGTGCCGGCGCGGTCGGCGCGACCCGTCAGCTGATGGGTGCGCTGCGCCTGGCGCTCGCCCGCGACCACGACCTGATCGCCGACGACCGGTGGGAGTTCTGTTGGATCACCGAGCCGCCGGTATTCGAGTGGAACGACGATGAGCGGCGGTGGGACTCGGTGCACCACCCGTTCACCGCGCCGACCGACGAAGCGCTCGAGACGATGGAGCAGACACCGGGTCAGACGACCGCACGTGCGTACGACATCGTGCTCAACGGCACGGAGATCGGTGGCGGTTCGATCAGGATCAATCGGACCGACGTCCAGCAGCGGGTCTTCGCGCTGCTGGGCATCGACGAGCAGACCGCCGCCGAGCGGTTCGGGTTCCTGCTCGACGCGTTCGCCTACGGCGCGCCCCCACACGGCGGCATCGCGTTCGGGCTGGACCGCCTGGTGATGCTGCTGGCGGGCGAGGACTCGATCCGCGACGTGATCGCCTTCCCCAAGACGCAGACGGGCGCCGACGCGATGACGGGAGCGCCGTCGTCGATCGACGCTGACCAGCTCCGGACGCTGGGACTGCGGACCCGCCAGCCGCGCTGAGCCTCGCCGCTACGCGCGCCGGGCTGAGGCCCGCCGACCCGACGCGCGCCGACCCGAGGTGTGGAGGCCAGTCACCGGATACGATGACTGGCCTCCACGGCTCGATGTCCGACGCCGGGTTGAGGGCTCAAGTGCACACTGCCGGTTCGGCCACCGCCCGGGGTGTCGCGGATCTCACCGGTCGTGCGCCATACTGGGCACTCGATGAGCTCGACCCGTGACACGCGGCCAGCGCCCGACGACGTGCGCGTGGACCACGTTCCCGACCTGCCCTTGCTCGGTCGGCTGAACGCGCATGGCTTCCGCCTGCTGATGGCGGCGGACGCGGTGGTGATCATCGGTGCGCTCGTGCTGCCGATGGCGGTCTACGTGCTGACTGGTCAGCTTCGCAACCCGTGGCCATTGAGCTACTACGTGGTCGGTTACCTCATCGCGCTGGTGCTCCACTTCGTGAGCTTCTACTTCAGTGGGCTGTATGAGCGTGAGCAGCGGTTGGGCAGCCGCCCCGTGCTGCCGCGCATCGTCAGCATGGCGATCGGGGCGATGCTCCTCGTAGCCTTGGTGCAGTTCGCGACCCAGATCAACGTTCTCCCGCGCCCCAACCTGGCGGTCGTACCGATCCTGGTGGCGCTAGGTCTAGCCGGCAACCGGAGGATCTCACGCGCCATGCGCGACCGGCGGGAGGGACCACCCAAGGTGCTGCTGGTGGGCGTACCCGACGACGTCAACCTCGCCCGCGAACACCTTGACGACGTCCACGGGTTTGCCAAGATCGTGGGCACCACGTCCAACGTCGCCGGCCTGCCGGCGTTGCAGCAGCGGACCGGAGCTACCGACGTGCTGGTCGTGACCTCGCGCATGATCGACGACGCCTACCCGGAGCCCCTGTCGACGCTGGAGCAGCTGGGCGTCAACGTGCTGCGGCGGATCTCGGCGCAGGACACCCTGCTGGGGCTCAGCGGGGTCCGCGAGGTTGCGGGCCTGCCGTTCGTGGTGCTCGGTCACTCGGCACTGCCGCCGTCGCGCGCCCGCTTCAAGCGGACGATCGAGCTGCTCGAGCTGGTGGTGACAGTGCCGGTGTGGCTGCCGGTCATGACCTTCATCGCGCTGTACGTGCTGGTCACCGCCGGCCGGCCCGTGCTGTTCCGGCAGCGTCGGGTCGGCATGGACGGCCGACCGTTCAACATGGTCAAGTTCCGCACGATGCGCTCGGACGCCGAGGCCGACGGGCGGCCGCGGCTCGCGTCGTCCGCCGACCACCGGGTCGTGCCGTCGTTGCGGTGGCTCCGGCGCACCCGACTTGATGAGCTGCCCAACCTGTGGAACGTGATCCGCGGTGAGATGTCGATCGTGGGGCCACGTCCGGAGCGCCCCGAGCTCACCGAGCAGTTCGAGGTCGTGATCCCCGGCTACGACCGGCGCCACGAGATCCCGCCGGGTCTCACCGGGCTCGCGCAGGTCCACGGCCGGTACCACACCGATCCCGAGTACAAGCTCGGGTATGACTTGCAGTATCTCGTGAACTGGTCGCCGGTGCTCGACCTGCAGATCCAGCTGCGCACGATCTGGGTGATGCTGACCCGCCGGCTGTAGCCCACGTCCGGGCGTATCAGTGCAGTCGATGCGGCCCTGTCCACAGCGGTGTACTCGCACTGTCGCGAAGTGCATATGATTGCCTTTCATCTCATGCGGAGGCAACCATGGCGCGTCGGCCCCTACCCGGTGAACCAGTGCACGGACCGTCCTGGCGACGCGACGGCGAGCGGCGGCTGCGTGCGGCCCGCATCGCGCGCCAGTTGCGCCCGGTGACCCATGTGCTCGGGGGCCTGGTCAGCATCGAGCTGACCGTCCGCTGCCGCGGGCGGTGGTACCGGCCTGATGTCGGCGTGCTCCTCGGCGCCCCGCCACCCGAGGACGGAGTGCTCACCCGCGCGCCGATGCTCGTCGTGTCCCTCGGCGGCCCCCTCACCGCAGCCGCATGGCTCGGCGCCGGCGCCGGTGCGGTGTGGGCCTGCGACGAGGACGGAGTGATTCGTCAGCTGTCGCGCACGGGCCGTCGGGTGCTCGCCCGCGACGAGTGGCTGACGCATCCCGTCGAGCCGGCGTTGCGGCTGCCGGCGGCCGAACTGCGCCCGGCGTCGGTCGACGATGCGCGCATCAGCGCGTGACCGTCTAGGCTGCGGACTCGCCGCCACCTCGCGACTGCGGCCGACCGCACCATCGGAAAGGCAGACCATTGCGCAGCTCGTTGACCATTGGAGTGATCGTTGCGGTCGTCGCGGCGATCTTCGTCGCCATCGGCCTCGCGTACGACGCGAGCTACGTAGGGGTCGCGGCCATCGTCGCGGCGGTCGGGTTCGGCGCGGCAATGGTCGGTGTGCTCGCACTGCTCGCGAACCTCGTGACCACCGTGCAGCAGCTGACCACGTCGGTCAAGCAGATCACGGAGGAGACGGTACCGCTGCTGGGCAGCGTCAACGAGACCGTGGCGGGCGTGAACACCGAGCTTGCGCGGATCGATACCATCGTGGCAAGCGTGCAACAGATCTCGTACCGGGCCGAGGGCGTGGCCGGGGTGCTGCAGGCGGCGGTGGCCAATCCGTTGATCAAGGGCATCGCGTTCGTGACCGGCACCCGCGCGGCCGCCAAGGCGGCCCGCAAGGTCACGTGACCCACCCCAGTCCACGCGCAAGGAACCAGCATGTTCTCTCGGATGTTCTTCGCCGTCGTCGGCCTCGGCGCGGGTGTCGCCCTGGGCGTGTGGACCATCCGCAAGCTCGAGTGGGCGGGCCAGCAGCTGGCACCCGACGCGCTGGTGTCGCGCGCTGGCGAGCGGGCGTCTGGCGTTGGCGCCCGGCTGGCCGAAGCGGTCGAGATCGGCCGTGCGGCCGCAGATGCACGGGAGGCCGAGCTGCGGGCGATGTACCTCGACGGCAGGGGAGTGAGCGACGATGCGGTCGGATGAGATCCGCGCGACGTTCCTCGACTTCTTCGCCGAGCGTGACCATCGGGTCTGGCCGTCGGCGTCGCTGATCCCCAGCGATCCGACGCTGCTGCTCACGGTCGCGGGCATGGTGCCGTTCAAGCCCTACTTTCTCGGTGAGGCCACCCCAGAGACACCGCGAGCGGTGAGCATCCAGAAGTGCGCGCGGACCCTGGACATCGAGAACGTCGGGCACACGACGAGGCACCTCACGTTCTTCGAGATGCTCGGCAACTTCAGCTTCGGCGACTACTTCAAGGCCGACGCGATCCGCTGGGCGTATGAACTGTCCACCGAGGGGTTCGGCTTCGACCCCGAGCGGCTGTGGGCCACCGTGTACCTCGACGACGATGAGGCCTTCGAGCTGTGGGTCGAGCAGACCGCCGTCCCGCCCGAGCGTGTGCAGCGCCGCGGCAAGGAGGACAACTACTGGGACATGGGCGTTGCGGGTCCGTGCGGACCGTGCAGCGAGATCTTCTACGACCGCGGGCCCGAGCACGGTCCCGACGGCGGGCCCGTGGTCGACGAGTCACGGTTCCTGGAGTTCTGGAACCTGGTGTTCATGCAATACGTGCAGGACGACGACGGCAACGTCGTCGCCGATCTGCCGAACAGGAACGTCGACACCGGAATGGGTTTTGAGCGCCTGGCGATGCTGCTCCAGGACGTGCCGAACGTCTACGAGACCGACGTGATCCGGCCGATGATCGACCGTGCCGTGGACCTCACCGGTGTCGGGTACGGCGCCCAGGAGCGCTCGGACATCAGCCTGCGGGTGATCGCCGAGCACGCGCGCAGCGCGTCGTTCCTGATCGCCGATGGTGTGCTGCCGTCGAACGAGGCGCGCGGCTACATCCTGCGGCGGCTGCTGCGCCGCGCGGTGCGTCACCTGCGGCTGCTCGGCTCGGACCGCCCGGTGCTGCCCGAGATGATGACCGCGGTGATCGACACGCTCGGACCGGCGTGGCCGGACCTGGTCACCCAGCGCGAGCTGACCACACGTGTCGCGGCGGCCGAGGAGGACAGCTTCGGCCGCACGCTGCGCACCGGGATGAACCTGTTGTCGACGGCGATCGACGAGACGAAGCGCCGTGGCGAGCGGCAGCTGTCGGGTTCGACGGCGTTCAAGCTGCACGACACCTACGGGTTCCCCGTCGAGCTGACGCTCGAGATCGCCGCCGAGAAGGACCTGACGCTCGACCGTGACGTGTTCGCCGCCGAGATGGAGGCGCAGCGGCAGCGGGCGCGGTCGGCCGCCAAGCGCGGCGACAGCGACGGTCCGGACATCGACGCGTACCGTCGCGTCGCGAAGGACGGCGTGGTCGAGTTCGTCGGGTACGACCGCAGCGCCGCCGACGCGTCGGTCGCCGCGCTGTTCGACCGCGTCGGCGGCGTCGCGCGCGCGCAGGAGGGCGACGAGGTCGAGGTCGTGCTCCGGGTGACCCCCTTCTACGCCGAGGGCGGGGGCCAGCTAGGCGATCACGGAATCATCGAGACCCCGACCGGGCGCCTGGTGGTCACCGACACCGTCGAGCCGTTCGACGGGTTGATCGTGCATCGCGCGCGGGTCGGGGCCGGCGAGGTCGAGGTGGGCCAGGAGGCGCACGCTCAGATCGACGTCGCGCGTCGCGCGTCGATCACCCGCGGGCACACCGCGACCCACATCCTGCACGCGACGCTGAAGGACGAGCTCGGCGACCACGCCGCGCAGGCCGGCTCAGCGATCGACGCGGGCAGGTTCCGGTTCGACTTCCCCCACTTCTCGGCCGTGTCGGCGGATCAGCTCGAGCACGTCGAGGGGAGGGTCAACGAGCGGATCGTGGCGGCGCCCGAGATCTCGACCGCCGTGATGTCCCAGGCCGAGGCGCGGCGCATCGGTGCGACCGCGCTGTTCGGTGAGAAGTACGGCGAGGTCGTGCGGGTGGTGCGGATCGGCGACTTCTCGGTGGAGCTGTGCGGCGGCACGCACGTCGAGCGCACGCCGGACATCGGCGTGTTCTCGATCCTGTCGGAGGGCTCGATCGCGGCGAACCTGCGCCGGATCGAGGCGCTGACCGGCCCCGAGGCGCTGCGCCACCTGGCGCGGGAACGACTGGTGGCCGAGCAGGTGGCGCAGCTGCTGAAGGTCTCGACCGACGAGGTGGTCGACCGTGTCGCCGGACTCGTCGACCGGTTGCGCGCCACCGAGAAGGAGCTGGCGCGGTCGCGGCAGCAGGCGCTGCTGTCGGCGGCCGGCCAGATCGCCGACAGCGCGGAGCGGGTCGACGGCGCGCAGGTGCTCGCCGCGGCGGTGCAAGGCGCCGACCGTGATGGGCTCAAGACGCTCGCGCTCGATCTGCGCCAGCGCCTCGGCGAGTCCGTCGTCGTGCTCGGCGACGTGACCGACGACGGCAAGGCGCAGCTGGTCGCCGCCGTCAGCGCCGAGCTGGTCGCGCGCGGCCTCGAGGCACGGGAGGTCCTGCAGCCCGGCGCGCGGCTGGTCGGTGGCGGCGCCGGGGGACGCGGCGAGGTCGCCCAGGCCGGCGGGCGCGACGGCGCGCAGCTGTCGCAGGCGCTCGACGCGTGCCGTCGCACGGCCCGCGAGCTCGTGGTGAGCCTGTCGGGAGAGGGCGAGCGCAGCGAGCCGGTGGGCGGGGATCGGTAGATGCGGGCGCTGGGTGTCGATCTGGGCACTGTACGGATCGGGTTGGCGCTGACCGACCCGTCGAAGCTGATCGCCAGCCCCCACGGCACGTTGCCGGCGGGTGACACCGAGGCCGACGACTGGGCGCAGACCATTGCGGCCGAGATCGCCCGCGTGGCCGTCGAGGTCGGCGCGGACACCGTTGTCATCGGTTTACCGCGCGCGTTATCCGGTAACGAGACCTCTGGTGCGACCAACGCGCGCCGCGTTGCGGCGGCGCTTCGGCTGGCCGGCGACGTCGATGTTCACATGTGGGACGAGCGGCTGAGTTCGGTCGAAGCGGAGCGGATGCTGATCGGCGCCGGCCAGCGGCGGACAGAACGCAGGGCTGCGCGTGACCGCGTCGCCGCAGCCATCATCCTACAGTCGTGGCTGCACGCCGACGCGGTGCGGTGAGCGCGCGGACCGCGAGGACCTACCAGGACACGAATGGCTCTGTCAACCGGATCGAAGGTCTTCGCGCTCGTGATGCTGTCGATCATGGGCGGCATCCTGTATGTGCTGCTGCAGGCCGGCGACGGCAACGCACAGGGCGGCGCGGGCGACGTCATCACCGTCGAGATCCCCGAGGGCGCCGCCGCCGACCAGGTGGGCGACATCCTCATCGACGCCGGTGTGGTCGACAACGCACTCAGCTTCCAGGTCAAGGTCAGGACCGACGCCCGCGCCCAGCAGATCCAGCCCGGGACGTACGATCTGCGGGCGGGGATGAGCAACGACGAGATCCTCGACCGTCTCACCGAGACCGCCGAGCCCATCGAGGTGTTCTCGGTCACGATCCCCGAGGGCCTGACGGTCGCGCAGACGCTGGAACGCATTGCCGACGCCGACAACAGCCCGTTCAAGGTCAAGCAGCTGCGCAAGGCGCTCGCGGGCGTCGCGCTGCCGTCGTGGGTGCCGGCCAAGCTACCGAAGGACGCGGAGCCCTTCGAGGGGTTGCTCGCGCCGAACACCTACGAGTTCCGCGCGGACATCAACGCCCAGGAGCTGCTCAACCTACTGGTCACCGAGACCGACGCCAACCTGCGCGCGCTCGACATCGACACCGACGAGTACTACCGGACCCTGACCATCGCGTCGCTCATCGAGCGTGAGGTCCGCGTGCGCGAGGAGCAGCCGATCGTGAGCTCTGTGATCGCCAACCGGCTCGACGACGACCAGCGGCTGCAGATCGACGCGACCGTGCTGTACGCCAAGGGTGAGGCCGGCACGCGGGTGCTGACCAGCGACACCGACATCGAGTCGCCGTGGAACACCTACGAGGTGGCCGGACTGCCGCCGACACCGATCGCGGCGCCGGGCCAGTCGGCGCTGGAGGCGGCGGCGAACCCGGCGGACACCGACTTCCTGTACTACGTGGTGTGCGACTTCGACACCGGCGAGCACGCGTTCTCGGCGTCGTTCGAGCAGCAACAGCGCAACGCCGCGCGGTACCGCGAGATCCGCGACGCGCAGAGCGGCTCGTACTGCGACGAAGCGGCATGACCTCATGTAGCGGAGCGGTAGGTCGTCGGTCGTGACGACAGCCGCGACGCGGGTCGTGTTCCTGCTGGGTGATCCCGTCGCGCACAGCATCTCGCCGCAGTTGCACACCGCCGCGTTTGCCGCGCGCGGCATCGACGCCGTGTACGTGGCGTGCGCGGTCACCGACGCGGTCGCGGCGGTCGACGGTCTGTCGGCGCTCGGGGCGCTCGGCGCCAACATCACCGTGCCCCACAAACGGGCCGTCTGGGAGCACGTGCCGCACCGCACACCGGAGGCCGAGCTGATCGGCGCGGCGAACACGTTGTTCCGCGACGGCGCGCGGTGGGTCGCCGACAACACCGACGCCACCGGGGTGCAGCGGGTGCTCACCGACGACATCGGTCTGCGCCCGGCTGACGGGGTGGTCGTGGTCGGTGCGGGCGGCGCGGCCCGCGCGGTGGCCGTGGCGCTCGGTCGCATCGGCGCGCGCGTGCGGGTGGAGGCCCGGCGGTCCGATCAGGCGACGCAGGTGCAGGCGCTCGCGCAGGCGGCGGGCGCGCAGGAGCTGCCGCCCGGTGCTGCGGTGCGGCTGCTGGTCAACGCCACCCCGCTGGGGCTGCATGGCGAGGGGTTGCCCGAGCGGTACCTGCAGTTCGCCGACGATCAGCTGGTCCTCGACCTCGTGTACGGCCTGCGGGCCACGCCGCTGGTCGCGCTCGCCCGCCAGCGCGGGCTGTCCGCGTGGGACGGGCTGGGCATGCTGGTCGCCCAGGCGGCCGCGTCGTTCGAACGCTGGACCGGCCGACCGGCACCCGTCGCTGTCATGCAGCGAGCGGCGCATGCCGCGTTGCGCAGCTGACGGGCCGTCGATGTGCGCGCCGTCAGGCGTGTGTCCAGCCACATGGACGAGCTCGTCGGGATCACCGACGATCGCATCCGGATCACCGTCGATCCGGTCCAGCTTGGAATCGCTACGAACGATCCGAAGCCGTCGACCGCAGAGTAGGGGTACACTCGGGGTATACCGAAGGTGAGTGTGTATCTGCCGGACGATCTCTACCGCGCAGCGCGTGACCTCGACCTGTCGATATCCACGCTCGCGCAGGAGGCGGTGCGCGCTGCGCGCACGGCGGACGCGATCGTGGGTCGCGCGTGTTCGCGCCCGTCCACCGCGAGTCGCGTCGACGGAGGCTGTCGACACGGCCTCACTCCTCGACGATGTTCGCGGCGACTTCGGCGTATGATCGTGCTCGACGCTGCAGCGCTCGTCGATGTGTTGATCGATCGGCCACCCGCCGGGTGGGTGCTCGACCAGGTCGACGGCGCCGATGTCAGCGCTCCAAGCCAGCAACCGGCCGAGGTGCTGTCTGCGTTGTGCCGGCTATGGCGCGCAGGTGTGCTGGACGACGCTGCGCTGCATGACGCGTTGGCAGAGTTCTCGGCGTTTCCGCAGGAGCTGGTGGCACCGACCGCGGCTCACCTCCGGCGTGCAGCCGCGCGGGCCACCCGGATCCGTGTCCTCGACGGACTGTACGTGGCGATCGCGGAGGAACGGTCGTGCTCGCTCGTCACCACGGATCACCGACTGGCCGGTGCGCCGGCGCCGTGCGACGTCGTCGCGCCGCCGACTCTGGAACGGTAGCTCGTCGGTCTGCTCAACCCGTCACGCGTCAGGCCGACTGGTCGCACCGACGCCGTGACCGTGCCACCAAGCCGTCGGTCACCCCAGCGATCTTGTGACGGCGGTCGTGACCGACGGCGGACCCGGACACCGCAGCCTGCTGTGCTCCTGCTGCAAGGACGATCTGCATGTTCACCGGGGATCTGTCGGATTTCTCCCTTCGAGAGATCCTGCGGTTCCTCGCCACGACCTCGTCGTCGGGAGTGCTCGAGCTGCGCAACGCCGAGACCCACGCGGGCATCGCGTTCCTCGGTGGTGGGGTGTGCCTGGCGTTGCTCGACATTGGTGGGGTGCACGGCCTGGCCGCGCGAATGGTCAACGTCGGCGCGATCGACGTCGGCCGGCTGCGTCAGCTGGGTGCCGAGCGCTCGGGTGACGCGGTGGACATGGCCGCGCTCCTCGCGCGTGAGACC
The DNA here is from genome assembly GCA_019347695.1 of Actinomycetota bacterium. Lineage (GTDB taxonomy): Bacteria > Actinomycetota > Nitriliruptoria > Euzebyales > JAHELV01 > JAHELV01. The sequence continues at coordinate 44,009 of JAHWKT010000002.1, read as the reverse complement.
GCCGACCAGGAGTCGGCGGCCGAGGTGTACCGCGAGCACACCGTCGAGACTCTGGGTTGGCTGATCCGCCGTGACGAGACACGGTTCCTGTTCGAGAGCTCCGACCAGCTCGACGGCTGGCCGTTCGACGTCCTCGATCTGGACGAGGCGTTCGAGGTCGTCGACGAACGCGTCGCCGAGTGGTCACAGCTGTCGGCGGTGGCCGGCGAGCTGACACGGGTGTGCAGCGTCGTGCCCGACGGTGCGGGCCTCGACGAGATCACCTTGAGCACAGCGCAGTGGCGGGTCTTGTCGCTGATCGACGGCCAGCGACCGCTGATGGACATCATCGAGCTGTCGGGCATCGGGCATCTGCAGACGTGCCGGGTGCTGCACGAGCTGGCGAGCCAGGGCCTGGTTGAGATGGTCGAGGCGGGCGCCACGTCGACACTGGACGACCTGCTCGGCGGCCTCGACGCCCTCCACGATGGCGGGTACGCGGACGCTGCCACCGCCGCGAAGCGGCCGTCGGCGACCGTCGAGCCACGGGCGATCCGCGACCGAGACCGCGGCGCCGATGTCGGCGCGCACCACTCCGACGGAGCCGCCGCCCGTGTCGACGACGAGGCTGTCCGCAGCGCACCGACGCCACCGGCCGAGCTCGACGACGCCGGCTCGGGCTCCGCCGATCCGGACGACGTCGACGCTGAGCACACCGCGGTGGGCGACGCCAATCGCGTGCTGTTCGAGCGCCTCGTCGGTGGCGGGGGCAGCGCGTGACCGGTCGCCGCTGCCTTGCCACGCCCATCACGCGGGCTGGTCGCTGATGACCGCCCGAACATCGAGTCTCGCGGACATCCTGGTCGCCCAGGAACTTGTCGCCGCCGAGACGTTCACCGAGCTCCAGATCGAGCACGGCGGGTCGCAGCTGCAGATCGGGAGGCTGCTCGTCGACCGCGACGTGATCACCGACGAGCAGCTGATGGCAGCGGTGGCGACACAGCTCGACATCGAGTTCGTCGAGCTGGCCGGCTACCCGATCGACACGGTCGCCGCGTCGCTGCTGCCCGATGTGCTCGCGCGGCGGCACGCCATCATCGCGATCGGGTTCGACGACCAGGGCCGGTTGCGCCTGGCGATGGCCGACCCGGCGAACGTGGTCGCCATCGACGACGCCCGGACGCTGACCGGCCACCACATCCAGCCCGTCGCGGCGACGCGCAGCGACATCCTCGACGCGATCGCCAAGCACGCCGGGTTGTCCGACGCCGTCGAGAGCGTGATCGACGGCGACGACGGCGACACCGGCGACACCGTCACGCAGCTCGGTGCCGAGGCCGAGGACGCCCCGATCGTCAAGTTCGTCAACGCGGTCATCCAGCAGGCGGTGGCATCGCGGGCGTCGGACATCCACATCGAGCCCGGCGAACGCAACCTGCGGGTGCGGTTCCGCGTCGACGGCGTGCTGCACGAGATCTCCAGCCAGCACCGGTCGATCCACGCCGGGGTCGTCAGCCGCCTCAAGATCATGGCCGACCTCGACATCGCCGAGCGCCGGGTGCCCCAGGACGGGCGCATCAGCGTGCGCATCGCCGAGAAGGCCATCGATCTGCGCGTCTCGACGCTGCCGACCGTGTACGGCGAGAAGGTCGCGATGCGGATCCTCGACAAGACCGCCATCCTGCTGCAGCTGTCGGATCTCGGGTTCCTCGATCGCAACTACGTCCGCTACGAGCGCAACTTCCGCAAGCCGTACGGCATGATTCTGGTCACCGGCCCGACGGGATCGGGCAAGTCGACCACGCTGTATGCCACGCTCAACGTTCTGGCGTCACCGGACGTCAACGTCGTGACGACCGAGGATCCGGTGGAGTATCGGCTCGCGGGCATCAACCAGGTGCAGATCAACACCAAGGCCGGCCTCACGTTTCCCAAGGCGCTGCGGTCGATCCTGCGGCAGGACCCCGACATCGTGCTCGTGGGTGAGATGCGCGACCACGAGACCGCACAGATCGGCATGGAGGCGGCGTTGACGGGCCACCTCGTGCTGTCGACGCTTCACACCAACGACGCGCCCTCGGCGGTGACCCGGCTGACCGAGATGGGCATCGACGCCTTCCTGGTCGCGTCGGCAGTGGACTGCGTGCTCGCACAGCGTCTCGCACGACAGCTCTGCGCGAACTGCCGGGAGTCGTACACGCCGACCGGCGCTGAGCTGCAGACAGCGGGCATCCCGTGGCGGTCCGGCGCGCCGCTACCACGGCTGTACCGCGCGACCGGGTGCAACCGCTGCGGCGACACCGGCTATCTCGGCCGGCTCGCGGTCCACGAGGTGATGGAGGTCGACGAGACGATCGAGCGCATGATCTCCGCCGGCGGGTCGACCGACGAGATCGCGAACGCGGCGCGCACGGCCGGCATGACCACCTTGCGCGAGGACGGCCTGGCCAAGGTCCTGCTGGGCCACACCACACTCGAGGAGATCGCCCGCGTCGTCACATAGATCGCACAGATGCGAGTCGCATCGATGCGAGGTGGCGCCGGTGCTCGGCCGTGCGGAACCGCGGGACTGGGCCGATGCGCTCGCGCTGGTAGCCGAGGCGACGGCCGAGACGTCCGTGCTCGTGATCGACGAGTTCCCCTACCTGCTCGCCGGTGATCCGACACTCGAGGGCGTGATGCAGACCGCGTGGGATCGCGCGTTGTCTCGTGTGCCTCTGCTGGTGATCGTGATCGGGTCGGCGGTGTCGACCATGGCGCTGCTGGGCACACACGCACGCCCGCTCTACGGACGCCTGCGGGAGATGGTCGTCGACCCGTTCACCGTGGCCGAGACCGGCGACATGATCGGCGCCGAGCCGGCCGCAGCGATCGACGCGCACCTGATCATCGGCGGCTATCCGCGGCTCGCGGCCGAGTGGCAACCTGGCCAATCCCCGACGGACTTCCTTCGTGGGCAGCTCAACGAGTCGACCTCGCCGTTGGTGGTCGTCGGCGAGCGGATGCTCGTGGCGGAGCTCCCTCCCGATCTCCAGGCCGGTGTGGTCCTCCGTGCGATCGGTGCCGGCTCGCGCACGTTCGCAGGCCTCCGTGAGCGGACGGCGATCCACCACTCGCCGCCCGGACCTGGCCGCCGACGGCCGATCATCAATGTTGATGAAGTTGACCGTCGTGACGGCGGAACCCTCAACTTCAGCCATGGTCGGGCCGATGAGACATCCGTGGACACTTTCTCCGGCCACTGGATGGCGACATGCGTGCGCAGCTGAGTGCGATGCGCTCCGAGGAGGACGGCTTCACGCTGGTCGAGATGCTGGTCGCCATCCTGCTGCTGGCGATCATCCTCTCCGCGATGGTCTCGGTCATCATCACATCGCTGACGTCGATGCAGCGCGAGGAGCAGCGCGTCCGCGCGACCCAGCTCGCGCAGGAGGAGCTCGAGCGGATACGCGCGATCGAGTGGGACTGCGCGGCGATCGACAGCACTGATCCCGACTACAGCCCGACGTACGGCGGAAACACGACGGTGGTCCTCGATCCCACTGAGTGCAGCGACACCTCGATCGCGCCGGACCCCAGCCCGACCGTGCGGGCCGTCGACGGCATCGACTACACGGTCACGCGCAACGTCTACTGGATCGATGACCCGGCCGACGGGACGGCCGCCGCCGGGACGGACTCCGAGCCGCAGGACTACAAGGAGTTCCGCGCCGACATCGGCTGGACCTTCCGGGGTGAGGCCTACACCTACGCCAACACCAGCACACGGGTGCCCACGGTCGAGGAGGTGCCGCTCGACTCGCCGCCGCCGTCGGCGACCTTCGAGATCACGTCGCTCGAGGTCGATCCGGTGTCGGTCGGGACCAGCAGTGGCGCGACGACCTCGACGATCACCGTGATCGTCGAGACGTCGCAGGCCGCGTCGTCTGTGAACCTGACGGTGGCGTCGCCGTCGACCTTCGGCACCCAGGCGTTCAGCGACATCTCGTCGGGCGCGGGCGTCCGGTGGCAGAAGACCATCCCCGCGGGGTCGACAGCGTTCCCCAACGGCGACCACGAGTTCGTCGTCGACGCCACCGGGTCACTGGGCAGCGACTCCGAGACCGAGACGGTGACCTTCGCGGAGGCGCCGGCGGTGACACCGGTGACGATCAAGAACCCGGTGCTGTCGCCGGGCGAGCCGCTGTGCGTCGGCGGCAGTTCGCTGCATCAGGCCGTGACAATCACCGTCGACGTCGACGGCGTGTCGACGAGCGACGACGCGGACCTGTCGTGGACCGACAAGACCGGCGGTGCCACGATGTCGCCCGTCGTGGCGACCGCCAACGGCGCCCAGTTCACCGCGACCATCCCCGCCGGTACCCAGTTCAACCGGACCACGACCACGCTGACGATCGACGCGCGTCGCATCGCCGACAACACGGTCGCCCAGGCGACGTTCAGCGTGCCGGTGCAGAAGCACAACGACCCGGCCGATTGCCCATGAGCACGCGACAGGTACGCCGCATCGGCGATGAGTCCGGGTTCACCCTGGTCGAGCTGCTCGTCGTCATGACCCTGATGCTCATCGTCGGTGGCGTGGTCGTCAACGGCATCGTGTCCGGTCTGCGTGCGTCCGAACGCGGTCGTGCGCGGGTCGAGGCGCTGACCGATCTCGAGCGCGCGGCGGAGCGGATGGCGCGCGACCTGCGGTTCGCCGACCCGGTCGACGCCGCGTCGGCCACGCAGGTCATCGTCAACGTGCTCCGCGACGACGCGGGCGTCCTGGTGCGTCACCGTGTGACCTTCACCGTCGACGCGGCGACGGGGACGATCACCGAGACACGGGCGATCTACGACCCGCCGTTGTCGGCGACCCCAACCAGCACCACGACCCGCGAGGTCATCGGTGACCTGGACCCGGCGGCGACGGTGTTCGCCTTCGGCAAGGCCGACGGGCAGCCGTGGGACCCCGTACCCCCTGATCCTGACACTCTGTCGGATCTCGCCGAGATCCGCCTCGACCTGCGCCGTGAGCTGCCCGACCAGGACCCCATCGAAGTCGAGACATCCGTGTTCGTCCGCAACGTCGGCGACGGACGGTAGGAGGCCGACCGCATGCGTCCACGCATCTCCAGCGACCGGGGCTCGATCCCCGCCGTCCTGCTCACCTCGATCATCGTCGCCGGACTGGTCGTGGTGCTCGTCGCCGCTGTGCTCGTCAACCAGCGCACCGCACGGTTCGACCGGTCGTTCACCACCGTGGTGCAGGAGGCCGATGAGTACGTGCAGGAGGCCGCGAACAACGTCATCCGCAGCAACTGGGACCCCAACCGAACCGACCCGGCAGGGACGACCTACACGATTGCCGGCGCGACGACGTGCCCGGCCGTCGCCGACGGCAACGTGTGCCTGACGGCGACCAAGGTGTCGTCGGTGCGCTATGAGGTCGAGGCGACGGCCGCCGAGCAGACGTCGGCGGGCGAGGTCGCGACCAGGACCGTGGCGGCCGCCGTGGTCGACCTGCCCCGCTTCTTCCTCGCCGCCTTCGCCGACACCGAGATCACGCTGCGCGGCGGCAACACCGCGACGTCGTACGGCGGCAGCACCTGGTACACCGGCAACGGCATCATCGCCAGCAACGAGGACGTCGTGCTCAACGGCAGCAGCACGGGCGTCGACGGCGTGTACCTGTACAACTGGGACAACTACCCCGATTACGGGCGGTGCACCCACTCGGGCGGCACCGACTGCGACGACGTGCTCGCCGACCCACCGGTCGACCCGTCGGCCCGCTTCGGACCCCGCCTGGAGGTCGGCGGGACGCGCCTGGGCACCGCGTTCATCGACGAGGCGCTCGCCGGCTGCGGGACGCCGCTGACCTCGTACACGAGCTCCACCGACGGGTCGACGCTCAACGGCGACACCTTCCCACGCTGTGTCGACAACCTGACGTTCGACACCGACATCGCCATCGTCAACGGCCCGATCGAGATCTACGTGGCCGGGCAGCTCAGCATCGGCAACGACGTCGAGATCAACTGCCCGCCCGGCGGGTGCACCACGGGCAGTGGCGACCCGGACTCCACGCAGCTGCGCATCTACAGCGCCGGTGGCGACGTGTCGCTGGGCAACCACAGCGCGATCGCCGCGGGCATCTATGCCCCGGAGTCCAACTGCGCCGGCAACCCCAGCAACGCACAGGGGGCGATCTACGGGTCGATGATCTGCGGCACCATCGACAACCAGGGCGGCTGGCAGTTCAACTACGACGACGACCTCATGCAGGTCGGCAGCAACACCTGGGTGCTCGACGACTACCGTGAGGAGTAGGGCTTAGCCCCTCCTGTGGCCGGCCGACGTCTCCTGTGACGGCCGGCCGCAGGCCGTTCGCGACATCAATGTGGAGGACGAGATGGCCGACAACGTTGGGTTGGCGACGACGGACCACGACGGCGCGAACGGGGCCGCGGCGCCGGGCGACGCCCCGCGTCCGCCGTCGCAGCGGCTCGCCCACGAGCAGCCCGCGGCCCTGGACCTCGACGCCGCGCTGGAGACGCTGGTGGCGGCGGGTGGGTCCGACCTGCACCTGACCGCCAGGCAGCCGCCGATGATCCGGGTCCACGGCGACCTGCAGCCGCTCGAGGGGTTCGCGCCGTTGCAGCCCAACGACATCCGGCAGGCGATCTACGGCATCCTGACCCAGAAACACCGGGAGATCTTCGAGAACGAGCTGGAGCTCGACCTGTCCTACGCCCTGTCGGGGACGTCGCGGTTCCGCGTCAACGTGTTCCAGCAGCGCGACGCGATGGCCGCAGTGATGCGGACGATCCCGTACGAGATCAAGTCGATCGAAGAGCTGGGCATCCCCAGTCAGATCAACAACTTCGCCTACCTCGCCCGTGGCTTCGTGCTGGTCACCGGACCGACGGGCTCGGGCAAGTCGACGACGCTGGCCGCGCTGATCGACGTCGTCAACCGGGAGCGCGCGGCCCACATCATCACGGTCGAGGATCCGATCGAGTTCCTCCACGAGCACAAGCGCTCGACCGTCAACCAGCGCGAGCTGGGCACCGACACCCACTCGTTCGCGGCGGCGCTCAAGCACGTGCTGCGCCAGGACCCCGACGTGATCCTCGTCGGTGAGATGCGCGACCTGGAGACCATCCAGGTGGCGCTGACGGCCGCCGAGACCGGCCACCTGGTGTTCGGCACGCTGCACACCCAGGACGCGCCGCAGACCATCGACCGCGTGATCGACGTCTTCCCACCCCATCAGCAGGAGCAGATCCGCGTGATGCTCGGCGGGGCGTTGCAGGGCGTCATGTGCCAGCAGCTGCTCAAGACCACCGACGGACACGGGAGGGTTGCGGCGACCGAGGTCATGGTGGCCACCCCCGCCATCCGCAACCTCATCCGTGAGGGCAAGGTCCACCAGATGTACTCGATGATCCAGGCCGGCAAGCAGCACGGCATGGTCACCATGGACCAGTCGCTGGCGACCCTCGTGCAGCGCGGACGGGTGCCGTACCAGGCGGCGCTCGAGAAGTGCAACAACGTCGCCGACTTCAACCGCCTGTGCGGCCGGGCCTGACGGCCGCACGCTGAACGGATAGAGCCATGGCCACCGCCACGACGTTCAAGTACGTCGTCCGCGACCGCGCGGGCAAGACCCAGACCGGCACGCTCGAGGCGGCCGACCAGCGGGCCGTCGGCGTGAAGCTGCGCGAGATGGGCTACGCGCCGGTGTCGATCACGCAACGTCAGCAGTCGGCGCTGCAGCAGGACCTGTCGATCCCGGGCTTCGGTGGGAAGGTGGGGCTGAAGGACCTGGCGGTGTTCTCGCGTCAGTTCGCGACGATGATCAACTCGGGCCTGTCGCTGATCCGGGCGCTGAACATCCTGACCGAGCAGACCGACAACAAGCGCCTGGCCAAGATCCTCGGCGAGATCCGCACCGAGATCGAAGCCGGCAAGGGCCTGTCGGAGACCCTGGCCGAGCACGAGGAGTTCCCCAAGCTGTTCGTGGCGATGGTCAAGGCCGGCGAGGTCGCCGGCATGCTCGACGTGGTGCTCCAGCGCGTCGCCGTCACCCTGGAGAAGGACCTGGAGCTGCGCCGCAAGATCAAGTCGGCGATGACCTACCCCGTCGTGGTGTTGATCATGGCCGTCCTGTTGACCATCGTGATGCTGATCTTCATCGTCCCGGTGTTCGTGGGCATGTTCGAGTCGCTCGGTGGCACCCTGCCGCTGGCGACCCGCATCCTGCTGGCCCTGTCGTTCGTGGTCCGCAAGCTGTGGTACGTCGTGGTCATCCTGGGGATCCTCGGCTGGCAGGCGTTCGTGTACGGTCGCAAGCAGCCGGCCATCCGCCGCCAGCTCGACGTGGTGAAGCTGAAGCTGCCCGTGTTCGGCAACCTGTTCCAGAAGATCGCGCTGTCGCGGTTCACGAGGAACTTCGGCAGCCTGCTGCGCGCGGGTGTGCCGATCCTCAGCGCGCTCGAGATCACGTCGGAGACCGTCAACAACGCGGTCATCGCCGAGGCGATCGACGACGTGCAGGCCGCGGTCCGTGAGGGGGAGAGCGTGGCTCGGCCGCTCGGTTCGCACGCGGTGTTCCCGCCGATGGTCGTGCAGATGATGGCCGTCGGTGAGGAGACCGGCGCGATGGACGAGATGCTGATGAAGATCTCGGACTTCTACGACGACGAGGTCACGGCGCTGACCGAGTCGCTCACCGCACTGCTCGAACCGCTGCTGATCGGCCTGCTCGGCGGGATCGTCGGCGCGATGGTGATCGCGCTGTACATGCCCATGTTCAAGATCTTCGAGCTGATCCAGTAGCCGCGCGCCGCGCGGCACCGCCACGAAACGCACGTCGGTGGCCGGGGCGGACGGTCTCGGTCAGCCGTCGGTCGGCGCGATGCGCCACCTGCGTCCAGCTCCCAGATCGACCGTCCTCACCAGGCGACGGGTGGGGCGACATCGGGATCGGCGGCACCGTCGAGCTCATCCGCACGGACGTGCTGGTGGGCAGCGACGTAGCCGTGCGGCGCGGCCTCGCCCGGCGAGGGCTCGTGCACCAGCCCGCGCGGTGACCGGTCGGGTCCCGCCGCGCGGACCTCGCCCTCGAGGATGAACCGGGTCAGGTCGATGCCCACCGCAGCGGCGTCGTGCCGCCGGACGATGCGCCCGCCGACCGCCGCCAGGTCGCGTTCCTCGACCTCGGTGGGCGTGCCGGAGCGGTCGAGCAGGACCAGGACGGTCGGTTGATCGCGTCGCACGTCATGCTGACGGATGACTACCGCGACCTCTCCCGTGTCGAGCTCGATCAGCGATCCGATGGGATGGTCACCGAGCAGTGCCGTCAGCGCATCCACCGCTGCGGGATCCAACTCCCGGCCAGCCGCAGCCCGGATGATCGCCAACGCCTCGTGGCGGCCCAGCGGATCCCGGTAGGAGCGCTTGCTGGTGATCGCGTCATAGCAATCGGCGACGGCCACGAGGCGGCTGGGAACGGACGGGCTGTGGCCGTGCAACGTCGGATAGCCACGCGCGTCGTAGCCCGTGTGATGTTCGAGCAGCACCGACGCCGCGGGATGGTACAGGCCGTCTCCGGTCGCCAGGAACATGCCAGCACCGTCGACCGGATGGCGTTGGATGAGCCGCCACTGCTCCTCGTCGAGCCGGCCAGGGGTGTTGAGGACATCCGTGGGCACGAACACCTTGCCGATGTCGTGCAGCAGCGCGCCGAGGCCGAGCACCATCACCTGGTCGGCACGGAGGCCGATGAGGTGCCCGAGGGCGACGGACATCACGCACACGTTGACCATGTGGATGTACGTGTACTCGTCGTAGGACTTGACCGCGCTCAACAGCAGCCCGTACCCGGGGTCCTGCGCGACCTGGTCGGCGATGTGGCTCACAGCCCGGCTCGCGACGTCGATGTCGATCGACTCGCCGCCCGCCGCCCTCGATGCCGCGTCACGCAGGGCGTCGACGCCTCCGGCATAGGCTCGGCGCAGCTCGGTGAGGCGCTGGTGCCACTCGGGTGGCTCGGCGCCGGCCGTCGCAGCGACGTTCACCAGCACCCCGCCGAGCTCGGTGCGCGCCCGCTCCTCACGGAGGACCTCGATCAGTGCCTCGACGTCACGCGCCGTCGCGCGCGCCGTGAACGTCAGCGACCGGATGTCCGACGCGGCCAGGACCTCTGCGAGCCTGCCGAGGGTGAGCGACTCGTGCGCGAGCAGGGTGGCGTCGAGGTAGAAGCTGCCGTGGTCGGCGAAGATCGTGGGATCACCGACCATGACGTCTCGGAGAGATGTGACGCGCGTCGCCACCTTCGCGCCCAGAGCGGTGCGCTGGGGATGACCGGACGGGTACAGGGTGGCCGACTGGTATGCGGCGGCCAGCTCACGCAGCAGTGCGGACGCGGCCTGCAGCGCGGACGGGCGGGTGATCACGGCCGCTCCGATCTTCTCGCGAGGCGTCGCGCTCTGCGGCGCATGAGCCACGGCAGCGCATGACTGCCTCTGCTGCTCGCGAGGTCGCGCAGCAGGGCCGGTGTCTGTGGTGCGTCGCACGCCGCGAGCGCGTCGAGCCCATCGCGCTGCTCGGCGCGTGTTCGCATTACCGGCACCGCCCGTGCGAGCGCGGCCGCCGAATCAGCGGGTGGCAGCTTCGTCAGTCCGTGCAGCGCCTCGTGGCGTACCGTCGGGTGGTCGTGGCCCGCCAGCGCGACGAGTGGCGCGGCGGTGGCGGGACCGCCGATGCTGACGAGCACCTTGGCGAGATCGCGGACGACGTGCCAGCGCTCATGGTCGATATGGCGTCCGAGGATCCGCGGCCGGTCGCGCGCGAGCGCGGCGAGTGTGGCGATGACGCGACGGTCGGACCGCTCATCGCTTGCGAGCGCCGCGACGAGCGCATCGATCGCCGCGGTGCCGAAGGGCCGCAGCACCTCCGCCGGCCCCTCGGATCCGGCACGCCTCGCCCGCATCGTCTTTCGCAGGACGTGCGGCGTGAGCGCATGGTGCCGGGGGGCGGCGAGCAGGTCCTGACACTCGCTATCGACATCCGGCCGGGCCGCATCGAGTGTGTCGAGCAGCTCACGGACGACTTCGCCGTCGCCGTCGCCCACAGCAGCGCGCAGCTGGCGGGTCACCGCGCCGACGACGCGTTCGAGTTGCTCCGACGAGACGTCGCAGCGAAGGTAGTCGGCCAGGGCGAGCAGCGCGAGGCGGCGCCCGTCGGCGGCGTCCGATGGGAACGCGTCGCGCAGGTCGGCGGCTGCATGCGCGATCCGCGAACCGTCCGGCGCTCCGTCGAGTGTGTCGCCACTGACGAAGTCGCGCACGACGGCGACGAGCGTCTGCTGCCGGGCGCTGATCCGGACGAACTCGACGGCCACCTCGACGGGTTCGACACCTCGGAAGCGCGCTGCTCTGGCGAGCAGCTCCGCGATCTCGGGGTCCGCCAGATGGCCGGCGTAGCGTTCCGCGAAGGCGTCGGTCTGCATGCGGTCGAGGACGAGGCTGCCGAACGCCGCCTGCTGCTGTTCGTCGAGGCCCGCGACGAGCCCGGCGGCTCTGCGGTAGAACGACGACCGCGCGCTGACGACCTCGTCGAGCGTCTCCTGAGCGCCCCGCAGACGATCGTACACGCTGCTCGCCGTGTCGCCCGGCAGTAGCGCGAGCACGGGTAACGCGGCCTCGGGATCGGACTCGTCGTGGTCACCGTCGACGGCATCGGTCTCCGGCGCGCCGGCGAGGGCGGTGATCGATCCCACACCGCGGGCGTCGAGTAGCGCGGCGACGCCGCCGGCCTCGGTGACGTCCTCAGGGTCGCGGCCGAGCACTTCGTAGAACGCGTCGAGCTCGTCGACTGTCGGAGGACGGTCGATCCGCACGTACTCGACGCGACGGGAGAAGCACGCCTCGGCGAGCCGGTCGGCCGCCTCGTCGATCACCTCGTGGTCATCGACGTGGAACCGGCCGGCACGGACCAGTGCCTCCGCGGGTCCGGCGCCGAGCGCCGTGCCGGCAGCGTCGCGGATGCGCTCGACCGCGCCCTGGAAGGCGGGTTGCGTGAGATCGCCCGGGTAGAGCCGGTACGCGGACAGCCCGCGCGCGAGCTGGCGCAGCAGCGCATGTGCTCCCGACACGCCGTGCCCAGCGTCCATCAGTCTCCCTCGCCGCGGTCGTCTCGCCCGTACGCTCTCGTCGGCGGTCGGTCGCGCGAGTTGAGCGGCGGTGCGGCGGGACGTACCCAATTGTGAGGATATGTGCTGAGAGTGCTTTGCCCCCGGTGCCGAGGGACGACAGGAACACGCGTAAACGATGCAAGCGGCAGGCACCAGGAACTGCCGAACGCCTTCCGGCTTGCAAGGTAACCGACGCACCAGGAGGTGCATCTTGTTCCTCGCAATTCGCAAGCGCATGGACGAGCGCGAAGAGGGGTTCACCCTGATCGAGCTGCTTGTCGTCGTCATCATCATCGGGATCCTGGCGGCCATCGCCATCCCGGCGTTCCTCAACCAGCGAGAGCGGGCTCGCCGCTCTGCCCTGCAGTCGGACTTGCGCAACATCGCAGTCCAGGCCGAGACCCACTACACGGATGCCAACACCTACGCCGGCCTCGAGGCAAGCCCGCTGTTCACCGGCTACAACACCAGTGAGGGTGTGACGCTGGATGTGATCAGCGAGACAGCGATCGAGTTCTGCGTACAGGGCGTTCACACCGGTCTTCCGGGCGTGACGTGGAGCTACGACTCCGACGATTCCGTCAACCAGCTGAGCGCGACCGGCTGCCCCTAACGGCACAAGCTTCACGGCAAGGTTCTGCGGCGGCGAGGGCAGTTCGGATGAACCGAGCTGCCCTCGCCGCATTGTGTGGTCAGCGGTCGAAAGGCGGAGTTCGGAGGCGCTGCCTCAATGTCTACCCGGCGAGCAGTCGCTTGGTGACACCATCTCGTACGACAAGCGAGGCCGTCGGATTGACGACCGTCGCCTGCTGAACCTCGGGCGCGATCCCACTAGGCGGAAGTTGCGTGGCTTGTGATGCTGGCGGTGGCGCCGTTGTGGGGTTTCGGCGGTGGTGGGCGGGAGTTTTCTGTCTACATGAGCTTGGTCGGGATGGGTGTGTCGAGCAGGTCGAAGGCGCGTCGTTGGGTCGGGGTGGGCTCGGCGAGCTTGTCGATGACGAGGTTGGTGTCGGCGAAGACGACGTCGTTGCGGGTGAGGGTGGCGAGGTGGTCGAGCAGGGACTGGTAGCTGTGGGTGGGCTCGCCTGCGGTGGTGGTGCGGGTGGACGCTTTGGCGGCTGCTTGGGGTGAGCGGTGGGCTTTGCCGACGGGGTCGTCGCGACGGTCGGGTGGGTCTTCGTCGGTGAAGCACAGCGGCGCCCAGGTTCGGCGCAGGTGCCAGGTGAGGTAGGCGGCGAGCATGCAGATGAGCACGTGGGCGCGGACCCGGCCGGCGAGGCGGTGGTGGATGGGTCGCAGGTGCAGATCGATGGTCTTGAGGCTGCGGAACTGCGCTTCGACCAGACGCAGTCGCTTGTAGGCCTCGACGACCTCGCCGGCGTCGAGGCGGTCGGCGGTCACGCTGGTCTGTACGACGTAGATGCCGTCGAGGGCGGCTTCGGTGTCGATCGCGGCGCTGTCGCGGGTGTAGGAGAACGCGCCGTTGTCGATGGTCAACTGGTAGTGCTTGGCCATCTTGTAGCGGTTGACGATCTTGCCGACGCGCACCCCGATCTTGCCGGGATCTTTGAGTCGTCCGGCGGTCACGGCGGCGACGATCTTGTCGAGCTCGGCGTCGGTGGCGGCGAGCAGCTCGCTGCGTTTGCGGGCCCGCTCGGCGGCCAGTGCGGGGTTGCGGCAGGCGATCAGCCGTTCGTCGGGGTAGTCGGGGGAGGTGATCTCAGCCAGGTCGGTCTGGTCGAACAGCGACAGCTGGATCGCCTGCTGGGCGGCGAGCTTTTGGATCGCGGGGGCGCGCAGCGCGGTGATCCAGCCCGCACCGGGCAGCCCGCGCAGGTCATCGATGCGTGTCTGGGTGATCATGCCGCGGTCACCGACCATGACGACCTCGGCCAGCCCGAAGCGGTCACCGACCTTGGTGATCGCGGCGCTGAAGCTGGTCGGATCGCCGGTGTTGCCGGGGAACACCTCCACCGCGATCGGACGTCCTTCGACGTCGGTGATCAGCCCGTAGGTGATCTGGGCCTTTCCGCGCTTGCCGTCGCGGCAGTAGCCGATCGCTGCGAGCTCGTTGTGCCGCCCTTCCACATAGGAGCCCGACAGGTCGAACAGCACCAGCCCACCCGCGCTCAGGTGCCGCTTGGCGAGCTGTGCCTCGATGCTGTCCTGCCGTTCGACGAGCCAGTCCATCGCGGCGTACATCGCATCGGTGCCGGCCTCGGCCACGCCCAGATCCTCGGCCAGCGTCGTGTCGGTCCACCAGCGTGTCGTGGCCAGCTTCGACCCGGGCCGGCACACCCGCGCGATGATCAACGCCACCGCCACGTCCCGCTCCGGACACGCCGCACCGAGCAGCGCGGCCAGGTCCAGCGTCTTGGCCTGGGACCACACCGCCGCGACGTGGCCGTGCGGGCGGGACCGGCGGATCGTGAACGCCTCCTCGGCGGTGACCAGCGACTCGCCCGCGAGGACCCGGCGGATGGCCTCGATCGCCGCATCGGGCAGATGCGACAGGTTCGCCAGCGTCTCCTTGCGGACCTTGGGGCCCTCCCGCACCGAGCGGCGCAGCAGATGCGTCCGGTATGTCGTGTCCTTGTACCGGCGCGTGGTAGTGGCCACATGCATCGCTCCGCCTGTGCGCTTTGCCATAGCCGCACCCTACCATACCCACCGACACTCGGGCGGGATTTAGTGTCCACACCCGGCAGCGATCGACTCATCAAACGTGCAGGTCAGTACCGCTGATGGCCCCCAACCCCCACGCAACTTCCGACTAGGCGAAGCGCTCAAGTGGGCGTGCGTGATGTCGACAGGGGAACTCGATCCGTTCCGTGACTGGTGAGCAATCTGCGTCCGGAACGCGGTGGATGGGACAGACGGCACCACATGGTGCGATCAGCGTCTTGAGAGGAACGAGCTGTGTCGAGTCAACCTTCGATGCCACGCGAGCGGCTGCTGACGGTCGCCGAGGTCGCCGACCACATGCGCGTGTCGAGCATGACCGTGTACCGGCTGATCAAGGCGGGCTCGCTCAGGGCCGTCCGGGTCGGCAAGAACTACCGCATCCGCACCGGTGACCTCGACGCCTACCTGCAGTCGTCGAGCGTCAACGGGACCGAGCACGCCTGATGGCCGCCCCGATCGGACTCGACATCGGGTCGAACTCGGTGCGGGCCGCGCAGGTCAGCCAGGGCCGCAAGGGCGCCGCGCTCGAGCGCGTCGGCCAGGTGCTCTTGCCGACCGGCGCGGTTCGAGAAGGCGAGATCGTCGACCCCGACGTCGTCGTCGCCGCGCTGCGCGACCTGTGGAAGTCGGCCAAGATCAAGGGTCGCAAGGTGTCGGTCGGGCTGGCCAACCAGCAGGTCGTCGTGCGCCGGCTCGATCTGCCGTACATGACCGAGAGCGAACTGCGTGCGTCGCTGCCGCTGCACGTCGACGGGCTGATCCCCCTCCCCGTCGACGAGGCGGTGCTCGACTTCTGCTACCTGGGCGAGCACGAGAGCGACGACGGCGAGCGCATGGTGCGCATCATGGTCGTCGCGGCGCTGCGGACGATGGTCGACGAACTGCTGTCGGTCGTCCGCCGGGCCAAGCTCGACCCGATCGGCATCGACCTCGACGCCTTCGCCGCCCTGCGCAGCCTCACGCCCGCCGACGTCCTCGCCGAGCGGACGACGGAGATGCTCGTCGATGTCGGCGCGACCGTCACCAACCTGATCGCACATCAGAACGGCGCACCACACTTCGTGCGCACGGTGCTCTTCGGCGGTCAGAACGTCACCGCCATGCTCGCCGACCGCCTGGACCTCGACCTCGCCGACGCCGAGCGGCTCAAGCTGGAGCTGGCCGAGGACGAGCCGGCTTCGTCACCGCCCGACGACGTCTCGGAAGCGGACACCGATTTTCACGGCTGGCTGTCGGACGACCCGGGCGATCAGCTGACGGTCGATGAGCTCAACGCGGACTCCGATGGTACGAGCGACGACCGCACCGCGGGGAATGCGCCACGCGAGGTGCAGCCTGGCGTCGACGAGGCCACCGATGTGGTCCGCACCCAGACGCGGCGGTTGATCAATGAGATCAAGAGCTCGATCGACTACTGCGCCACGCAGCGGGACATCCCGTCGATCGAGCGGGTCGTGCTGACCGGCGGCGCGAGCCAGTGGCCGGGACTGGCCTCGGCCATGGCCGATCAGCTGGGCCTGGACATCGCGACGGGGTCGCCGCTGCAGACCGTCGGCAACGGCAGCGGGCTGAGTGACGACGAGTTGGCCGCGGCCGCGCCGCACCTCGCGGTCGCCGTCGGACTCGCCCTTGGAGCACAGCAATGACCGAGTCATTCGAACCGTTGGACGACGAGACGTCCGAGCTGCCGCCCGCGGGCGGCGCGGAGGCGACACCGCCGATGGCGCGGGTCAACCTGCTGCCTGCGGAGGTCGGGATCGAGCGGCGCCGCCGCCAGATCGCCGTGTTCGCCCTCGGCGTGCTCGCCGCCTACCTCGTCGGGCTGATGGGTGTCTACGCGCTCAAGGTCGGTCACGTCAACTCTGCCCGGGCAGAGCGTGACGCGACCGAGCGCGAGGTCATGGTGCTGCGGGCCGAGGTCGCGTCGCTCAACGAGTTCCAGAACCTGCTCGACACGGTCCAGAACCGCGAGACGCTGCTGATTGCTGCCATGGAGGGCGAGCTGTCGTGGGCCCGGATCCTCGGTGACCTGGCGTTGTCGTTCGACCGGCAGTCGTCGCTGACCGCCCTCGACGGCGCGTCGACGGCGTCGGACGCCGCAGTCACCGACGGCGAGGCCATCCTGCTCGAAGACGGACTCGACCTCGGTGAGCCTGTCGCGCAGGTCGACTTCACCGGCTACTCCGTCGACCGCTTCGCGCCGGGCGTCGAAGAGGTCCTGGCGAAGTTCGACGACACCATCGGGTTCGACGACAGCTATCTGGCGACCGCGGGCGACGAAGAACGCGGCGGCACCGAGGTGACCAACTTCATCGGCCGCGTCCAGATCGACGACCGCGCCTACACCCATCGCTACGACGATGGACTTCCCGAGGAGAACCTACGATGACCCGGCGAGCCCCCCTGTTGGCGGCTGTTGCGGCCATCCTGCTGACCGCCGCGTGGTGGTACTTCCTGTACCAGCCGAAACGCGTCGAGCAGGCCGACCTCATCGAGCAGACCGCGCAGCTGGAGGACGAACGCGGCCAGTTGCAATCGCAGATCGCGGTGCTGCGCGAGGTCGAGGAGAACGAGGCCGACTACCGGTCGATGCTCGTCCGGCTGCGTGAGTACATTCCCGACGACCCGGGGCAGCCGGAGGCGTTGGAGGCGTTGCAGCAGGCGGCCGATGCGTCGGGCGTCGAGATCGCCCAGATGACGTTCGAGGATCCCGAGCTGGTCGAGGAGGCCCCCGAGACCAACGAGGAGCTGACCGCGCTCGCGCGCATCCCGATGCAGATGACGGTGTCGGGCGGCTACTTCCAGGTCGTCGATCTGCTGCGCCGGATCGAGGTCGATCTGGCGCGTGCGGTGAAAGTGTCGACCGTGACGATGGCCGAGGAGACCGAGCAGTCGTTCCCCGACCTGACCGTGACGGCTGCCGGTCACATCTTCTCGGTGCTGCCGGTGCTCGAGGCCGGCGGCGAGAGCGTCGAGGTCGTCGGCCCCGACGGTGAGCCGGTCGAGGCCGCGACCGAGAACGCGTCCGAGGGCGCCACCGAGGCCCCGACCGAGCAGGCCAGTCCCGCGCCCGAGGCCGCCGACACCTCCGCCGAGGGGGGAGCACAGTGAGCACGCCAACCACCGAGCAGTCCCGCGTGAGCCGGCCGCTGCTGATCGTCCTGGGCGTCGTCGCGGTCGCCGCCGTCGCCTACCTGGCGCTCACCCTGTTGACAGGATCCGACGAGGCGGCCGTCGAAGCCGCCGGACCGGTACCGACGGGGTCGGAGGTACCCGAGGCGTCGGAGGCGGCAACCGTCGATCCGACCGAGGATCCGTCGGAGATCGCCGCTGTCGAGCCGACGTTCGAGGTCTTCGACGCGCGTGACCCCTTCGAGCAGCTCGTGGCCGACGACACCGGTGGCGGCGGTTCCGACACCGTCGGCACGACCGCACCGGCGAGCGACACGACCCCGGCGGTCGACGGCACGCCGCCGACCGACGGCGATCCGTCGCAGACCACGGTCGGCGGGACGACGATCCTGCTCGAGGATGTCTTCAGCGCCGGTGGCACCAAGACCGCGCTGGTGGTCGTCGACAACGAAGGGTATGAGGCCACCGCCGGTGAGACCGTCGCCGGCAAGGTGACCGTGCTCGACATCGCCGGCAACTGCGCCACGATGCGGTTCGAGGACAGACGGTTCATCCTGTGCGAGGGTGAGCAGATCCAGAAGTAGGCGGTTGGCGACCGACCCTGGCCACCCGCGTGTCGTCGCAGGGGGTGGCCAGGTGCGCGGACCTCGTGCCGGTCCGTCGAGCCTGCTGGTCGCCCGCCAACCGATCCTGGATCGTGCAACCCGGGTCGTGGCCTACGAGCTGCTGGCCCGCCGCACGCTGACCGACACCACGTGGAGTCCGCGGGCCGGCGATTCGCGCACGACCACGCGCGTGATCGGTCAGGCCTTCCTCGAGATGGACATCTGGAGCTTGACCGAGGGCCTGCCGGCCTTCATCAACTTCACCCGCCAGCTGCTGCTCGACGGGGGCGCCGAGACTCTGCCGGCCGACCTGACCGTCGTGGAGATCCTCGAGACCATCACGCCCGATGCCGCCGTCGAGGCCGCGTGCCGGCGGCTGCGTGCCGCCGGCTACCGGATCGCGCTCGACGACGTGACGGCCGCCGACGCCCGGCTCGCACTGCTCGGGGTGGTCGACATCGTCAAGGTCGACATCGCCACGACGACGGTGGCCGAACGCCGCGCGCTGGTCGCCCAGTGCCGCGCAGCCGGTGTGCAGACGCTGGCGGAGAAGGTCGAGACACCGACGCAACGCGACGAGGTCGCGTCCATGGGCTTCGACCTGTTCCAGGGCTACTTCTTCCAGAAGCCCTCGATCGTCGGCGCACGCCAGCGCCACGGCAGCCGGCTCGGCCACCTCCAGCTGCTGGGCAGCGTGATGGCCGACCCCATCGACCGGGACGCGATCGGCAACCTGCTCGCCCGCGACCGCTACGCCGCCCGGCGGTTCCAGGCGGTGGCCGCCGCGACGACCGGCGGCGCCGGCCGCTCCGAAACCGTGCGCCAGACGCTTGACCGCACCGATGACGCGCGGCTGGTCACCGCTATCACGGTGCTCGTCGTGCTGTGGCTGGCCGACCACCATCCCAGCGCGCTGCGCGACACCGCGCTGCTGCGTGCCCGGTTCTGCGAGCAGCTGGTGACCGACCTCGTCGACGGCGACGGCGCCCGCGCCGACGACGGGTACCTGGTCGGGCTGTGCTCGCTGCTCGACGCGCTGCTGGGCGAACCGCTCGGCGACATCCTGGCGCGCATCCAGTTGCGGCGCCCGTTGCTTGCGGCCTGCGTCGACGAGGACGGCACACTCGGTGCCGTGCTCGCCCTGGTCCGCGCCTACGAGCATGGACAGTGGGCGGACGTCCAGCGCCACGCGACGCGACTCGGCGTGGCCCCCGAGCGCCTGACGCCGCGCTACCTCGAGTGCGTCCGGTGGGTCCGGGGACTGCTGAGGCAGATCGACGATGGGCAGACCCCGGCGTGAGGCAGCAGGCTGCTACGGTGCTCGCACCATGAGCTTGCGCTACCTCACCGCCGGAGAGTCCCACGGCCCCGCACTCGTCGGCATCCTCGAGGGCATGCCGGCGGGCGTCGTAGTGGACCGCGCAGCCATCAGCCACCAGCTCGCACGCCGCCGCCACGGGCACGGGCGGTCACCACGCATGCGCTTCGAGGCCGACACGTTCGAGATCCTCGGCGGCGTCCGGCACGGACGCACGCTCGGGTCGCCGGTCGCCATCGTGCTGCGCAACACCGAGTGGCCCAAGTGGCAGGACGCGATGGCCGTCGACGCGCCGGAGGATCCGGCGGCGGTCGCAGCCAGGGGACGGGGCCAGTCGCTCACCCGCCCGCGCCCCGGCCACGCCGACCTCGCCGGGATGCAGAAGTACGACTTCGACGACGCCCGCAACGTGCTCGAGCGGGCGAGCGCCCGCGAGACGGCGATGCGTGTCGCCCTGGCGACCGTCGCGCGGGGACTGCTCGACGCGGTCGACATCGCCGTCGTCTCGCACGTCGTGCGGATCGGCGAAGCCGCCGTGCCCGATGACCTGCCGCCGCCCACGCCTGACGACAGCGACCGCATCGACGACGACCCGGTGCGCTGCAGCGATCCGGACACATCCACGCGCATGCAGCATGCGATCGATGCGGCCAAGGCCGACCGCGACACGCTCGGCGGTGTGGTGGAGGTCCTGGCCTACGGCGTGCCGCCGGGGCTGGGCAGTCACGTGCACTGGGACCGCAAGCTGGACACCCGGCTCGCGGCGGCACTCATGAGCATCCAGGCGTTCAAGGCCGTCGAGATCGGTGACGGCACGCGGCTCGGCGCCGTCCGCGGGTCGCAGGCCCACGACGAGATCGCCTCCGTCGACCGCGACGGCATGGCGGTCCGACGGCTGACCGACCGCGCGGGCGGGGTGGAGGGTGGCATGACCACCGGCGCCGTGCTGCGTGTGCGCGCCACCATGAAGCCGATCTCCAGCCTCACCCGACCGTTGCGGACGGTCGACACCGCCACGGGGGACGACGCGGTCGCGATCACACAGCGCTCGGACGTGTGCGCCGTGCCCCGCGCCGGGGTTGTCGCCGAGGCGGTGGTGGCGTTCGAGCTCGCTCGGGCGCTGCTCGACAAGACCGGCGGCGACGCGCTGGACGAGGTGCGTCGCAACCTGTCGCAGTACCTGGCCCACCTGCCGGTCACCTCGGTGCCGTGACCCGGTCCGTGGTGACCGTGATCGGGCTCATGGGCGCCGGCAAGAGCAAGGTCGGCCGCGCTGCCGCGGCGCTGCTCGACCGGGCCTTCGTCGACACCGATGCGCTGATCGCCCGCGACGTGGGAATGACGGTCACCGAGATCTTCGCGCGCGGGGGTGAACCGGCGTTTCGCGCACGCGAACGCGACGCGGTGGCCGCCGCGCTCGCGCACGACGGCGCGATCGTGTCGGTGGGTGGGGGAGCGGTGCTCGACCACACCAACGTCGAGCGCATGCGGGCCGCCGGGCCCGTCGTGTGGCTGTACGCCGACCCTACGACGCTCGCCGCGCGACTGCGCAACTCGATGCTGCGCGGCGACCGCCCCCTGCTCGTCGACACCGAGCCGGTGGCGGTGCTGACGCAGCTGCTGGCGCAACGGCGACCGGCCTATGAGGCGGCCGCATCGGCCGTGCTGCGCACCGACGGCCTGGCGGTCGACCAGTCGGCGCGGCTGCTGGCCGAGTGGATCCGGAGGAACACGTGAGCACGCGCGCCGCAGCGGTCGCATGACGACGATGCGCATCACCGTCGACGTGGCCGCCCCGTACGACGTCGTGATCGGCCGCGGGGTGCTCGACGACGTCGACGCGTGGCTGCCGGACACCGCCGCCAGACGCGCGGCGGTCGTCACCACCGCCCCGGTCGAGGAGCATCACGCCGCGGCCGTCACCGCCGGCCTGCGGGCAGCCGGCCTGGACGTGCACGTCCGCCAGGTTCCCGATGGCGAGGCGGCCAAGTCGCTGGACGTCCTGGGACAGCTGTACGACTGGCTCGCCGCCATCCCGTTGGCGCGCACCGACCTCGTCGTCGGTCTCGGCGGCGGCGCGGTCACCGATCTGGCCGGGTTCGTCGCTGCGACCTGGCACAGGGGCGTCCCGGTGCTGCAGGTGCCGACCACGGTGCTCGCGCAGGTCGACGCCGCCGTCGGCGGTAAGACCGGCATCAACCTGGCGGCCGGCAAGAACCTCGTCGGCGCGTTCCATCAACCGCTGGCCGTCGTCGCCGACACCGCAACGCTCGACACCCTGCCGGCGCGGGAGCTGCGTGCCGGCATGGCCGAGGTGATCAAGTGCGGGTTCATCCGCGACCCGCGCATCCTCGACCGCATCGAGCGCGATCCCGCCGCCGCGCTCGACCCGGCCGGCGAGGTGCTACCGGACCTGATCCACCGCGCCGTCGCCGTCAAGGCGCAGATCGTCGCGGCCGACACCCACGAGCACGGCGAGCGCGCGCTGCTCAACTACGGCCACACCCTCGGCCACGCCCTGGAGACGCTGACGGGGTACGCGCGGTACCGCCACGGCGAGGCCGTCGGTATTGGTATGCGGTTCGCGGCGCTGGTCAGCGAATGGTCCGGGGTCGCCGACGCAGGTCTGCACGACCGCACGACGGCGATCCTGGCCGACGTCGGCCTGCCGACGGTCTGCGACCCGGTCGACAGCGACGAGGTCTTCGCCGTGATGGCACGCGACAAGAAGGTCCGTGACGGCCTGCGGCTGGTGCTGTGCGAGCGCCCCGGCGTCGCCCGGGTCGCCGCCCTAGACCGCGCCGTTCTCGAACGTGCCCTCGCCCGTGTGCGGCACCCGTGACTCGACCCGCAAACCGGCGACACCGTGCATGGTCCCCCACGTGCTGCTGACCTACGAGGCCTACGAGCAGCTTCTCGGCACGAAGCATGTGCTGGATCGACTCGCTGAGCCCGCAGGAGTCGAGGACATCGAGTTCATCGTTCCAACCTCCGAGGAGACCGCCCAGCCGGCGAGCTTCGGCGACCTCGACGTGGTGAATCCCTGGCGTTGATCGCCCGGCGGGTTGGCGTCAGTCACGGGTGCGCGCTGAGGTCGGTCGTGCGGGCCGCGGGTCGTCAGGCGGTGTCGGCGGCGCCCATGCCGCCGACACCGCCGTCGGCCGTAGGATGCGTCGCGGTGAAGTGCCCCGACCGGTAGGAGGTTGCGTGCGCATCCTGATAGCGAACGGCCCGAATCTGTCCCAGCTCGGTCACCGCGCGCCCGACGTGTACGGAACCGCAACGATGGCCGACATCGTCGCGGCCGTCAGGCGGGTGCACGACGACATCGACGACTTCATCACCGAGTCGGAAGGTGAGCTGATCACGCGGTTGCACCGCGCGCGGACCGACGGCACGGCGGCGGTTGTGATCAACGCCGGCGCGCTGACCCACTACAGCTATGCGCTGCGTGACGCGATCGAGCTGATCGACCTGCCCACGGTCGAGGTGCACCTGTCGCAGATCGCCGCACGCGAGACGTTTCGCCACGGCAGCGTGATCAGCGCGGTCGTGGATGTCACGATCACTGGTGCAGGTGCCTACGGCTACGAGCTGGCGGTGCTGGCCGCACGCCACCTCGTGGCCGCACGGCACGGAGCACGGTGACGCTACACTCGCAGCTTCCCGCGACGACCGTCCAGGCGACGGCCACGGCGGCCTGCAGCCCGCCGACGACATGGGCACGCCCACCACCACGTTGCCGCGGCCGGTCCCCCACGACACGAGGTACCGCGATGGTGTCCACCAACAGCTTGAAGAACGGCATGACGCTCAACCTCGACGGCGAGCTGTGGCGCGTCGAGTACTTCCAGCACGTCAAGCCGGGCAAGGGGGGCGCGTTCGTGCGGACCACCCTGAAGGGGGTGCGCAACGGCAAGACCGTCGACCGCACCTTCCGCGCCGGCGAGAACGTCGAGCAGGCCATCCTGACCAAGCGCCAGCTGCAGTACCTGTACCGCGAGGGACAGCAGTTGGTGTTCATGGACACCGAGCACTTCGAACAGACGTTCGTGTCAGAGGAGGCGATCGGCGACGCCGCGTTGTGGTTCGTCGAGGGTGACACGATCGAGCTGGTGTTCCACGCCGACGAGGTCGTCGGAGTCAACCTGCCGGCGAGCGTCGACCTGACGGTCACCGAGACCGAGCCGGGGATCCAGGGCGACCGCGTGTCGGGTGCGACGAAGCCGGCGACCCTGGAGACCGGCGCCGTGGTCCAGGTGCCGCTGTTCATCAACCCTGGCGAACGCATCAAGGTGGACACGCGCACAGGTGCCTACAGCTCGCGTGCCTGAGCGCTCGGCCACGGGATGATGCGGTCGCGGCACGCCGACCGGCAACGCGCGATCGCGGTGCTGTACGAGGCGGACCTGCGCGGCGACGACGTGTCCGTCGTGGTCGCGCGCACCACCGACGACGACCCGCTCGCGCCGTTCACGGCGACGCTGGTCGAAGGCGTGGCCCACCAACAGGCGGAGCTCGACGGGCTCATCGTCAGGTATGCGCGCGGGTGGAACCTGGACCGCATGCCGGTGGTCGACCGCAACCTGCTGCGCCTCGGGCTGTGGGAGCTGTTGCACTCCGACGTGCCGGTCGCCGTCGTGATCGACGAGGCGGTCGAGCTGGCCAACGAGCTGTCGACACCCGACTCGGGCCGCTTCATCAACGGTGTCCTCGCCGCGGTCGCCCGTGAGGAGGCCGACGTGGCGGCGGCGCGTGGTAGCGCCCCGACCCACGGCGGTGGGGCGACGTCGTTGTGACCGCCGGCCCCCACTGCTAGGTTCGCGCCGAACGCCTTTAAGCCTGGTCCGGAGAGGCCAGAAAGGTCGAGGATCGATGACATCCGCGCGCGCTGACGACGCCGCGCCGTCCGCTCCGTCGCGCACGGTCCTCGACGCCGATGCGATCCGTCGCGCCGTGCGGCGCATGGCGCACGAGATCCTCGAACGGCACGCCGGGGCCGCCGACCTCGTGTTGATGGGTGTGCACACCCGCGGCGTTCCGCTCGCGCGTCGTCTCGCGCACGACGTCGCCCAGATCGAGCAGGCGACGGTGCCGGTCGGCGCCCTCGATGTGGCGCTGTACCGCGACGACTACGCGCGGATCGGTCCACGACCGCTGGAGCGCACCCACTTCCCGGTCGACACCGAGGGCCGCACCGTGGTGCTGGTCGACGACGTGCTCTACACCGGCCGCACCGTGCGCGCCGCCATGGAGGCGGTGATCGCGGAGGGCCGGCCGGCGGCGATCGAGCTGGCGGTGCTCGTTGACCGCGGGCACCGGGAGCTGCCGGTCCGCGCCGACTACGTCGGCAAGAACCTGCCGACGTCCGCCGGCGAGGTGGTCCGTGTCCGCCTGGAAGAGCACGACGGTGTCGACGCCGTGTCGATCGAGCGCCCGTAGGTGATGGTCATGATGACGCAGGATCAGATCGCGCTCGACGAACGCCCGGCCGGCGCCGGCCTGTCGCACCTGCTGGACGTGGATGCGCTCGGCGCTGATCAGATCACGGCCATCCTCGATGCGGCGCGTACGTTCCAGCAGCTCGCGGCACGGCCGATCAAGAAGGTGCCGACGCTGCGCGGCCGCACGGTCTGCAACCTGTTCTTCGAGGACTCCACCCGCACGCGGGTGAGCTTCGAGATCGCGGCCAAGCGCCTCTCCGCCGACGTGCTGAACTTCTCTGCGAAGGGCTCCAGCGTCTCGAAGGGCGAGTCGCTCAAGGACACCGCGCTGACGTTGCAGGCGATGGGCGTCGATGCGATCGTCGTGCGGCATCACGCGGCAGGCGCGCCCCACCAGCTCACCCGCTGGGTCGACGCGCACGTGCTCAACGCGGGCGACGGCCGGCACCAGCACCCGACCCAGGCGTTGCTCGACCTGTTCACGATCCGCGAGCACTTCGGGCAGCTCGACGGTCTGCACGTGGCCGTGATCGGTGACGTGCTGCACTCGCGGGTCGCGCGCAGCCTGGTGCAGGGGCTGCGGACGATGTCGGCCGGCGTGACCGTGGTCGGCCCGCCCACGCTGCTGCCGCTGGCCGTCGGGCAGTGGGACGTCGACGTGAGCCACGACCTCGATCCGGTGCTGGGCAAGGCGGACGTGGTCTACCTGCTGCGCGTGCAGCACGAACGGATGTCCGAGCAGTTCATCCCGTCGGTCCGCGAGTACGCGCGCCTGTGGGGGATGGACGGTCGCCGGCTGCGCCGGCTGTCCGAGCACGCGGTGATCATGCACCCCGGTCCGATGAACCGCGGTGTCGAGTTGACAGCCGACGTCGCGGATGCGCCAAATGCGTTGATCGCGCGGCAGGTCGCCAACGGCGTCGCGGTGCGCATGAGCTGCCTGTACCTCATGCTCGGCGGCGAACGCGCGTGAGGACCGAGAGAGGCTGTCAGTCATGAGCTCGAGCAGCGGAGCGGTAGGTCACATTCCTTTGGCCGTGAGGAGCGCGGCGCCAGCCGCGGGACTCCTTAGCGGCAGCGGTAGGTCACATCAGTCGCTGGTGACGTTCACCGACGTCCGTGTGGTCGATCCGGCAGGCGGACGCGATGGGGCTGCCAACGTGATCATCGAGGGCGACCGGGTCGCCTCGGTCGGTCGTGAGTCGCGCGGACTGCGGATAGACGCCAGCGGCCTGGTGCTCGCTCCGGGCCTGGTCGATCTGCATGTGCACCTGCGCGAGCCGGGCGGTGAGGACGCCGAGACGGTGGCGTCCGGCACCACGGCGGCGGCGGCCGGGGGGTTCACGGCGGTGTGCCCGATGGCCAACACCCAGCCGGTGGCCGACCACGCCGGCGTGATCGAGCAGGTGCTGCGACTCGCCCGCGAGGCGGCGATGTGCGACGTGTATCCCGTCGGTGCCATCACCCGTGGACTGGCCGGTGCCGAGCTCGGCGAGCTGGGCGCCATGGCCGCGGTCGGGGTCCGCTGCTTCTCCGACGACGGACACCCTGTGCAGTCCGCGCACGTCATGCGCCAGGCGCTGGCGTACGCCCGCACGTGGGACGCGATCATCTGCAACCACGCAGAGGAACGCACGCTCACAGGCGATGCGCAGATGCACGAGGGCATCCAGTCCGACCTGCTCGGGCTGACCGGCTGGCCCCGCGAGGCCGAGGAACTGATGGTCGCGCGCGACCTCATCCTCGCGCGCGGCCTCGGCGCACGGATCCACGTGCCGCACGTGTCGACAGCGGAAACCGTCGCCCTCATCCGTGCTGCGAAGGCACGGGGTACGCGGGTGACGGCCGAGGCGACCCCCCACCACTTCACGTTGACCGACCAACAGGTGGCGTCGTACGACCCGGTGTACAAGGTCAACCCGCCGCTGCGGGTCAAGACCGACGTCGAGGCGGTCCGCGCCGGCCTCGCCGACGGCACGATCGATGCCATCGCCACCGATCACGCCCCGCACCCGCCCGAGGACAAGGAGCGCGAGTGGTCCGCGGCGCCGTGCGGCATGCTCGGCCTCGAGACGGCGCTGGCGGTCACCATCACCGAACTGGTTCGCCCGGGGGTCCTGACGCTGCCGGACGCGATCGCGGCGCTGTCGACGCGCCCGGCCCGCAGCCGTGACATCGTGGGGCACGGCGGGCCGATCGCCGAGGGCACGCCTGCCAACCTGGTGCTGTTCGACCCCGAGGAGCGCTGGACGGTCGACCCGGGACGTTCGCACAGCCGCAGCCGCAACACGCCGTTCGCCGGGCGCGAGCTGTGGGGTCGTGTGCACCACACGCTGCTCCGCGGCCGGTTCACGGTGCGTGACGGTGAGTCCGTCACGCCTGGTGATGACGACGAGATCGGCGACGCGTGAGGATCGAACGACCAGCACCGGCGTTGCTGGTGCTCGAAGACGGCGAGACGTTCGTCGGCGACGCCTTCGGCGCCGTCGGCACGACCACCGGTGAGGTGGTGTTCAACACCAGCCTGACCGGCTACCAGGAGGTCCTGACCGACCCGAGCTACCACCGTCAGGTGGTCGCGATGACGACACCCCACCAGGGCAACTACGGCACGACCGAGGACGACGAGGAGGCATCGTCGGTCCAGGTCGCCGGCTTCGTGGTGCGGGCGGCCAGCAGGATGCACTCCAGCTGGCGCGCGACCGGCGGGCTCGGTGCGACGCTGGCGGCCGCGGGCGTGGTGGGGATCAGCGAGGTCGACACCCGCCGACTGACACGCCACATCCGGTCGGCGGGCGCGATGCGCGCGGGGATCAGCAGCGAGATCGACGACGTCGACGCGTTGCTCGAGATCGTGCGCGCGGCACCCGGGATGGTCGGCGCCGATCTGGCGCGGGAGGTCACCACGGCGATGGTCTACGACGTGGCGGTGCCCGAGCCCCGCTTCCACGTGGTGGCGTACGACTTCGGGATCAAGCGCAACATCCTGCGGCTGCTCGTAGACGCCGGCTGCGCCGTGCGGGTGGTGCCGGCGACGACGCCTGCCGAGGACGTGCTGACGTGGGAGCCCGACGGCGTGTTCTGCTCCAACGGCCCTGGGGATCCCGCAGTCGTCAGCTACGGCATCGACGCGATCGCCGCGCTGCTCGACGCGCAGGTCCCGGTGTTCGGGATCTGTCTCGGCCACCAGCTGCTCGGACATGCCGTGGGTGCGTCGACCTACAAGCTGCCGTTCGGTCACCGCGGGACCAACCAGCCGGTCCGCGACGTCGAACGCGACACGGTCGAGATCTCGACCCACAACCACGGCTTCGCCGTCGATGGCACGTCGCTGGCGAACGCCGATCGCTTCGGTGCGGTCATGGCGTCACATGTCAACCTCAACGACGGCGTCAACGAGGGGATCGTGTGCCACGACGTCCCGGCATTCAGCGTGCAGTACCACCCGGAGGCCGCTCCCGGCCCGCACGACGGCCGGCACCTGTTCACGCGGTTCGCTCAACTGATGGCTCGATGCGCGAAGGGGCGTGCGCATGCCGGCGCGTGACGACATCGACACCGTCCTCGTCCTCGGCTCGGGTCCGATCGTCATCGGTCAGGCGTGCGAGTTCGACTACTCCGGCGCGCAGGCGTGCAAGGTCCTGCGCCGCGAGGGCTACCGCGTCGTGCTGGTCAACTCGAACCCCGCGACGATCATGACCGACCCCGCGTTCGCCGACGCCACCTACGTGGAGCCGTTGACAGTCGACATGGTCACGAAGGTCATCGCGCGCGAAGCCCAGCGCGCGGGTGAGGGCGAGCGTCAGCGAGCCGGTGGGCGGGGAGCTGCGGGTGAGGGCGAGCGTCAGCGAGCCGGTGGGCGGGGATCAGGCGGCCGGATGGCGCTGCTGCCGACGCTCGGTGGGCAGACCGGTCTGAACGTGGCGATGGACCTCGCGCATGCCGGCGTGCTCGAGCGGTACGGCGTCGAGCAGCTCGGCGCAGGGCTCGACAGCATCTCGGTGGCCGAGGACCGCCGGCAGTTCGCCGACGCCATGGCGGAGATCGGGTTGGCCGTCGCCCGCTCCGGTGAGGCCCGGGATCTGGCGACGGCCCGCGAGCTCGCGGCGCAGATGGGCTTCCCGGTGCTCGTGCGGTCGTCGTTCACCCTCGGCGGCGCGGGCAGCGGCGTCGCCGACGACCCCGCCACGTTGGACCGGCTGGTCACCGAGGGGCTCGCCGCGAGCCCGATCGGACAGGTGCAGATCGACGAGTCGTTGCTCGGCTGGAAGGAGTACGAGCTGGAGGTGATGCGCGACCACGCCGACAACTGCGTGGTCGTGTGCACCATCGAGAACCTCGATCCCATGGGGGTCCACACCGGCGACTCGATCACGGTCGCTCCGGCCATGACGCTGTCCGACGTGGAGTTCCAGCAGCTGCGCAATGCCTCGTTCGCGGTCATGCGCCGGATCGGCGTGGAGACCGGCGGCAGCAACGTGCAGTTCGCCGTCGACCCCACCTCGGGCAGCATCCGTGTCGTCGAGATGAACCCGCGGGTCTCGCGGTCCAGCGCGCTGGCGTCCAAGGCGACGGGGTTCCCGATCGCCAAGATCGCCGCACTGCTCGCGGTCGGCTACCGCCTCGACGAGATCCCCAACGACATCACCGGCGCGACGCTGGCGGCGTTCGAGCCGTCGATCGACTACGTGGTGACCAAGATCCCACGGTTCAACTTCGAGAAGTTCCCCGGCGTCGACGGCCACCTGACGACCCGCATGCACAGCGTCGGCGAGGTCATGGCGATCGGCCGCACGTTCACCGAGTCGCTCGGCAAGGCGCTGCGCTCGCTCGAGGACGGCACAGTGGGCCTGACCGGCGCCGTCGACCGCCGCGACGGCGCGGCCCTCGAGGCGGCGCTGCGTACGCCCACCGCGACACGCCTGCATGACGTCGACGCGGCGCTGTCACGGGGCTGGACCACCGACCGGGTGGCAGAGCTCACCGGGTACGACCCCTGGTTCTGCGATCAGCTGGCCCAGATCGTCGAGCTACGGCGTGCGCTGCGTGCCTGCGAGACGCTCGACAACGTCGATCCGTGGCTGCTGCGGCGTGCCAAGCGTGCCGGGTTCGGCGACGCGATGATCGCTGGGCTGTTCGGCGTGGACGAGGCGTCCGTGCGCCGTCGTCGCCGGGCGCTGGGGATCACCCCGGTGTTCAAGACCGTCGACACGTGTGCCGCGGAGTTCGCCGCCACCACGCCGTACCACTACTCGACGTACGAGGACACGACCGAGGTCATCCACAGCGACCGCCCCCGGATCATGATCCTGGGGTCCGGTCCGAACCGCATCGGCCAGGGCATCGAGTTCGACTACTGCTGCGTGCACGCCGTGCAGGCCCTGTCCGACGCCGGCTACGAGACCATCATGGTCAACTGCAACCCGGAGACCGTGTCGACCGACTACGACACTGCCGACCGGCTGTACTTCGAACCGCTGACCGTCGAGGATGTCCTCGCCGTCCACGACGCGGAGGTCGCTGCCGGCGCGGACGACATCGGCGTCATGGTGCAGTTCGGCGGCCAGACGCCGCTGAAGCTGGCGCATGCGCTCGAGGCCGAGGGCGTGCGGATCCTGGGGACCGCGCCCGAGGCGATCGACCGGGCCGAGGATCGCGGCCGCTTCGGTGATCTGCTGTCGGCGCTGGCGATCCGTCAGCCCGACGGCGACGTCGCCGCGACCCACGACGAGGCGATCGCCGTCGCCGCGCGCATCGGCTTCCCGGTGTTGCTGCGGCCCTCCTACGTGCTCGGTGGTCGGGCGATGGCGATCGTCTACGACACCGACCAGCTGCGGGACTGGCTGCAGGCCAACGCCGCCGAGGGCGCGGTGCTCGTCGACCGGTTCCTCGAGTCCGCGGTCGAGCTCGACGTCGACGCCGTCTACGACGGCCACGAGCTGTTCGTCGGCGGCATCACCGAGCACATCGAGGAGGCGGGTGTCCACTCGGGCGACTCGGCGTGCGTGCTCCCCCCGTTCACGCTCGGTCGGGCTCAGGTGTCGCTGCTGCGCGACCAGACCGCGATGATCGCCGACGCCCTGCACACCCGCGGACTGATCAACATCCAGTTCGCGCTGCGCGACGAGGTGACCCTCGTGCTCGAGGCGAACCCCCGAGCGTCCCGCACGACGCCGTTCGTCTCCAAGGCGACGGGCGTGCCGCTGGCCAAGCTGGCCGCCAGG
Organism: Actinomycetota bacterium; assembly: GCA_019347695.1. Lineage (GTDB taxonomy): Bacteria > Actinomycetota > Nitriliruptoria > Euzebyales > JAHELV01 > JAHELV01. Next base: position 12,441 of record JAHWKT010000002.1, on the reverse strand, counting down.
GTGATGGCCGGTGCCACGCTGGCCGACCTGCGAGACGAGGGCCTGGCGCCGCCGCTCGACATGGCACAGGCGCCACCGCTGCCCTACACGGCGGTCAAGGAGGCGGTGCTGCCGTTCAACCGCTTCCCGGGCGTCGACACGCGCCTGGGCCCCGAGATGCGCTCGACCGGCGAGGTGATGGGTATCGACGAGCGCTTCGGCGTCGCGTTCGCCAAGAGCCAGGCGGGCACCGGCGCGATGGTGCTGCCCGAGAAGGGCACGGTGTTCGTGTCGATCGCCAACCGCGACAAGCGTGCGTTGATCTTCCCCGTCAAGCGGCTAGCGGATCTCGGCTTCGAGATCCTGGCGACCGAGGGCACCGCGGCCACGTTGCGCCGCAGCGGCGTCGCCGCGCAGGTGGTCGCCAAGCACTCCGAGGGCGTGGCCGACGGCAGGTCCACCATCGTCGACCGCATCGAAGCCGGCGACGTCGATCTGGTGTTCAACACACCGCGCGGCGGCATCGGGCCGCGCGCCGACGGCTACGAGATCCGCACCGCGGCGGTCCGCCACGGCGTCCCGTGCATCACCACGCTGTCGGGCATCCTGGCAGCCATCCAGGGCATCGAGGCGCTGCGCGACGGCGCGGTCGGCGTGCGCAGCCTGCAGCAGTTCCACGCCGATGCGGTGCGTGGGTTCGACAGCGCCCCGGTAGGTCGCAGGTCATGACCTCGAGTAGCGCAGCGGTAGGTCACCTGTCATGACGGTCGACGCCGCCGTCTCGGCGACGACCGGCACGCTGATCGCCACCCGACCGGCCGGCCGCTACCACCGTTGCAGCATCGCCGCGCCCGACGTCGCGACCGCCGCCGTGCCGGGGCAGTTCGTCGCCGTCGAGGTGCAGGCGCCGGGTACGTTGCTGCGGCGGCCGTTCGCGATCGCCGGGGTCGACACCGCAGCTGGCGTGCTGCACCTGGTCGTCGCGACGGTCGGAGCAGGCTCGGCGTGGTTGGTCGCGCAGGCGGTGTCCACCCGTCTGCGGCTGACCGGGCCGCTCGGCCGGGGGTTCACGATGCCTGCCGACCCCGGCCGGTGCCTACTGGTCGGCGGCGGCTACGGCGTGGCAGCACTCGAGTGGCTCGGTGCGCGGCTGCTCGCGGCCGGGCACCGCGTCGAGCTGCTGAGCGGCGCCGCGACCGCGCAGGCGCTGTATCCGGTGACGCGCCACGACACGGTCGCCGGGACCGTCGTCGAGACGACCGAGGACGGCAGCAGCGGGCAGCGCGGGCTGGTGACCGACGCGCTCGGTGACCGGCTGCGCGACGGCGACGCGATGGTCTACGCGTGCGGGCCGATGCCGATGCTCGCCGCCGTCGCCGGCATCACCCGCCGCGCCGGCATGACCTGTGAGGTCGCCGTCGAGGAGCACATGGGGTGCTCGGTCGGCGTCTGCATGACGTGCGTCGTGCCGACCGTGCACGGCTACGCCCGGTCGTGCATCGACGGTCCCGTCATGGACGCCTCGCGCATCCGGTGGGAGTCGGTGGATCCACCTCGAGAGGACGGGCTCCGCCATGGGTGAAGTTGATCTGTCGGTGCGGTTGGGGCCGCTGCGCCTGCGCAACCCGGTGGTGACCGCGAGCGGCTGCTTCGCCAGCGGGCGTGAGATGGCCCGGTTCTTCGACCTGTCGACCCTCGGTGCTGTCGTCACGAAGTCGGTCACGGTCGAGCCGTGTGCGGGTCTGCCGCCACCACGCATGGCCGAGACCGACAGCGGCATGCTCAACGCGATCGGCCTGCAGAACCCCGGGATCGACACGTGGGTCGAACGGGATCTGCCCTGGCTGGTCGATCAGGACGTGCCCGTCATCGCCAGCATCGCCGGCAAGACCGCCGACGAGTACGGCCTGCTCGCCAAGCGCCTGCGCGACGTGCCGGGTCTTGCGGCGCTCGAGGTCAACATCTCGTGTCCGAACGTGGAGGACCGCGGCATCGTGTTCGCGTGCAGGACGGGCGCGACCGCCGCCGCCATCTCGGCGGTCGCGCAGGTCTGCGACCTGCCGATCTTCGCCAAGCTGACCCCGGACGTCGCGGACATCACCGAGATCGCCCACGCGGCCGTCGACGCCGGCGCCACCGGCGTGAGCCTGATCAACACGCTGCTCGGCATGGCGATCGACGTGACCACACGACGACCGAAGCTCGCCGCGGGCACCGGTGGCCTGTCAGGGCCGGCGATCCGACCGGTCGCCATCCGAGCCGTCCATCAGGTGCGGCACGCGCTGGGCGACGTCCCGATCATCGGGCTCGGCGGTGCGTGCACCTGCACGGACGTGCTGGAGTTCATCATGGCCGGCGCCGACGCCGTGGCGATCGGCACGGCGACCTTCGCTGATCCGATGGCGATCCCGGCGGCGGTTGAGGGGTTGACGCGTTGGCTGCGCGGGCAGGAGGAGCGGGCCATCGCACAGGTCCGTGGGACGGCGGACACGGAGAGGACCGCATGACGACCGCCGTCGGACGACCGCGCACCGCGGCGCGCATCGCGGTCGCGCTCGACACCGCCGACGAGGGACGGCTCGTCGACCTGGCCGCGGCACTGGCCGGCGAGGCCGATGTGTTGAAGGTCGGCCTGCAGGCGGTCACGGCGTTCGGGCCGCGTGCGATCCGCCGCGTGGCCGAGCACGCGCCCGTGTTCTGCGACCTGAAGCTGCACGACATCCCCAACACCGTGGCCGGTGCGGCCGCGGCTGCCGCCGCGGCGGGTGCCAGCATGCTGACGGTGCACGCCGCGGGCGGTGCGGCGATGGTGGCGGCGGCGGTGGCGGCCGCACCGGCGGTCGACATCCTCGCGGTCACGGTCCTGACCAGCGTGGACGACGTGCTGCTCGCCGAGTTGGGCATGGACGGGGCCGACGTCGTGGCGCCCCGCTTGGCCAGGCATGCGGTCACCGCCGGCGCAGCCGGTATTGTGTGCGCTGGACACGAGGTGTCGACGGTGCGCAACGTCGTTGGGAACGCGGCGTTGGTCGTCGTTCCGGGGATTCGGCCGGAGGGAGCAGCGGTGCAGGATCAGGCGCGGGTCATGACACCGCGGGCCGCGGTCGACGCGGGCGCCGACCTGCTCGTGATCGGACGACCGGTCACGGCCGCCGACGATCCCGTCGCGGCGCTGCGCACGGTGCGGACGCAGCTGGCGGCCACGCCGTCGGCGGACGAGACGTAGGCGCAGTGGCCACACGAGAACGGCTGGCCCGGCGGATCCGGTCCCGGTCGCATCTGACCGGCGACTTCGTGCTGCGGTCCGGCGCGACCAGCACCGAGTACTTCGACAAGTACCTGTTCGAGGCCGACCCGCCGTTGCTGTGGGACATCGCCGAGGCGATGAAGCCATCGGTGCCCGACGACGTCGACGTGCTCGCGGGGCTGGAGCTCGGCGGCGTCCCACTGGCGGTCGTCCTGTCGCAGGTCACCGGCCTGCCGACCCGGTTCGTGCGCAAGCAGGCCAAGACCTACGGCACCGCTCGACTGGCGGAGGGCGGCGAGATCGATGGCCTACGGCTGCTGATCGTCGAGGACGTCATCACGACCGGGGGACAGGTCCGCGAGTCCGCCGCGGCGCTGCGCGACCGCGGCGCGATCATCGATCAGGTCGTGTGCGTCATCGACCGCGAGGCGGGCGGCGCGCAGCAGCTGGCGACCGACGATCTCAAGCTGTCGGCGTTGTTCACCGCGAGCGAGCTGTGACAGAGCGCACGAGCCGGAACCGCTCGACCCCGATTGTATAGATGGCAGCTGACAGCTAGCATATATGTCATGCGTCGCACCACCATCTATCTCGATGCCGAACTCGACATGCAGCTGCGGGCAGAGTCACGACGTCGCAACCGGCCCGTCGCGGAGATCATCCGCGAGATCCTGCGCGAGCGCTTCAACGCCGAGCGGAACAGTCACTCGCGGTCACCACACGCCGGCAGCTTCTCGAGTGGGACGTCGGACACCGCGTCGCGTGTCGATGACGTGCTCGCCGAAACCGGCTTCGGAACCTCGTCGTAGGGTGGCGTTGCTGCTCGACAGCGGTGTCGTCTACGCCTACTACGACGCGGACGATCGTTGGCACGAGACCGTTCGCGTGCTGCTCGACGGTGAGTCCGGACCGCTCGTCGTGCCGGCGGTCGTGATCCCGGAGGTCGACCACCTCCTTGGTGTCCGTATCGGTCACGCCGCGCAGCTCGCCATGTACGAGGACTTGACCGCCGGCGTGTACCTGACGGTCGATCTCGAAGCTGAACGCTACGCGCGGATTCTGGAGCTCAACCGACGGTACGCGGATCTGATGCTTGGCTTCGTCGATGCCGCCGTGGCTGCGCTGTCCGAGCAGCTCGGATTGGAACGGCTTGCGACGACGGACCGCCGTCACTTCCCCGCGATCGCCGGCGACGTCCAGCTGGATCTCGTTCCCGATCCACCGACGTGAGCTCGGCGGGCCGGTGTGCCCGCACTGCCAACGCCGCATCCGCTTGCTGGCACCTGGCAGGGCGTACTGCTCTCGCAGCGGCCAACGTCTGATCGGACAGGCTCAGCCCGTTCGGGATGAGTCTGCCTGCGGTAGGGGCCATCCGGTCAGCTACCCGGCGACGAAACGTCGATCACGGACGTTGACCCGCCTTGCGCGCTGGATAGGATGCGCGGACAGCCTGGCGAGGTCGTTCGAGGAGGACCCATGCCGTTACCCGAGCTCAACGACGACGCACGTCACGAGGCACTCAACAAGGCCGCCGAGGCGCGAAAGCTGCGGGCCGAGATGAAGCAGCGCCTCAAGGCGGGCGAGATCGACCTGCACCAGGTGCTGGCGCGTGCCGACGACGACGACGTCATCGCCAAGACGCGGGTGTCCGAGGTGCTGGAGGCCATGCCCAAGGTCGGCCGCGTCCGCGCGCGACGGCTGATGGAGCGTCTGGACATCTCGTCGTCCCGACGACTGCGGGGCCTCGGTGTCAACCAACGAGAGCGGCTGCTCGCCGAGTTCCCGCAGCGGTGACGTTGCGGCCATCCGTGCACCCGCGCGCCGTCGCGGCGCTCGTGTGATGGGCGCGATCGCCGTGCTCAGCGGCCCGGGTGGGGTCGGCAAGGGGACGATGATCGCGCGACTGCGCGACCGGCTCGCCGGGTGGACGGTGGCGGTGTCGGCCACCACGCGCGCGCCCCGCGAGGGCGAACGCGACGGTATGGAGTACCACTTCGTGTCCGACGACGAGTTCGACCGGTTGATCGCCGACGGCGCGTTGCTCGAGTGGGCCAGGTTCGGCGGCAACCGGTACGGCACGCTGTGGGACAGCGTCCGCGGTCCGCTCGCCGACGACCGCTGCGTGCTGCTGGAGCTCGAGATCCACGGTGCGCTCGCGGTCCGCAAGGAGTTCCCGGAGGCGACGCTGATCTTCCTGCACCCGCCGAGCCTTGACGCGTTGACGTCGCGGCTGCGCCAGCGCGGCACCGACGACGACCGGCGCGTCGCGGAACGAATGGCGCTCGCCGAGTGGGAGCTGGCACAGGCCGACGCGTTTGACCATCACGTGACCAACGACGACCTGGATGCGGCCGCGGCGCAGATCGTCCGTATACTGGTCGACGCCGCCGGCGACTAGCACCGCGCGATCGTACACATCACCCACATTTGCCCGAACATCCCAAGGAGTGCCGTCATCGCTACTATTGACGAGCTGCTGTCGAAGGTCGACAGCAAGTACACGCTGGTGCACCTGGCGGCCCAGCGGGCGCGCGAGATCAACGACTACTACCACTCGCTGGGCGAGGGCCTCGGCCAGTACACGCCGCCGCTCGTGGAGCAGGTCGACTCCAACAAGCCGCTGTCGATCGCGCTCGAGGAGATCGCGGCGACCAAGATCGTGCCCCAGTACGCGGGCGATGTCCGTCGTGCCGCGGAGGAGTTCCTCGGCGGCGACGCGGAGATCTACACGTTGGGCGACGCTGGCATCGACGACCTCGGCACCGTTGACGGCGACCTCGGTGTGACGCCCGCAGACCCCACGACCGACTAGCCCGCCGTCCCATGACCGCTGCCCCCGACGTGGTCACGGGGCGCCATGTGCTGCTCGTGGTGTCGGGCGGCATCGCCGCCTACAAGGCGGCGAGCCTCGCCCGAGCGCTGCTGCGTGGTGGCGCGACGGTGCAGGCGCTGCTGACGCCGGCGGCGGCCACGTTCATCGGCCCGGCGACCTTCGAGGGGCTGACGGGGCGCACGGTGCCGACCGACGTGTTCAGCGACAGCGACCACGTCCCGCACATCCACCTGGCCCGGCAAGCCGATGTCGCGGTGTTCGCTCCGGCGACCGCGAACCTGATCGCCAAGCTCGCCGTCGGGATCGCCGACGACCTGGTGACGAGCACCGCGTTGATGCTCGACTGCCCGGTGGTGATCGCACCGGCCATGCATACCGAGATGTGGCGCCACGATGTGACGCAGGCCAACATCGCGACCCTGCGCCACCGCGGTGCACACATCGTCGGTCCCGACGACGGCCCGCTCGCCGCCGGCGACACCGGCGAGGGGCGGCTGGCCGACGAGGACGCGATCGTCGCTGCCGTGGCCGCGGCGATCGCGCCGTCCACTTCGCCGCTGACCGGGCGTCGGGTGATCGTGTCGGCCGGCGGTACCCGCGAGCCCATCGACCCGGTGCGCTACATCGGCAACCGCTCGAGTGGGAAGATGGGGTATGCGCTGGCGCGGCAGGCGGCGCGTCGGGGCGCTGACGTCGATCTGGTGACGGCGCCAACCCACCTCGACGACCCCGTCGGCGTCCGGCTGCACCGGGTCGAGACCGCGGAGCAGATGCGCACCACCATCATGGACCTGGTCGCCGACGCAGAGGTCGTCATCAAGGCGGCCGCCGTCGCCGACTTCCGGCCCGCACGCTACAGCGGCCAGAAGATCAAGAAGGACAGCGACGAGTTGACGCGGATCGAGCTCGTCCGCAATCGTGACATCCTCGCCGAGCTCGGCGAGAACAAGGACGGCCGGCTGCTGGTGGGGTTCGCGGCCGAGACCGATCTGGCGGAGGACCACGCGCGAGACAAGCTGCACCGCAAGGGTCTCGACCTCATCGTCGTCAACCGCGTGGACATGGCCGACGCCGGTTTCAACGTCGACACCAACCGCGCGGTCCTGCTGCGGGCCGAGGGCGGGCGCCGCGAGGTGCCGCTGACCACGAAGGACCAGCTGGCCGCGGTGGTGTGCGACGAGGTCGAGGAGCTGCTGGCCCAGCGCTGACCCGCGCTGCGGTCGGGCGACGACAGGAAGGCGCCGGCGTGATCGGTGGGCAACGACTGTTCACATCCGAGTCCGTGACCGAGGGCCACCCCGACAAGGTCGCGGACCAGGTGTCCGACGCGGTCCTCGACGAGGTGCTCGCCAACGACCCCGAACCCGCCGCTGCGCGCGTGGCGTGCGAGACGTTCGTCACCACCGGATTGGTGCTGGTGGGTGGTGAGATCCGCACGTCGACGTATGTTGACATCGCCCAGGTGGCCCGCCGCACGATCGCCGGCATCGGCTACGACCACGCCGGCGCCGGGTTCGACGGCACCACCTGCGGCGTGCTCGTCTCGATCGACGAGCAGTCGCCGGACATCGCCGGCGGGGTGGACCGGTCCTATGAGCTGCGCGCCGGTGCCGGCGACGCCGATGCCCAGCTCGACAGGCTCGGCGCAGGCGACCAGGGCATGATGTTCGGCTACGCCTGCCGCGAGACCACCGCGCTGATGCCGCTGCCGATCCAGCTCGCGCACCGGATCGCCGAGCGGCTCGCGGAGGTGCGTCACCAGGGGGTCGTGCCCTACCTGCTGCCGGACGGCAAGACGCAGGTGACGGTCGCGTACGACGGCGACAAGCCGGTGCGGGTCGATCGCGTCCTCATCTCGACGCAACACCGTCCTGACATCGACATCGATACCCTGCTCACGCCGGACCTGGTGGAGCACGTCATCGCCCCGCTGATCCCCGCCGGCATCGCCTGGGACGACGAGGACGTACTCGTCAACCCCAGCGGACGGTTCGAGGTCGGCGGGCCCCAGGCCGACGCCGGGCTGACCGGCCGCAAGGTCATCGTCGACACGTACGGAGGCATGGCCCGCCACGGTGGCGGCGCGTTCAGCGGCAAGGACCCCACCAAGGTCGACCGGTCCGCGGCGTACGCGGCGCGGTGGGTCGCCAAGCACATCGTGGCGGCGGGGCTGGCCGACCGTGCCGAGCTGCAGGTGGCGTATGCGATCGGCAAGGCGCGGCCGGTCAGCCTGGCGCTGGACACGTTCGGCACCGAACAGCACGATCCCCAGCAGATCCTGGCGGCGGTCGACGAGGTGTTCGATCTGCGTCCCGCTGCGATCATCGCCGACCTGCGGCTGCGCCGGCCGGTGTTCCGCGAGACCGCCGCCTACGGGCACTTCGGTCGCGACGGGTTCACGTGGGAGGAGACCGACCGCGTCGCCGACCTGCTGCGCGCTTGCCGTGTCTGACGCGGTCGTTGGTCGGGGAGGTTCACCCATGCTCCGGACCGCGAACCCACCCACCCTCCAAGGTCCTTCGCATGGGTGAACCTCCCCTCTGCGTTCCGCTACCGTCCTCACGCGCGGCAGTCGGGACGCGGTATGGGTGAGTTCGTGCGGGTGGCGGTGGATGTTGAGCCGTACCATCTGGACCGGCCGTTCGACTATGCGATCCCCGAGGGCGCAGCGGTGGGTGTCGGCCACGAGGTGCGGGTCAGCTTCTCAGGGCGGCGGCGCAACGGCTGGGTCGTGGACGTCACCGACGAGCCGCACACCGACGTCGCGCGGATCAAGACCCTGCTCGACGTCCGCGGTTCGCGCCCGCGGTTCGATACCGATGATCTGCGGCTGTACCGGTGGGTGGCCGGCCGCTGGGGCGGCACGCTGGCCAGCGTGCTGCGGCACGCGTTTCCGCGGCGCGTCGCCGCGGTCGACGCGACGGTCGACGGCTGGGGCGCACCGCCGACGGTCACCCCCGCCGCGTCGCCCCCGTGCCCGAGTCAGGCGTGGCGCGCGTACCACGGCGCACCGCTGCTGCAGGCGGCGTCGGCGACCACCCCGCCAGACGAGCCCGCCCCCGCCTTCTGGCTGCGACCGCTGCCGGGTGACGACCTCACCACGTTGATCGGTGACCTCGTCGCACGGTGCCTCGCCGCCGGACGCGGCGCGCTGGTGCTGGTTCCCAACCCCCAGTCGCCCGTGCCCGACGCGTGCCTGGCCCTGGCGGGCGCCGCCGGCGCCGATCTTCGCGGCGCCCGGACGGACCGCACGCGGTACCGCGCGTTCCTGCGCGGGCGGACCGGCCATGCACGGGTGACGGTGGGGGAGCGGGCAGGCGCGTTCGGGCCCGTGGCCGACCTCGGCCTGATCGTCGTCGTCGACGAGGCCAATCCCGCCTACAAGGAGCGGCGCAGCCCGCGCCACCACGCCCGCGACGTCGCGCTGGCGCGCGGACGGCTGGCGGCGGCCACCACGGTCCTGACCGGCGCGCTGCCCAGCGCCGCCGTGTGGCGCCTCATCGAACGCGGCGACGTCACGCCGATCGACGCACCGCGAGCACAGGTCCGCGCCCGCGCCCCGCGCGTCGACATCGTGGATCCCCAGCAGCACCAGACGGTGCGCAGCCGTTTGTCCGGCCCAGCCGATGACGCGGTCCGCGCGGCCATCGGCGCGGGTGGTGCCGCGGTCGTGCTCGTCGCCCGTCGCGGCGACGGCACGGTGCTGGCGTGTCGGCGCTGCGGGCTGCGGGCGAGCTGCCCGGTCTGCGACAGCTCGCTGGCACCGGCAGGCGCCCGCCGCCGGCGCTGTGCGACCTGTGGATGGGAGGGCGCCACGACAGCGTGTCGTGCCTGCGCTGGCGAGCAGTTCGCACCGTTGGCGGCGGGCACCACGCGGTGGGCGACCGAGCTGGATCGCGCCTATCCCGCCGCCGAGGTCGTCGCGATGGAGGGCTTCGACGCGCCGGGGCCGCAGCGCCGTCCGGCGATCGCCGTGATGACCCGCGGCAGCGTGGTGCGCCATCCCCACTGGCTGGGTGACGATCGCGCGCAGGTGCTGGTGCTGCCCGACGCCGATGGGCTGCTGGCACGTCCGCGGTTCGACGCCGCCGAGGATCTGCTGCGCCTGTGTCTCAGCGTCGTGTGGGCGCGGCGGCTGATCATCCAGACACGGCAGCCGACCGATCCAGCGCTGCAGGCATTGGTCCGGTGGGACGCCGAGGGCTTCTGGAGAGGCGAGGTGACGCGCCGCGGCGCGCTCGGCTACCCCCCGGCGCGCGTGCTCGTGCACCTCGAGGCGCCGGCCACGATCGCTGAGCAGGTGGCCGGCGACGTCGCCAAGGCACTGCCGGACGGCGATCAGGTCAGCGGCCCCGACCTGGGCGGTCGGCTGGTCGTGAAGAGCACCGATCCACGTGGCACGCTGTCGTCGCTCGATCCGCTGCGCCGTCGCTGGTCGAGCGACGACTGCAGGATCGTCGTCGACGTCGACCCGGTTCCGGCCCTGGACAGGAGCAGCTGATCCGTCATGGCACCTCTGAACATCCGCATCTTCGGTGACCCGATCCTCCGGATGCGCGCGCTCGAGGTCACGGAGTTCGACGCGCAGCTGCGCGAGCTCGCGGACGACATGCTCGACACCCTGCGCGTCGCGCACGGCTCGGCGATCGCCGCGAACCAGGTGGGTGTGCTCAAGCGCCTGTTCGTGTTCGATCAGGACGAGCGCGTCGGCGCGCTGGTCAATCCCGAGGTCGTCGAGACGTCGTTGGAGACGGAGACCGAAGACGAGGGGTGCCTGTCATTCCCGGGGTTGTTCTACCCGACCGAACGCCCGCTGCGCGCGGTGCTGCGCGGCCTGGACATCCACGGCGAGCCGGCCGAGCAGACCGGCGAGGGCATGTTCGCGCGCATGCTGCTGCACGAGCTCGACCACCTCAACGGCATCCTGTTCATCGATCACCTCGCGCGCCACGACCGCAAGGACGCGATGCGCCGGATCCGGCGCGGCGAGCTCGAGACGCCACCACAGCGACAGCCGTCGACCCCCGAGCTGTGAAGGTCGCCTTCTTCGGCACGCCGGCACCGGCGGTCGCCGCGCTGCGCGCGCTCGTCGCCGATCCGCGCATCGACGTCGCGCTGGTGGTGACCAACCCCGACCGCCCGCGGGGCCGCGGCTACGAGCTCGCGGCGCCGGCGGTCAAGACGGCCGCGCTGGAGGCCGGTCTGGAGGTGGTCCAACCCGATCACGCGACCGATGTCATCCCGCGTCTGGAGGCACTCGCGCCCGCCGCCTGCGCCGTCGTGGCGTACGGACAGATCCTGCCGACACGACTGCTGGACATCCCCGCGCATGGGTTCGTCAACCTGCACTTCTCGGTCCTGCCGGCGCACCGCGGCGCGGCACCGGTGCCCGCGACCATCCTCGCCGGCGACCGCGACGCCGGCGTCACCTGTTTCGTCCTGGACGCCGGGATGGACACCGGACCGATCCTGGTCACCCGCACCACCAGGGTCGGACCGTCCGAGACCGCCGGACAGCTGACGACGCGGCTGGCCGAGCTGGGCGCGCCGCTGCTGGTCGACGCCATCGTCGGATTGGTCGATCAGACCCTTGAACCGCAGCCGCAGGACGACGCGCGGGCGTCGTATGCGCCGAAGATCTCGACCGCCGACGCCCGCATCGACTGGCGGGCGCCCGCCGACGCCGTGCACCGCATGGTCCGCGCCTACAACCCGGTGCCCGGCGCCCACACGCGCTTCCGCGGCGACCGCCTCAAGATCCACCGCGCGCAGATCGTGCCCGGCACAGGACCCGCCGGCGGCGTGATCGGGCTCGACGCCCGCACCGGTGCGCCGGTGGTCACGTGCGCCGCGGAGGCGCTGCGGCTCGACGAGGTGCAGCCGGGCGGCAAGCGCGCGATGCCAGGCGCGGCGTTCGCCAACGGGTACGACCCGCTCGGTGAGACGATGTCGTGACAACGGTCAACGGGAGCGCCGACGACGCCCGCACCGTCGCCTGGCGGATCGTGCGCGCCGTGCACCGTGACGAAGCGTGGGCCGGCCCGACCGTCGACCGTGCCCTGCGGACCAGCGGGCTCGATACGCGTGACCGTGCCTTCGCCGCCAACCTCGCGTTCCAGACGCTGCGCTGGCAGGGCACGCTGGACTGGGCGCTGGGCCACGTGGTGCGGCGTCCACTGGCGCAGGTCGAACCGGGACTGCGCGACCTGCTGCGGTTGGGGGCCGGGCAGCTGCTGTACGGGCGGTTGCCGGACCGCGCGGCGGTGTCGGCGACCGTCGTCGTCGGGCGAGCTCAGGTGGGCGCCCGCACGGTCGGCTGCGCCCACGGCGTGCTGCGCAACCTCGCACGCCGCCGGGCCGACCGGCCGTGGCCGGCCGCCGA
>JAHWKT010000061.1 GCA_019347695.1 Actinomycetota bacterium | reverse complement strand
TCTTTCCCAGCAGTCATCGCAGTCCTCGCAAACTCCAGCGTGCGAAAAGGAAGCTCGGGTGGGGCGTCCGGCGGGCGGTGGAGCCGAGCCCTACAGCAGCGCGGCCACGTCCACGGGCACGCCCGTGGCCATGACCATGCCGTCCTCGTGACGCGCAACGTCGCCGTACCTGTCCGATCCGGCGGCCGTCATCGTCCCGAGACAGCGACCCGGGATGTCGACGACCCAGTACATGTCGATCCCGGCTGCGGCGTATCGCCGCGCCTTCGGACCCCGGTCGATCGCAACCGTCGTGTCGGCGACCTCGATCATCAGCATCGCGTCATCGGTCGTCGGCACATCGCGATAGCCACCGTGACGCGGTCGCAGCAACACGATGTCCGGGTAGACCTCCCAGTACTGATCCAGGCGCAGCGGATTCTGCACGTCGACGATCGCGTGCTCTACAGGCAGTGACGAGAGCACCTGGTTGAGTCGCCGGACCGCGTGTGCGTGTCGCCCCCCGATCGGTGACTTCTCGACGATCTCTCCGTCCCACAGCTCGAGGCGCTCGTCGTGGTCGAACACACCCGACGCGGCCATCCGGTGGAACTCGTCCACGGTGAGCCGTCGTCGCTGGAGCGCCACTGCCATGTGCTGCACCTCCCGGCCGCCCAGTGTACGGGCACCGTTCGGCGCGGCGGGCGATGGATCCACAGCCTGCGGCCCACCGCGGCGCACGACCGCCTACGTTCCGGCGTCGTCGCGCGCGCGCAGCGCCAGCTCGTAGACCCGCCGGCGCCCAGCGCCGGTCTCGCGGACCACCCGCGCGACGGCATCGCGGGTGGTCACGCCCCGCGCGAGCAGCGCGCCGACACGGTCGGTGATGTCGTCGTCGGTGACCGCCGGTGGCGGCGGCGCGCCGGCCACCACCAGGGTCAGCTCCCCGCGGACGCCGTCGCGGCGCACGGTCGCCGCGAGCTCGTCGAGCGGCGACCGCAGGATCTGCTCGTGCAGCTTGGTGAGCTCACGGGCCAGCGCGGCGGGACGGGCGCCGAGCACCGCGGCCAGGTCGTCGAGTTCGTCGGCGACGCGATGGGGACTCAGATAGCACACGAACGTGCGCGGCTCGTCGCGCAGCGCGGCCAGGTGCTCGCGTCGCTGGGCGGACCGCCGCGGCAGGAAGCCGTCGAACACGAAGCGGTCGGGGGGCAGGCCCGACAGCACCAGCGCGTGGATCGCCGCGACCGGTCCCGGGATCAGCTCGACCGCGACCCCACGGTCGACCGCCGCCCGCACCAGCACGTAACCGGGATCGCTGATGCCTGGTGTGCCGGCGTCGGTCGCCACGGCCACGGTCTCGCCGGCGGCGGCGCGATCGACCAGGTCCGCCGACCGGCCCTCGGTGTGGTCGTCATACCGCACCAGCGGTCGGCGTAGGCCGAGGTGGGCCAGCAGCCTGCCCGTGCGCCGGGTGTCCTCGGCCGCCACGACGTCGGCGGCGGACAGCGCCGCCACGGCACGCGGGCTCAGATCGTCGAGGTTGCCGATCGGCGTCGCGACGAGCACGATCCTGCCCGCCTGCGACGGTGACGGATCAGCCACGGATCACCTTTCGGCGGCGGTCGAGGGCCCCCACCGTACGAGGTCGAACGCCCCGCCCGCGCGACCTCACGCAGGGTCGACAGAGCTAGACTGCAGCATCCATGGCTCTGGATCTCGGCGCTGCCGGTGCGCACACCCGCAACCCGCCCGCCGCCGGGGATGCACCCGCGGACGACGGCGGCGACCGCCGCACCACCGACCGCCTGCGCTGGCTGCTGCCGCTGATCATCGTCGTGTTCGCCGCCGGCCTGCGCTTCGCCTACCTGTCCCACCCCGAGCGCATCTACTTCGACGAGACGTACTACGCCACCAACGCCGCGCAGCTGCTGGACTACGGCGTGGAGGCCGAACCCCGCGTCGAAGCCGACCCGACGCAGGGCGTCGATCCCGTGTTCGTGGTGCATCCACCGGTCGGCAAGTGGCTGATCGCGGCGGGCATCGCCGTGTTCGGCGACAACTCGCTGGGGTGGCGTGCCGCCGCAGCGGTGGCCGGCACGCTGCTCGTAGGAGTCACCTACGCGATCGGCCTGCGGCTGTTCCGCCGCCGCGGCGTCGCGGCGCTCGCCGCGTTCCTGCTCAGCATCGACGGCCTCGCGCTGACCATGAGCCGGATCTCGATGCTCGACGTGTTCCTCGCGCTGTTCGTGGCGCTCGGGGTCTGGGCGTTGCTGATCGACCGCGATCACCGCTGGGCGCTCGTGCGCCGCGATCTGGGGAACGATCTCACCGTGGAGCGCGGTTCCGTTCCCCAGAACGGCGCCATGGCGGGCACCGACGGCGATCCGAGTGCGTCCGCGCACGCCGCCACACCCGCGCTGCGTCGGATGCCGCGGATGCCGCGGCCGTACGTCTGGCTCGCCGGTACGGCATTCGGGTTCGCGTTGGCGACCAAGTGGTCGGCCGGCCTGGCGATCGGCGCCGCCGGGCTGTACCTGCTGGCCAGCGAGATCGCGTGGCGTCGTGCGCTGACAGGGCGGTGGCATCGGCAGCTGTGGCGCGCCGTCGCACTCGGCCTGGCGAGCCTGATCGTCCTGCCGCTGGGCGTCTACGTCACGTCGTACGCGTCGTGGTTCGCCAACTACGAACGCACACGCCCGGGCGTCGCCGAGTGCGCCAGCACACCCTGCGAGGTCGGCCCGCGTGCCATCGCCCGCGGCTGGTTCGGGGAGCAGCAGGACATCTACCGCTTCCATCGGGACCTCGAGGTCGAGCACAGCTACCGGGCGCCGGCCATCCTGTGGCCCGTGACCCGCCGACCGGTCGTCTACTACTACGAGTCGTGCGAGGCGGACCCGTCCGAACGGGACTCGTGCGCGGTCGCGCCGGGTACCGTCGAGGAGATCATCGGGCTCGGGAACCCGGCGATCTGGTGGATGGCGTTGGCCGTCTATCCGTTCCTGCTCTACGCGGCGGTGCGGCACCGCGATCGGGTGGCCGCCACGATCCTGGTGTTCCTGCTCGGCCAGTACCTGCCGTGGCTCGGACCGTCGCGACCGTTGTTCTTCTTCTACGCGCTGCCGCTCGTGCCGTTCGTCATGCTGGCCCTCGGGTGGGCCGCGATCCGGCTGCTGCCACGGCAGGGCCTGCGCTGGGTGCCGGTCGGCGCCGGCGTGGTGGCGTTGGCCGCGTTCGTGTTCTGGTCGCCCGTCTACTACGGGTGGCAGATCACCGAGGCCGCCTGGCGGATGCGGATGTGGTTCAACACCTGGATCTGATCGGTGATCGATCTGACAGGTAGTCGATCGCGACCACCTACCACGCAGACCGCTGCGTCACCGGTCGATGGTGCACCTGCGGGCACACGTGTGCTCCGTGGCCACCAGAACGGCTACGCTGCCCACGGCGGTGATTGCCGACGGCGGTTGGCGCCGTCATCGTCCAGGAGGGTGTGGATGACTGACACGCCGCTACGCGGCGTGATGATCGGGGCCGGCAACTTCGCCGAGTACCACATCGACGCCTGGAACCGGATGCCGGGCATCCGGATGAGCGCGATCTGCGACGTCGACCCCATCAGAGCCGACGACCTCGCACAGCGCCACGGCATCACCGCGCGGTTCACCGACTGGCGCGAGATGCTCGCCGCGCAAGAGCCCGACTTCGTCGACATCGTCACCCCCGCCGAGGCCCACGCCGCGCAGGTACGCCACGCCGCCGAGCGGGGCGTACACATCATCTGCCAGCGGCCGCTCACCCCGACGGCCGCCGGCACCGCCGCACTCGTCGAGTACATGGCGACCCAGCCCGTGCGGCTGATGATCCACGAGAACTGGCGCTGGCAGCCGTGGTACCGCACCACCTACGAACTGCTCGCCGCCGGCGTCCTGGGCGAGCCGTCGACGCTGGTGTTCCGCATGCGCACCGGTGAGGGCTGGCCCGACGAGGCGTACGCCGACCTCGAGCCCGACGCCCGGCAGCACCCACGGCTGCTGCTGTCGCAGGTGGGAGTCCACTTCGTCCAGGCGTTCAGCATGCTGCTCGGGCAGGTCACGTCGGTGTACGCCAGAACCCACCGCAACAACCCGACCATCAGGGGCGAGGACGCCGCCGTGCTCGTGCTCGGATTCGACGACGGCGCCACCGCCGTGCTCGACGCCAGCCGCTACAACGAGACGACCGCCGCCGATCCGCTGCTGACCTTCGGCACCATGCGCCTGGACGGCACCGGCGGCCACCTGCTGCTCGACGCCGACGGCACGCTGACCCTGCATCCGTTGGGGGGCATCCCCGAGCCGGTCGACTACGAGGTACCCGACATCGGGTTCGCGGGCGACAGCGTCTACGCCACCCAGCGCCACTTCATCGACAGTCTCTGCTCCGGCCTGCCCTTCGACAGCGAACCCTCCGATCACCTGCGGTGCGTCGACGTCATCGAGGCCGCCTACACGTCCGCCGACAGCGGCACGGCGATCACGCTGGCGTAGCCGACAAACGGACGGTGGTGGTGGGGCGGCACGTGCGGCTAGGATTGTGTCGACGCCAGAACCACTGGCGGTACCGTCGCGGTCAGCGAAGTCCGGTGTGAGCCCGGCGCTGTCCCGCAACTGTGAAGCCCCACCACGTCGCGCGCGCAGCGCGCAGGTCGGGGACGAGCCAGGTCGCCTGCCTCGACGGTCACGGACCAGCTCTCGGATGAAGGGCAGTTCGTGCGGCGAGCCTCTCGCCCTCGAGCAGCTGTTCATCCCTCCGACTCAGGAGGGACACCTATGTCTTCCACTCCCACGGCCCGTCTGGCCGTGCTCGTCATCGCCGTGGCGCTCACGATCACCGCGTGCGGGTCGGCGGCCCAGTCGCCGGCCAGCGACGCCGCGGCCGGCGACACCACCACCGAGGCCGCCGGCGACGCCGGCCCACCATCGGCGACGCCCGAGGCCAGCGAGGTCGCCTACCCCGTCACGGTGACCGCCGCCAACGGCGAGGTGACCATCTCCGAGCGCCCCGAGTCGATCGTGACGCTGTCGCCGACCGCGACCGAGATGCTGTTCGCCATCGACGCCGGTGACCAGGTCGCCGCGGCCGACGACTTCTCGAACTACCCGTCGGAGGCACCCACGACCGACCTGTCCGGCTTCGAGCCGAACGTCGAGGCGATCGCCGGGTACGAACCCGACCTCGTCGTGATCGCCGACGACAGCGGCGACCTGTCGGCGGCACTGGCCGAGCTGGACATCCCCGTCATGGTGCACCCGGCCGCGAGCACCCTGGACGACGCGTACCAGCAGATCGAACAGCTCGGTACGGCGACCGGGCACGCGGCCCAGGCGGCGGCGCTCGTCGAGCAGCTGCGGTCCGAGATCGACAAGATCGTCGCGGACGTTCCCACGCCCGACGAGCCGCTCACCTACTACCACGAGCTCGACGACACCTACTACTCGGTGACCAGCGACACGTTCATCGGCCAGATCTACGAGCTGTTCGGGCTGCGCAACATCGCCGACGGGGCCGGCGCCGGCGGCGGCGGGTACCCGCAGCTGTCGGAGGAGTTCATCATCGACGCCGACCCCGATCTGATCTTCCTGGCCGACACGAAGTGCTGCGGGCAGTCCGCCGAGACCGTCGCCGAGCGTCCCGGCTGGGAGCAGATCAGCGCGGTGCGCAACGACGCGGTGATCGAGCTCGACGACGACATCGCCTCCCGCTGGGGGCCGCGGATCGTCGACCTCGTACGCACGATCGGTGACGCGGTCACCGCCCACGTGGAGGCGTCCGGTTCGTGAACCTGACGGCGCCGCGCCCCACCGACACGCGTGACGAAGTGGACGACGCCGTCGGCGCGCCGGCGCCGGCGGCGCGCCTGCGGCCGGCGTGGCTGGCGGCCGGCATGGTCGCGCTCGTCGCGGCCTGCCTCGCCGGGATCGCGCTGGGACCCGTCGACCTTCCGCTGTCCGCCGTGCTGCGGTCGCTCGCCGACCGGCTGCCGGGTGTCGACGTCGACTCCGGGCTGTCGGCGCGCGACACCGCGATCCTGTGGCAGCTGCGGCTACCTCGCGTGGTCCTTGGCGTGCTGGTCGGTGCGATGCTCGCCATCGCGGGTGCCGGCTACCAGGGGGTGTTCCGCAACCCGCTGGCCGACCCCTACCTGCTCGGCATCGCCGCCGGCGCCGGGGTCGGGGCGACGCTGGCGATCGCCTACCTGCCGGCGGCCACCCGGTGGTGGATCGACCCGCTGCCGCTGGCCGCGTTCGCCGGCGCGCTGGCGGGTGTCGGCGCGACCTACGTGCTGTCGCGTTCGGTCACCGGGGACCGTGGAACGGTGTCGCTCATCCTCGCCGGCGTCGCCGTCGCGGCGTTCTTCACAGCGGTGCAGACGTTCGTACAGATGCGCAACGCCGAGTCGATCCGTCGGGTGTACGCCTGGATCCTCGGGCGGCTGTCGACCACCGGCTGGGACGAGGTGCTGCTGATCCTGCCGTACGTGGCCGTGTCGTCGGTGGCGCTGCTGGGCCACCGGCGGCTGCTCGACGTGATCGGCGTCGGCGACCGCGAGGCGACCGCGCTCGGCGTGCCGGTGACCCGGGTGCGGGTCGTCGTCGTGGTCGCCGCGTCGCTGGGTACGGCGGCGGCCGTCGCCGTCAGCGGCCTCATCGGGTTCGTCGGCATCATCGTGCCGCACACGGTGCGGCTGCTCGCCGGCTGGTCCTACCGCAGCATCCTGCCCCTGGCGCTGCTGTTCGGTGGCGCGTTCCTGGTGCTCACCGACCTGCTGGCGCGCATGGTGCTCGCGCCGGCGGAGATCCCGATCGGCGTGGTGACCGCGTTCATCGGCGCGCCGTTCTTCGTCGTGGTGCTGCGCCACCGTCGCGTCGGGGGTCCGTGATGGACCGCCGCCTGAAGCGGCAGGACCGCCCGTCACCCGCGGTGGGGCGCCAACCGTCTACGTCGGGGAGCCAATCGGTCACTACGTACGATGGACTCCCCAACATGGCAGATGCGCTCCCCGAACCGGGCACCGAGCACCCCGGCGACGGTCCGGCCGCACTGACGATCGACGACGTGCGCGTCACCTACGGCGACCACACCGCCGTGGCCGGTGTGTCGCTGACGGTGGCCGCCGGCACCTGGACGGCGCTGATCGGTCCGAACGGCGCCGGGAAGACCTCGCTGCTGCATGCGATCACGGGCGCCGTGCCGGCCACGGGCCAGGTGACCGTCGCCGGTGACGACCTGCTGTCGGCGCCGCCCCGACGCCGCGCACGACGCGTCGCGCTGGTACCGCAGCGCCCGGTGATCCCCGACGAGATGACCGTCACCGACTACGTGCTGCTCGGACGCACCGCACACCTGCCGTACCTCGGCGTCGAGGGCGGCGGCGACCTGCAGATCGCCGCCGACACGCTGGCCCGGCTGCACCTGCACGCGTTCGCGCAGCGTCCGGTCCAGACCCTCAGCGGCGGCGAGCAGCAGCGGGTCGTGCTCGCCCGCGCGCTGGTGCAGCAGACGCCGGTGCTGCTGCTCGACGAACCAACCGCGGCACTCGACATCGGACACCGTCAACAGGTGCTGGAGTTGGTCGACCGCCTGCGGACCGAGTGCGAGCTGACGGTGCTCGCCGCGATGCACGATCTCACCATGGCGGCGCAGTTCGCCGACCGATTCGTCCTGCTCGACGACGGTGGGATCGCGGCCGACGGTGCCCCCGCGCAGGTGCTGACCCCTGACCGGATCGCCGAGCACTTCGACGCCGACGTCCACGTCGTCACCGCGCCCGACGGCGGACTCGCGCTGATCCCCGCACGCTCGACCGCCAGGGAGACCGGCCGATGACCGCCGTGCCACTGCTCGCGCTGCTCGTCGACCGGTGGGCAGGCGAGCCGTTCGCGCACGTCCACCCGGTCGTGTGGATGGGTCGCTACCTCGACGGCTGTGCGGCCCGTCGCCGGACCGACGCGCCACGGGCACGACAGCGCGTCACCGGGGGCGTCGGCGTCGCGGTTGGGTGCGCGCTGGCCGGCGCCGGTGCCGCGCTGCTGCGGCGGTGCCTGCGGCCGCTGCCACCGCTGGCCCGCGTGCTCGCCGAGGCGGCGGTGCTGTCGACGCTGCTCGCCGAGCGGATGCTCGCCGACGAGATCGCCGGGGTCGGACGCACCGTCGGGCGCGACCTCGACGGCGCCCGCAGCAGGCTGGCGATGCTGGTCAGCCGCGACGTCGCCGACCTCGACCACGCCCAGGTGCGCGAGGCGGCGATCGAGTCGTTGGCCGAGAACGCGTCGGACTCGATCGTGGCGCCGCTGTGGTGGTACGGGCTGGCGGGACTGCCGGGTGCGGCGGTGTACCGCTTCGTCAACACGGCGGATGCGATGTGGGGCTACCGCACGGAATCGTGGCGGTGGTGGGGTGCGGCCGCCGCCCGTGCCGACGACGTGGCGAACTGGCTGCCCGCCCGCGCCACCGCTGTGCTCCTCGCGCCGACCCGCGACCTGCGGCGCGTGGCGTCAGCCGCGAGCGTCACCGCATCGCCGAACGCGGGCTGGCCGATGGCCGCGGTCGCGGTGCGCTGGGACCTGCGGCTGCGCAAGCCCGGCGTGTACGTCGTCAACCCGACCGGCCGGACGCCCGGCGACGCCGACGTCGACCGCGCGATCACCGCGATCCGCGCCGCCGCGACGGCGGCCGCAATCGGCGCGTCGGTGTGTGGGAGGCCCGCGAGGTGAACGGGCCGTTCGCCCCGACCGCTCCCCCGCACGGGGGCGCCGACAGCGCGCCACCGGCGGCGATCGACTTCTCGACCAACGCCAACGCGCTCGGCCCCAGCCCCATGGCGCTCACGGCGCTGGCGACCGCGGATCCGTCGCGCTACCCGGACCCCGCCTACACCGACGTCCGCGAGCGGCTCGCACACCTGCATCGGCGCGACCGCGCCGACGTCGTGGTCGGTGCCGGCGCCTGCGAGCTGATCCACCGTGCGGTCCGGACGACCGGCGGCCCGCTGCTGCTGCTCGAGCCGACGTTCGGCGAGTACCGCTACGCCGCCGCCGTGGCGGGGGTCACGGTGCGGTCCGCCCGCGATCTCGACGCGTTCGGCGCACTGCTGGGCGTCGCGAAGCTGGCGGTCCTGTGTGTGCCGTCCAGCCCTGGTGGTCACGTGTCCGGCGCCGATGTGCTGCGACGCCTCGCCGCGCAGGCGAAGACGTCCGGGTGCCGCCTGCTGCTCGACCTCGCGTACCACCCGTTGTCGCAGCAGCGGCCCCCGCCGCCAGCGGACTCCTGGCAGCTGTGGGCACCCAACAAGGCGCATGGGGTCACCGGTGTCCGCGCCGGGTACGTGCTCGCTGCGCCCGACGACGCCGCGCGGCTGCGCGCTGCCCCGTCGTGGGTGCTGTCGGCCCACGGTGTGGCGTTCCTGGCCTGCATCACCGACCCCGCGGCGCGCAGGTGGGTGCGCACGAGCCGCGCGACCCTGTGGCGGTGGCGCGACGAACTGGCCGCGGAGCTGCGCGCGTGTGAGGTGCCGGTGGAGACCGGCCGCGCCAACTACCTGCTGGCCCGCGTCGGCGACGCCACCGCTACCACGCGGCAACTGCGGCTGGCGGGCATCGGCGTGCGCGACGCGACCTCGTTCGGGCGCCCCGACGCGCTCCGGCTCTCCGCGCAGCCCCCCGAGTCGCAGGCTGTGCTGCGCACCGCACTGCGGGCGATCCGCGCATGACGTGCTCAGCTGGCCGGCGTCGCCGGACGGTGCCACGCGCCGTCGCGGAGCTCGGCGACGGCGTCCGCCGCGGGCGGTTCACCGACGCCGTGCAGCACGTGCGCGAGCAGCTCGACGCCGTCGATCAGCCGCGGACCCGGCCGGCTGACATATGCGGAGCCGTCGACCGCGACCACCCGGGCACCCTCGGTCAGCGACCGCCACGCCGGCCGGTCGACGATGCCCTCGACGTGCTCGACCGTCTGCGCGAGATGGAACCCGCAGAACGCGGCCACCACCACGTCGGCGTCGACGGCGCCCAGCTCGCCGACGGTCGCGCGTTGCGACGGCTGACCGGAGACGCCGAACAGGCTCGCGCCGCCCGCCCGCTCGATCATGTCCGGCGCCCAGTGGCCGGGCAGCCACGGCGGGTCGGGCCACTCGAGCATCGCGACCGACGGTCGGGGCCGCCCGGCGACGGCCGCGTCGACCGCGGCCAGACGTCCACGCAGCGCGTCGACGAGCCGAGTGGCCGGCTCGGCCGCGTCGACCTCGCCACCGAGCGCGGTGATCGCCGCGAACAGGTCGTCGAGGGTGTGGGGGTCGGCCGCCACCACGCGCGCGTGGGGCGCCAGGGCGCACAGCGCGGCGTCGACGGCCGCGACCGGCACGGCGCACACGTCACACAGCTGCTGGGCGACGACGACGTCGGGCTGCAGGGCGCGCAGCGTGTCGACGTCGAGCGCGTAGATGGTGTGCTCGTCGCGGATGCCAGCCGAGACCGCAGCGTCGATCTCGGCGGCCGACAGCCCGGGCGGCAGCAGATCGCGGGTGACCGACGGGCGCTGCGTCGCGGCCGGCGGGAAGTCGCACTCATGGGTGACCCCGACCACCCGGTCGCCGACGCCGATCGCGAACAGCATCTCCGTGGCGGACGGCAGCAGCGAGACGATGCGCATGCGGCCACCGTAGTCGCTGTGGGGCTGGCGTCGTGACCGGGCGCGCGCTGATGGTGCAGGGCACCGCGAGCTCGGCGGGCAAGAGCCTGCTGACCACCGCGCTGTGTGCCCACGCAGCTCGGGCGGGCATCGCGGTGGCGCCCTTCAAGGCGCAGAACATGTCGAACAACGCCAGGGTGGTCCGCGGCGGCGAGATCGGCACCGCCCAGGCGCTGCAGGCGTGGGCCTGCGGCGTCACCCCGGACGTGCGGATGAACCCGGTGCTGGTCAAGCCCGAGGCCGACACCCGCAGCCAGGTCGTGCGGCTCGGCCAGGTGGACGCCACATTGAGCCGCCTGGCGTGGAAGGACCGCACCGAGGCGCTGTGGGGGGACATCTCCGCGAGCCTGCACTCGCTGCTCGCCGAGTATGACCTGGTGATCATCGAGGGAGCGGGCAGCCCCGCCGAGTTCAACCTGTGGCCCTACGACCTGGCGAACATGCGCGTCGCCGAGGCCGCGGACGCGCCCGTGCTGCTCGTCAGCGACATCGACCGCGGCGGTGCGCTCGCCCACTGCTACGGCACCTGGGCCGTGCTGCCGGAGGCGCAGCGGGCCCGCATCCACGGGTTCGTGCTCAACCGCTTCCGGGGCGACCCCGCGCTGCTGACGCCCGGGCTGACCGGGTTGCACGAGCGCACCGGCGTCCCGGTGCTCGGCGTGCTGCCGTGGATGGATCACGGCCTGCCCGACGAGGACGCTGCGGGACGGTGGGAACCAGGCGACGGTGACGGCGACCCGCTCGCGATCGTCGCCTACCCCACGATCTCGAACCTCGACGAGTTCGCCGTCCTGCGCCGGGTGGCGCCGGTGCGCTGGGCCAGGCGGCCGTCACAGCTGCACGGCGCCCGGATGATCGTCCTGCCCGGCGCCAAGCACGTCGCCGCGAGCATCGACTGGCTCCACGCGACGGGCCTGGCGACCGCAGTCACACGCGCGGCGGCCGACGGGACACCGGTCCTGGGGATCTGCGGCGGCATGCAACTGCTCGGCGACCGCCTCGACGATCCGCATGCCGTCGACGGCGCTCGCGACGGTCTGGGGCTGCTGCCGCTGCGGACCACGTTCGCCGCCGACAAGCTGACGGCGACCGTGCGGTCGCGGTTCACGGCGCTCGCGGGGCCGTGGCGACCGTGGTCGCACCACACGGCGACCGGCTACGAGATCCGCCACGGCGTCACCACCGCGACCGGCGCCGTCGCTGCGGTGCTGCCGGACGGACGCGGGTTCGCACGCGACAACGTGCTCGGCGTCAGCATCCACGGCCTGCTCGAGCACCCGTCGCTGCTACGCGCACTGCTGGGCGTCGACGCGGCACCCACGCTCGAGCAGGTGTTCGCGACACTGGCGGACGCCGTAGCCACCCATCTCGATCTCCACATCGTCGACACCATCCTGGAGGATTCATGAGTCAGATCCCGCCGACCGAGGCCCCGCGCGGCGAGGAACGCGCGTGGGCGCCGTCGCTGGTGCTGGTCAACACCGGTGACGGCAAGGGCAAGACCACCGCCGCCCTGGGCACGCTGCTGCGGGCGCGGGCGCGCAACTGGAACGTCTGTGTCGTGCAGTTCATGAAGTCCGGCGACTGGAAGGTCGGCGAGGAGCAGTCGGCGCGCGAGCTCGGCATCGACTGGTGGACGATCGGCGACGGCTTCACGTGGGAGTCCGACGACCTGGATCGCAGCCAGGCGGTGGCGCTCGAGGCGTGGCGCCACGCCAAGGAGGTCATCGGCGGCGGCGAGTACCAGGTCGTGATGCTCGACGAGGTGACCTACCCCATGAACTACGGCTGGATCGACACGGCCGAGGTCGTGGCCACGCTGCGCGACCGGCCCGAGCAGACCACGGTGATCCTCACCGGTCGTGACGCGCCCGCGGAGATCATCGAGGTCGCCGACACCGTCACCGAGATGCGCAAGGTCAAGCACGCCTTCGACCGGGGCATCCGGGCGCGCCGCGGCATCGACTACTGACACCCCACGACGATGTCCGAGCAACCACGGCACGGCGGCGCGCTGACGGTGCTGCTCGGCGGCGCGCGCAGCGGCAAGAGCGCACTGGCCGTGCGCTGGGGTCACGGGTTCGATGGTCCGGTCACGTTCGTCGCCACGGCGACCGCCGGCGACGACGAGATGCGCCGACGCATCGACCGTCACCGCGCCGAGCGGCCGGCGACGTGGACGACGATCGAGGAGCCACGCGACGTGGTCGGCGCACTCGCCGCAACCCCCGGCGACCACTTCGTGATCGTCGACTGCCTCACCCTGTGGCTGGCCACCATGGTCGATGCCCACGACGACGCCGGCGTGCTCGCGGCCGCCGACGCGATCGGCGCCGCCGCCGCGGCCCGCTCGGCCGCGACGGTGGTCATCTCCAACGAGGTCGGCATGGGCATCGTGCCGGCCGATGCGGCCAGCCGCCGCTACCGCGACCTGCTCGGCGGCGTCAACGCCACCGTCACCGGGCACGCCGCCGCCGCGTGGCTCGTGGTCGGCGGCCGCGTGCTGGCACTTCACGCCGCACCGTCACGTCCGATGGGACTGGTCTAGGCTGAGCGCCGGAACACCGCGACAGACAGGCAGACAGGTGAGTTGGGGTCAGGACCCTGAGGACCGCGAGCGCGACTTCGATCCGTGGAACACCGAGCGCGGGCGCGATGTGCCGGCACAGCCGCAGCCGGGTGGGGCCGATCCGTGGGGTGGCGACGCGAGTCCCGAGCGGCTGCGGCCACTGAGCCTCGGCGAGGTGCTCGACGGCACCTTCCGGCTCGCGCGGCGCCACTGGCGGGCGTTCGCGATCGGGCTCGGTGTGGTGGTCGTGCCGCTCTCGCTGTTGTCGGGCTTCGTGCTGGCGCAGATGTTCGGGTCGACGCCCGGGCTGTTGGAGACCCTGCAGAACCCCGAGGTCGCCGGCAGCTTTGACGAGCAGGACTTCGAGCAGTTCACGGAGACGGTGGTCGGTAGCGGGCTGGCGGGGATCGCCGGCCTGCTGCTGAGCCCGCTGATCTACGGGATCGCCGTGTGGATCGCCGCCCGCGGATACCGTGCCGGCACGGTGGAACCGATGGACGGCGTGCGCGCTGCCGGCCGCCGCTACCTGCCGCTGCTGGCCGCCGTGATCCTCGTCGGGATCCTGCCGCTGCTGATCTTCCTCCTGCCCGGTTTCGTGCTCGCGACCGGCGCGGCGGCGGGCGTCGACGCGCTGCTGGTGGCCGGCGGCGTCGGGGTCATCGTGAGCGCGGTCGTCGCGATCATCGCGGTCGTCCGACTGCTGCTGACCGTCCCGGCGGTGATGCTCGAACGGGCCGGCCCGGTGCAGGCGATGCGACGATCGAACACCCTGGTCAAGGGCAGGACCGGGTTCGTGCTCGGCACCATGCTGGTCGTCTACATCGTTGTCACGATCGTCAACATCGTGCTCGGACTGCCGTTCCAGGCGCTGGGCGCGGCGGTCGGCACCGCCGTCGGCGCGGTCGTGATCACCGCCGGCAGCATCGTCACGAGCCTGCTGTCCAACACGCTGCTGGGCGCGGCGCTCGTGCTCATCTACTTCGACCGCCGGGTCCGGGCCGAGGGCTACGACCTGTCGCAGCTGGCCGACGAGCTCGGGGACCCAGGCGACCACGGGTGGTGACGATGGCGCGGCTGACGCCGTCCGATCTCGAGCCGACGCAGATCCGACAGGTCGCCGCCGACGTGCTGTCGGGCTACGAGCAGGCACAGCCGGGGCTGGTGTCGCGTGCGCTGCGGTGGCTGCTCGATCAGGTCGCCGAGGTGATCGCCGACGTCATCGCGGTCGGCGGGAACGGTCTCGGCGTGGTGCTGCTCGGTGCTGTGGTCGGCGGCATCGCCCTGCTCGGGTGGCGGCTGCTGCGCCGCGTCCGCCCCGATCGCGCCGGTCCGCCGGCGCCGGGGACGATCGGTGGCCGCACCGCGCGGGACTGGCGTGCAGACGCGCAGCGACACGAGGCGCAGCACGCGTGGGCGCCCGCGCTGCGGTCGCACTATCGCGCGCTGCTGGCCGACCTGGTCGCCGCCGGGATGATCCACGAGACGGCCGGGCGCACCGCCCGCGGTTACCTGCGTGACGTCGTCGACGTCGCACCGGACACCGCCCCCGCGATGACCGCGGTCACGGCGGCGTTCGAGGCCGCGTGGTACGACCGCCGCGAGGTCGCCGCGGCCGACGTCCGCGCGCTGCGCGACGCTGCCGAGACGGTGCGGCGGCGGGCGCTGGTGCCGGCGTGAGCACCGCCGGCAGGGCGGCCGCGGCGACGGATGCGGAACCGGGAGCGGCCGACGCCACGGCGCCCGCCGACGATCTGGTGCTGTGGCGCTGGCTGTGGCGGCAGCTGCGCGAGTGGTGGGCGCTGCTGGTCCTGGCGTTGGCGATCCTCGTGGTCGCGGTCGTGACCGCGGTGCTGCCCGACAAGGGTGTGCCGCTGGATCCCGAGTCGACGGGGGCGAACGGCACCAGGGCGCTCGTCGAGGTGCTCGAGGCGCTGGGGCGCGAGGTCGAGATCGCCGATCCCGATGAGGTTGGTGCCGCCGACATCGTGCTGCTGCTTGACGACAAGCTCGGCGACACCGCGCGCACCGCGTTGCGCCGGCGCGTCGAGGACGGCGCCCGGCTCGTGCTCGCCGATCCGGGCTCTCCGCTCGCGCCGGAGCCGGCGGGCGGTGTGGGCTTCCTCGATCGGGTGCTGTCGCGTGACTGCGACGTCGCGGCGCTGGGCGACGTCGCGACCCTGCGACCCAGGTCAGGCGTCGCCTACGAGGTGCCCGACGGCGGTGTCGGCTGCTTCGACACCCCCGACGGTTCCTGGCTCGTGATCGAGCCCGTCGGGCGCGGCCACGTCGCGGCGTTGGGCAGTGCCGAGATCCTGATGAACAGCCAGCTGGGCGACGCCGATCACGCGGTGCTGGCGGTGCAGCTGTTGACGCCGGCCGGCGGGGGACCCGTCACCGTGGTCCGCCCGACCCTGGGTGCCCCCGCCGACGCGCAGGTCGGGCTGGCAGACCTGGTGCCGGCGGGCGTCCGGGTGGCGGTGCTGCAGCTGCTCGTGGCGTTCGGGGTGCTGGTCGTGTGGCGGGCGCGGCGCCTGGGCCCACCGCTCGTCGACGAGCCGCCGGTCGCGCTGGCGAGCGCCGAGCAGACCGTGGCGGTGGGCGTGTTGTTCGCCCGCAACGGCGCACGCGCCGCCACCATCGATCGGATCGCGCGAGACACCCGGCGGCGGGCGGCACGCCGGCTCGGGCTGCCCGCCGGCGCCACGGCGAGCGAGCTGTCCGCCGCGATCGCCGAGCGGACAGGGCAGGATGGCGCGGTGGTCGCCGCCGCGCTCGAGCCGGACGCACCGGCGGACGACGCGGCCCTGCTGCGCGCGACCGCCGAGCTCGCCGCGGTGGAGCGTGGTCTGCACGAGACGTTCGCCCACCACGACACGCCGCCACGCGTGACGCCCCAACCCACAGCACATGCCGGGACCCGGCCCGCCGGACAGGAAGACCGAGGAGATGTCCACTGACGCCGCCACCCATCAGGACCTGCTCGCCGACGTCCGCGACGAGCTCGCCAAGGTCATCGTGGGCCACGACGCCGTCGTCGACGGGCTGCTCGTCGCGCTGATCGTCGGCGGTCACGCGCTGCTCGAGGGCGTGCCCGGCACCGCCAAGACCCTCACCGCGACCACCCTGGCCGCCGCGCTCGACCTCGACGTGCGCCGTGTGCAGTTCACACCGGACCTCATGCCCAGCGACCTGATCGGGCGCGTGATCTACCGCCAGGAGACCGGGCGGTTCACCTTCCACGAGGGGCCGCTGTTCACCAACCTGCTGATCGGTGACGAGATCAACCGCACACCGCCCAAGACCCAGGCAGCGCTGCTGGAGGCGATGCAGGAGCGCCAGGTCACGGTCGAGGGCCACAGCCACCGCCTGCCCGACCCGTTCCTGGTGATCGCCACGCAGAACCCGGTCGAGTACGAGGGCACATATCCCCTGCCCGAGGCGCAGATCGACCGGTTCCTGGTCAAGCTGTCGGTCGGCTATCCCGAGCCCGAGCAGGAGCGCGCCATGCTCGGCCGCCACGACGCCGGGTTCGACGCCACCGACGTCAGCCGTGCCGGCGTGCGCGCGGTCGCCGACAGCGCCGCGATCGAGCGGGCACGGGCCGCGGCCACCGCCGTGCGGGTCGACGAACGCATCATCTCCTACCTCGTCGATCTCGCCCGTGCCACCCGCAGCTCGCCGTCGGTCCGGCTCGGCATCAGTCCCCGCGGCCTGGCGATGCTGCTGCACACCAGCAAGGCGTGGACGCTGCTGCACGGCGGCGAGTTCGTGACGCCCGACGAGGTGCAGGCCATGTGCCTGCCGACCTGGCGCCATCGCCTGCTGCTGCGACCCGAGGTCGAGCTGGAGGGCGCGACCGCCGACAACGTGCTGCGCAACCTGCTGCGCGCCACGGCCGTGCCGCGCTGAGACGACGTGCTGCCCGTCGTCACGCTCAGGCTCGCGGTGTGCGCGGCGGCCACCGCCGTGCTCGCACCGTTCGTCGCTGTCCGGTGGGTGGTGCTGGTCGACGGCGTGCTCGCCGTCGCCGCGACCGTCGACTGGCTGCGCGCGCCGCGGCCCGAACGGGTCGACGTGGGCCGTGACGCCCCGGACGTGCTGACCAGGGGCATGACGGGACGGCTGGTGTGGACGGTCACCAACCCGACGCGACGGCACCTGCGGGTGGCGCTGGCCGACGAACTCGTCGACGCCCTCGGCGCGCCGACGCGGCGCACGACGATGACCGTGCCGCCCGGTGGACGGGCGCGGCGCGGTGTCGACCTGACACCGCAGCGGCGGGGGCGGTTCGTGCTCGAGCGGGTGACGCTGCGGGTCACCGGCCCGTGGGGTCTGGCGGCGAGGCAGCGGTGGCGGCCCCTGCGCCACGTGCTGACCGTCTACCCGCCGTTCCGCTCGCAGGCGCAGACCGAGCTGCGCCTGCAACGCGCCCGGCAGCTGCAGCTGGGTGAGCGGACCGTGCGCATGCACGGCGGCGGCATGGAGTTCGACACGCTGCGCGACTACACGGTCGACGACGAGGTGCGGCGCATCGACTGGGCGGCCACCGCCCGGTCACCCCACGCGATCGTGCGTACCTACCAGGCCGAGCGCAATCAGACTGTGCTGCTGCTGGTCGACTGCGGGCGCACGATGGCGGCACTCGTGGGCGCTGATCCCGCGGTGTCGGCTACCGCGGTGGCCGACGCGCCGGGCGGCACCGAGGGACTGGCGCGGCTGGAGCACGCGATCGACGCCGCGCAGGCCGTCACGCGGCTCGTGACCGGCATGGGCGACCGCGTCGGCATGATCGCGTTCGCCGACCGGGTGCTGGCGACGGTGCCGCCACGCAACCAGACCGATCAGCTGCGGCACGTCACGGCGCAACTGTCGGTGATCGAGCCCAGGCTGGTCGAGTCGGACTACCGCGCTGCGTTCGCCAACGCGCTGGGGCGGTTCCCACGACGGTCGCTGCTGATCGTGCTGACCGAGCTGGCCAGCGAAGCGGCGACGCAGACGCTGCTGCCGGCGCTCGGGCTGGTGCGACGCCGCCATCTGGCCGTCGTCGCCGCCGTGGTCGATCCGGTGGTCGAGCGGTGGCGCACGGCTGCGCCGCGGACCGTGGAGCACATCTACCGACGTGCCGCCGCGATCCGCGCACTCGACCAGCGTGCCGCCACCGCCGCGCAGCTGCGCGCGGTGGGTGTCACCGTGATCGACGCGGTCCCCGGCGGGCTGGCAGCCGCGCTGTGCGACACGTACCTCGACACCAAGGCGGCGGGCCGGCTGTGACGGACACGACGGCGCGGCGCCACGGCGGTGTTCGACCGCCTGGCCGGGGGCGTCGACTGGCGCGTGCTCGAACCCGCCCACGAGCGGGCCTACGGTGGGTTCACCGACGCCGACCTGTACCCCGACGTGCGCCCGACGCTGGTTGACCTGCCGGCGAGGCTGGGCGAGGTCGACGTCCGTTGAGCTGACCGCGGACACCGCGCGGCCGGCACGCCACCAGGTAGCCGACGAACGCCACCTCGACCACGACGCCGATACCCACCCTGACC
>JAHWKT010000194.1 GCA_019347695.1 Actinomycetota bacterium | reverse complement strand
CCCGTGCTGACGCTGGGCACGTTCGCGTGGGTCCTCACCGGCGTGCGCCTCGCTGACATGGCCGGCCAGCCACCCGAGCCCGCCGGCACCGCCGGATAGAACCGCCCGCGCGGCTACCGCACCGGCGCGCGCGCCTGCGCTGCGGCGTCACCGTCGGTGCGTTCTGTGTCCGGTCCGCCAGCGCGGGCCCAGGGGTCGGAGCCGGCACGCGCCGCGTCCATGCCGTCCAGGCCGGGAGCGACGTGGCGCAGGACGGTGGTGCCGAGGTGGAAGACCTCTTCGAAGTAGCGCTTGTTCTGCATTGACAGAATCGCCAGGCTGAGCAGCTGCACGCCGATGATGAACGCGACGCCGCCGACCAGGAACGTGTGCGGCGCGGCCTGGTATGCCAGCGCCACCGCTCCGGAGAACCCCTCGGTCGACTCCGGGTAGTTCTCGTACGTCCGGTACGCCGCCCACATCAGCGTCCACAGCGACGCCAGCAACGCGAGCGCACCGGGGATCGCGAAGAAGATGATGGGACGGAACACGAACGCTGACAGCACGTAGGCCAGCGCGCTGCGGGTCAGCCGGATGCTCGACGACCGGGCACCCGAGACCGCCAGCTGCCGCGTCCAGTCCAGGTGCGCGGGGATCTCTACGATCTTCGCCCCGAGCAGCTGCGCCTTGTAGATGATCTCGGTGTTGATCGCGACGTCGGTCGACTTCAGGTCCATGCTGGCCAGGAACCGCCGGTCGTACGCCCGCACCATGCCCGTCAGCGTCCTCAGCTCGCCGGGCGCGGTCATCGAGAGCAGACGGTTGGCGTTGCGGCTGGCCAGCTCGCGAACGCGCGGCACGTTGGTCAGCATGCCGCCCGCCAGGTAGGGCGAGGCGATCACGATCCGCGCCCGCGTGCGCTCGATCGTCTCGAGCAGCCGGCCGATGTGCTCCGGCCCGTAGCTCAGGTCGCTGTCGAGGGTGATCAGGTAGTCGGTCGTGCACGTCGAGAACGCATACCGCAGGGCCTGGCCCACGTTGAAGTTGGAGTGGTGACGCAGCACCCGCACGTTGGGGTGCTGCGCGGCGTAGGAGACCGCGACGTCGCCGGTGGCGTCCGCGCTGCCGTCGTCGACGACGACGATCTCCCAGTCGTAGCGGTCAGACAGCCCGAGCATGTAGGTGCGGACCTGGTCGAGCGTGTCCGCGATCAGCGCCTCTTCGTTGTAGGCGGGGAGGATGATGGAAAGTGACCGCCGATCAGCAGCTGTCGTCATGCCTTCTCCTTCGTCTGCACGGGCGACCTCGTGCGGTCGGAGCTCGCGTCTACGCGATGAGACACCTGGGGTGATCCGTCGGCATGACCCGCGTCAGTGTGAGGCCGTCTTGGTGCCCGTCCTGCGTTCGCCGACGCGCCCATGTTCCCGCCGTGCCCGTCGCGATGCGATCCAGCACAGTGTGGGGCCGGGCGCCGCGGGTGTCAACCGGCGGCGGTGAGGGCACCGGCCGCACATCGGTTGGATGCCTGATCGACGATGTGCGACACTTCGGCGCTCGTGAACCCGCTGGCACCACACACGACCCAGCCGACCGACGAGGGCGAGCACCCTGTCGCCGTCGGCCGTCGAGCGCGTCCGCTGGAGTACATCGTCCTGGCGGTGGCGCTCGTGGCCCTGACCGTGCCGTTGTTCTTCGACGCCTACCGGATCGTGGCGTTCGAGACCACGCCGCGGGACGACTACGCGCCGTTCCTGCTGGCGATGGTCGGCGAACGCGGCGAGGGCGAGCACCGCCAGCCCGAGCTGCTCGCCCGCTCACCGCGCGGCTACCGGATCCTGTCGGTCGCACCGGGCATCCCGCTGTACTACGCGCTGCCGACGTATGAGTTCTCGCAGCTCGAGATGGCTGACGACGCGTACCTGGCCGCGACGCAGGCCCTGACGATGGTCTCTTATCTGGCGACCATCGGCGTGGCGCTCGTGGTCTACGCGCTGGCCCGTAATCGCTACGGCGCCTCAGTACTGGCCTCGACACTGACCGCGGTGACGGCGATCTTGTTGACGCTGTACATGGGGCTGGGCGGCATCGACCCGCTGGCGGTGTGCTACATCGCCATCATGCTGTACCTCATCGACCGTCCGGTGGCGTTCGGCGTCCTATCGCTGGTCGCGATCGCGGTCAACGAGAAGATCGTGCTCGTGTTCGCGGCCCTGCTGGTCGGCCGGTGGCTCTGGTCTTTCGTTCGCCGCTCCGACGTGGGCCGGTTCACGGCATATCCTCAACTGATCGTCGCGGTAGTGTCGCCGGTGCTGTACCTGCTGGCACGCAGCGCTCTGCATCTCCCCGGCAACGGCACCGCCCTGCGGCTCGGCGACGTCGGCAGCGACCTTGCGATCGCCCTCGTCCAGCTGCCGACGCTGAAGGGCCTGGTCGTGACCATCATCCCGGTCGGCGTCCTCGTCGCGCTCGTCGTAGTGGCCGCGCGCGTGACCCGCCGCCCGCCGGACAACGGCTCGGTCTTCCACGTCCCGGACGTGCTCGTGCTCGCATTCTTCGTCTTCCTCGCCACGCAGGTGATGGTCGGCGACCTGTTCAACGGCGGCCGCATCGCTATGCACACCTTCCCCCTCTACGTCGGCGCGCTCGCCCGCTGGCTCGACGTGGTGACCGTCCCCCACGCCGCGGCCCGGCGACCACCGGTGTGACGCCCGGCGCGCGCCTGGCTGACGACGTCGTCGCTTCCGAAGTCAGCGGCGCCTGCGTACCTTCAGCGCGTCGCGAACGAGCACCATCACGGTCTGCAGCAGCAACCTGACGTCCCGCCACAGCGACCAGTGCTCGATGTAGTGGTTGTCGAAGCCGACGCGTTCCGCGATCGGGCGGTCGCCACGGGAGTCCTCGACCTGGGCGAGCCCGGTCAGGCTCACGGGCAGGCGATGGCGCCACCGGTAGCCCGCGACGTCCTGGCTGAACTGGTCGACGAACACCGGGCGCTCCGGTCGGGACCCGACGATCGCCATGTCGCGCAGCACGTCCACAGCTGTGGCAGCTCGTCGAGGCTGAGGGCCTGGTGAATTACAACGTTGGCATTTGGGGCTCGAGCGTGTAGTTCCAGTCGGGGTGGAAGTCATGTTTGGTCAGGGGCAGGGCAGCCATCTGTCTGTCGGTGATCTTGATGCCCTTGGGGTAGGCGTGCTCGTCGAGCTCGGCGTGGATCCGTAGACCTTCACGGGTGGTGGTCGCACCGATGAGTTGCACGACCGCTTCGTGGGTTTCCAGCGGTCGGCCGCGCCAGTTCATCGAGATGTGCGCGAACATGCGGTGCTCGATCTTGTTCCACTTGCTGGTGCCCGGCGGGAGATGACACACCGTGATCGCGACACCGGTCTCGGCGGCCAGCGCCGCGAGCTCGACCTTCCACAGCCGCAGCCGTGAGCCGTTCGAGCCGCCCGAGTCCGCGCAGATCAGCAGCCGCGACGCGGCGGGGTAGGCGGGCCGGCCGACCGAGCGCCACCACGCGCGCAGCGTCGCCGAGATCGCCGCGTTGCGGGCGCAGGGTCTGTCGATGCAGGCCATCGCCGACCGGGTGGGGGTGTCGCTGAACAGCGTGTCGCGCGCGTGTCGAGCCGGCACCGCCCGCACCCGAGCAGACAGCGGCGGACGTCACCAGCGACGATGTCGGCGACGGGGTGCTGGTGTGGCAGGCGCCGCCGGGCGCGTCGCTGGTCGGCGAGCTGCGGGCCGTCACCGCGCAGGTCCGCGGGCTGGTCGGCGCCGACGCGCGGCCCACGATCGTGTTCGACCGCGGCGGGTGGAGCCCCAAGCTGTTCGCCCAGCTTGCCGCCGCCGGCTTTGACATCCTGACCTACCGCAAGGGCCCCAAGCCGGCCGAGCCCGCCAGCGCGTTCGGCGAG
Source organism: Actinomycetota bacterium (assembly GCA_019347695.1). Taxonomy (GTDB): domain Bacteria; phylum Actinomycetota; class Nitriliruptoria; order Euzebyales; family JAHELV01; genus JAHELV01. The sequence continues at coordinate 1,137 of JAHWKT010000194.1, read as the reverse complement.
CACACCTACGTCGACGCCGCCGGCCGCACCCGTGTGTACGAGCTGGCCGACCGGCGGGTGCGGATCGCCTACGACTCGGGTCGGCGTCGCTTCGCATGCCGCCAGATCACGCGCCGCAGCCCCAACGGCCACCAGACCCAGATCATCACCACCTGCACCGACCCCGACCCCGCGCCGCTGGCCCACGCGATGTTCTCCCGCTGGCGGCAGGAGAACTTCTTCCGCTACATGCGCGCCGACGACGGTCTGGACGCCCTCGATGCCTACGCCTGCGTGGCCGACGACCCCGACCGGGCCGTGCCCAACCCCGCCAAGAAGACCGCCGCGGTCGACGTCGCCCGCGCTGACGCCGTCATCGCCGCCGCCCACGCCGCGCACGACCGTCACACCGCGGCGGGGGTGCCCGTCCACGCCCGCCAAGCCCACCGCGACCTCGCCGACGCGATCACCGCCGCGCAGGCGCGCCGCGACCAACTCGCCGCCGACGCCAAAGCCGTCCCCGCCCGCGTGCCCATCGCCACCCTGCGCGACGACCCCCGCCGCCTGGACCCCGAACGCAAACGCCTCCACGACGCCGTCCGCCTCGCCGAGTCCGCCCTCGCGCGGCTGCTGGCCCCCCACTACGCCCGCTCCGACGACGAAGCACGCACCCTGCTGCGCGAGATCTTCCACCGTCCCGCCGATCTGCACATCGACGGCGACCAACTCCACGTCCGCGTCCACCCGCTGTCCGCCCCGCGCCGCACCCGAGCGCTGCAAGCGCTGTGCGACGACCTGACCGCCACCCAGACCACCTACCCCGGAACCGACCTGACCCTCGTCTACAGCATCAAACGAGACCTATGAACCCTGCAGCCACTTCTGGGGTGTGTCAGGAGGTCTGGACTCGTGCGATGAGGTCGGCGTGCTCGGGATGCGTGCGAGGCGAGATCATCACCGCGCTCGCGCAGCAGACGCGGACGACCATCTTCGCTCTCATCGCGTCGATCGCGAGCATCAGCGCGCTGGCGTTCACCCTCGCCCAGTTCGGTTGACACTGTTCACTCGCTCTGGCGGCGTCAGGAGGCCGGTTGGTCCCCGGCGAGCGCCCGCCATGCGGTCTCGGCGGCCGCTGCGACCAGGTCGTGCAGATCGGGT
>JAHWKT010000060.1:10214-18896 GCA_019347695.1 Actinomycetota bacterium | reverse complement strand
CAGATCAAGGACTGGTTCGCAGGGTTCTGGGCGGCGTTCCCCGACCTCGCGGTGTTGACGAGACCGGCCCGGACGGTGTGGTGTCCGGGCCGGTCTGGGGTGGCGGTGGATCGCGACGTCACACCGCGGTGGGGGCGACGGTCGGGTGTCCGGCCTGTTTCCAGGCCTTGATGCCGCCGTCGAGGTGGGCGACGTCGGTGTAGCCCAGCTCGGCGAGGGTCTGGGCGGCCAGCGCGGAGCGTCCGCCCGACGCGCAGTACAGCACCGTGCGCTGCTGCGGGTCGAACTCGGGGCGGTGGTACGGGCTGTCAGGGTCGGCCCAGAACTCCAGCATTCCGCGCGGAGCGTGGACGGCACCCTCGATCATGCCGTCGTTGCGCAGCTCGGCGGACTCGCGCAGGTCGATCAGGACCGCGTCGCCCGCGGCTTCCTGGGCCGTCTGGTCCGGCGCGAGGTTCTCGACGCGGGACTTGGCCGCCGCGACGAGCTGGGTGGCGGTAGTGGGCATGTCTCCTCCTACGGTTACAACTTCACGGTCAACCGATTATGCGCGGTACGGGAGGGCGGAGCATGCGTCGTACTACGGGGTTTTCCGCCCCCGATTGCCATATTTCTACGGTCCGGGCGCGAGCTCGATCAGTCCGAGCTCACTTGCGCGCCGCGCGGCGGCTACCCGCGAGGAACAGCCGAGTTTGGCGAGCACGTTGCGTACGTGCATGTCGACGGTGCGCGTACTCACGAACAGGTCTTGGGCGATTTGGCGGTTGGTCCGGCCGGTGGCCAGCAGGCCCAGCACTTCCCGCTCACGGCGGGTGAGGCCGGCGGGCTCCAGCGCGCGTGCGGCGAGGCGGCCCAGCCGCTGGTCGACCCGCTCACCCATTTCCGCCAGCGCGGCGGCGCAACTGCGCGCCAGCGGTTGTGCGCCGAGCCGGCGAGCGGTGCGGTAGGCGCTGGTCACCGTGTCGACGGCCGGCTGCGACCCGTCCGTCCCGGCGAGGGCGGGACCCCGGCGTAGCTGGCTGAGCGCCTGCTCGAACGGCGCGGTGATGCCGCGCAGCAACTCCACCGCCCGGTCGAACTGGGCGCCGGCCTGCGCCATGTCCCCGTCCATCAGGGCAAGCTCGCCGCCGGCGTGCGCCAGCGTCGAGAGCACCTTGGCCGAGCTGTTCCGGGTCGCCGCGTCGGCGAGCATACGGTGGCACCGCGCCAACGCGTCCTTGTCCCCGCGGGTCGCCAGGAACGTGGCGCTCCACCGGAGCGCGGGCAGCGCGAACACCCAGTCCTCCTTGACCTGGCAGCGCTCCAGCAGAGTTGAAACGGTGCGGTCCGCCGTGCCGCTGTCCCCGCTCAGGTCGGCCGCGACGGCGATGCCCCAGGTTGCTCCGACCTCGATACCGAAGATCTCGTTGCTCCGGCCGAAGTCCACCGCCCGCCGCAGCAGCCGTCGCCCGCGACGGTGGTCGCCACGGAGCACCATGATCAGTCCGGATTCCTCCTCGGCGATCATCCGGACCACGTCGGGAGCGTGATCGTCGGCGAGCACCTCGCGGGCGATGACGAGCGCTCGGTCCCAGTCACCCATGAACCGCACCGCCACCGACATGCAGGCGACGCAGGCCTGCGCCAGATCGGTGACGCCGTGCGAGCGGCACAGCTCCGATGCCGACTCGTAAGCGTCGGCCGCCGCCGCGTACTCGGAGGCGTGGATCAGTGCGGACGCCACTTCGTAGTAGCTCAGGCCAGCCGCTTCGGTCAGCTGCTCGGCGAGCGCCAGCTGAAGCCCGGACCTCGCCAGGTCGACGCCTTGTCTCCAGTCACCCAGCGACGCGCGGATCGAACCCTGTACGGCGAGCGCATGCGCCTTCAGGTCGGTACGGCCCTCGGCGTCGGCATGCTCGGCCGCCGCCACGGCGTGCTCGAGCGCCCTGGTGTGATGGGCGGCGGACGTCAACTGCTCGGCCAGGGTCAACCGGTCGGCCGCCGCCTCCCCGCGGGCTCCCGCCGCCTCGTACGCGGCCGCCGCGTCCTCGCGCGCGGTGACCGCGCCCTGCCAGTCGCCCAACAGCCCGGCGGTGTTGGCCAGCCGCCGGTGGGCGGCCCCGACGCCCGCCAGGTCCCCGTTCGCGCGGTGGAGCTGGGCGACGTCCGACCAAACCGCGGCGGCGGATTCCAGCTCCCCGGCCAGTTCCGCACAGCCGGCCAGATGCTCAAGGGCGCCGACACGGCCGTCCGGGTCGACGCCGTGGGGCCAGATCGCCAGGGCGCGCCGTCCCAGCGCGGCCGCGTCCCGGTACGCGTGCACCGAGCAGCACCGCTCGGCCGCGGACAGCAACAGCGGCAGCGCACGCTCCGGCTCGTTCGCCGCGATCCAGTGCTCGGCGATCACCTCGGGCGATCCGCCCCGCGCGGCGAGGTGCTGGGCGATCAGGCGGTGGCGGCTACGGCGCCTCGTCCACGGGACGGCGCGATACAGCGCGTCGCGTACCAACGCGTGGCGGAACACCGCGGAGCCGTCTCCCTGCTCGTGCAGCAGACCGGCCTCGAGGAGACGATCGACGTCCGAGGGATCCACCAGGTCGGCGAGCGTCGGCAGGTCCACCCACGCGCCGAGGACGGCGGCCAGCTCAACCGCGTCACCCGATCGCCGCCGCAGCGCGGTGGTACGCACCAGCACGGCGTCGACGACGCTGTCCGGCAACGGCAACTCCGCGTCCGGGGCGAGATCGAGCACTCCGTCGATCTCGCGCAACAGGCCGGTCTCGACCAGCGCGGCGGCGAGCTCCTCGACGACGAACGGCAGGCCCTCGGCCCGGTCCTGTACCGCCGTGACCAACGTCTGCGACACCTCAGAGTCGAGGAGGCTGGCGAGCAGTTCGCCGGTCTCCTCGCCGGTCAGCGGCCCGAGCGCATACTCCTCCAGGCAGCCCGCGCGCCGCAGCTCCGAGCGCATCCACCGGACGGGGTGGGTACGGGGCAGCTCCTCCGCCCGATAGGTCGCCACGACCAGCAACGGCTCCCCCGCCAGTGCCACCGCCAGTCCGGGAAGCAGGTCGACGGTGGCGGCGTTGGCCCAGTGGAGATCTTCGAGCACCACCACGGCCGGCTGCCGCCGCGCCACGTCGCGCAGGGTGCGCTGGACCCCCGCGACCAACGCCGCTTTGTCAACCTCCCGCCAGGGCATGGCAAGCTCCGGCAGCAGTGCCCTCGCCGGCCTTGCCAGAGCGTCGTCCCCGAACCTGTCAGTCACCGCGCGCAGGACCTCGACCAGCGGGGCGTACACGCCCTCACCGGGAGTCGCCATGCCCTTCAGCAGACATCCGCGCCAGCCGGCCAGGACCTCGGAGACGAGTCGGCTCTTGCCGACGCCGGCATCCCCGCTCACCAATACGACGCCGCCTTCGCCGGCACGGCAGCGATCGAGCGCGGCTTCCAGCCCGGCCCGCTCGACGGACCGGCCCACCAGATGCGGCCGCGTCAACACACCGCGAAGTCTACCTTCGGCTGAGTGCGGGCCTTGGCCCGCACGTGCGCGTTGGCTAGGGCACCGTCCTATTCAACGTGCGCCGTCAGCGCCTGGCCCCTCGGTACGGGGTGAGCGGTACCACGGAGGGGCGGTCGGATACCGCTGATCGACGCGCGAGCTGCCGTTCTACGGGTGGAGGACGCAGAACTCGTTGCCTTCGGGATCCTCCATCCAGTCCAGATGAGCGCCTCATTCGGTTGATGATCGGCGACCCGTGCGCCGAGGGCGACAAGCCTCGTCGTCGTCGCATGCGAGATCCAGGTGCACGCGGTTCTTGACGGTCTTGGGTTCAGGAACCTTCTGGAACCACAGCCGCGGCAGGTCCGGTGGCCCGACGACGAGCACAGTCGGATCGTGTTCCGGATCGTCGATGCCGATCGAACGCACGCGTTGCAGCTCATCCTCGTCATAGGGTGTCAAGCGGCCAGCATTGTGCTGCGTTGCCCTGCGCACGCTCAACAACGCGTTCGCGCGGGACCGCAGCATCAGCTTCTGTAGATTGCGGGCCCTTTGAGGTCCCTGCCTGCGATGCCGCGAAGATCCCCTGCCGCAGCCGCCGTACGTCATCTTCGACCGCACGCCAATCGATCGCGTGCCTGTCGAGGCGTCGAGGCAAGCATCGTACGTGCTCCCCAACCTGACGGGCACGGATCGATCGTGAGCAGCGGCATCGACCTGCTCAGGAGCGTGTGACCGTCCTGGATAAGCAGCCGGTCGTCAGGTCGGTGACTGCAGGTCTCGGTGGCGGAAGCCGACGACACCGATCGTCATGGCCGGGCTGCGCACCATCGCCGCCGACCAGCTGTGGATGAGCCCCAGTACGGCACCGACACGCCGATCAGGACACGGTGCCCGTCGTACTGCTCGGCGACCTGCCGGATCGCCCGTGCCAGCTCGTAGACCTTCGGGGTGTGCGCAGTGTAGCGCCGCAGCAGCCGCCGCGACGGGCCCTGCGCGGGTGTCTAGTCCGGGTTCGGCGCCGACTCCGAGAAAGAGCGACGACTTCCGGTTGCGGAGGAAGTGGACGCCGACGAAGTAGAGGCCCGGCGCCACAGTGCTCGCACCCTGGTCGTGAATCGGAAACCTGAGTTCGTCGAAGGCGTCCGGGATGTTTACCCAGGACCCATAGTCGGGGCGAAAGCCTGCCGCGAAGATCACCGCGCCGAACCCCGCTCAGGTCGACATGGTCGGGAGCGTCCACCGCCAGCGGCGCCGGGTCAGGCATCTCGGGCGCTGACATCCCCCGGTCGGCGGCAAACCTCGTGAACAGAGCCTTCAGCTGCCCGAAGCGTTTGATCGGCCCACTCGACCGACTGTACGAGGTCGGCTCGGAAGCGGGCTTGGCGGCCCTCGGTCCCGGCGAAGTGGCCGAGCAGGTTTACACCCCTCTCGTGCAGCGTCCGCAGGTTCAGGTCATGGCCGCCGTCGACGCGCGGCGTGCACGCCGGCGGGGGTGGCGCTGGTGGCAGCAGCCCGCGGGGGACCGAGGGCATCCGGGCACGGTGCGGGCGACGTGGCGGGGTGTGGTGCTCGCGGAGTCCGACGACACCGTCCGGGTGGAGGGCAACCACTACTTCCCCGAGTCGGTCCGGTGGGAGTGCTTCGTCGAGAGCCCGACGACGTCGCTGTGCGTATGGAAGGGCCGCGCCCGGTACCTGTCGGTCGCGGTCGACGATGCGGTCCTGCCCGACGCCGCGTGGTACTACCCACGGCCATGGCCGTGGGTAGGCCGGATCGCCGATCGGGTCGCCTTCTGGGGAGCGGTGCACGTCGAGGATCACCGATGACCGGCCCGCCGCAGCGACGTGAGGCGATGCGAGACACCGGCGCGACCGAGCGCCTGGCATTCACGGGCGCGACCGGAGCGCGGCTCGCCGGTGCTGCGGTTCGACTTCACCGGCGTCGGGCGGATCATCGTGCGACCCCTGGCCGGGCGGTGGAGGGGCGGTCGGCAGGGGCGGTGTTCCTCGCCGTGGTCGCCGGTACGGCCACGAACCGCAGGCTCATGTCCACGCTGATCGTGTTCGGCACGTATGCGCTGGGCATGACGCTGCCGCTGCTCGCGTTGACGGTCGGGCTCGCGTTCGGGCGGGACGTGGTCATACGTCGGGTCCGCGGCCTGGGCCACCACGTCAACCGCGTCGCCGGTGGGATGCTGGTCGTCCGGCGTCTACATCGTCGCGTTCTGGATCGCCGAGCTCACCGGACCGACAGCGGGACCGATGTCGGCCGCCATCGTGGTCGTCGAGAGCAGCTCATCTCGTGTGACGAACCTGATCGGCTCCGACCCGTTGCTGTGGGGCACGGCGTTCGCCGCCATCGTCATCCCCGGGGCGGTCAGCGCCGTCCGCGTCCACGACCGAGCCACTCGAGCGTCCCGACCACCGCACCCGGATCATTGCGACCGGTGAACGCGTTGCGTGCGCCGCCGACCGGACCGTCGAGGTGTTCAGCCGGTCCCGTCCCTCCCGTCGCCATCGGGCGCGTCGGCGAGCCGGTCGACGAAGTCGGTCAACCTCGCCACGGCGTCAGGATCCGCGGGCTGCCCGAACCGGCCCAGCCGGCGCTTGAGCGACTCGTACGTCGACGCTGCGAGACCGCAACGGCGGCATGCCTCCAGGTGCGCAGCGACCCGTTGCCGCTGCGGCTTGTCGAGCTCGCCGTCGAGGAACGACTGCAGCAACGGACGGACGCGCATGCACTCGATGCGGTCCCGTACCCGATTAACGAAGTCGATGTCCATTGCGGCCTTCTCTGCCACTACCCTGACGACGTGAGAACGCGGCGCCGCGCACCAGTATTTAGTAGTATTCCGTCCGGTGCGTGCACGGAGGTCGACCACTGCGTGGCGGACGGGAATGCGCCAGCCCGTCGCCGGGTTGCCCCGGTGTGGACCCAGACCGCAGCGCTCCGACGAGCGTGAGCAGTGACGCGTTTCGACGCTACGTCGTGCCTGAGCTGCCCGTGCTGCTGCGTGTGGCGCGACGGATCACCGGCAACGCCACGGACGCCGAGGACCTCGTGCAGGAGACCCTCCTGCGAGCGTACCGGGCCGTGGACCGCTTCGACGGGCGGTATCCCCGCGCCTGGCTGTTGACGATCCTGCGCAACACGTGGCGCAACATGAACCGTAGGACCCGGCCGCGACTGCTAGACGCCGAGGACGACGTGCAGCTGGTGCGGGCTGCGGGCGCGGACGGCCGAAGCGGTGCAGAGGAGCGCGTCGTCGACAACATGCTCGATGTCGACCTCGCTACCGAGTTGCTGGATCTGTCGAACAACCACCGCGCCGTGGTGATCCTCGTCGACATCGACGGGCTGACCTACCAGGAGGCCGCCGACGTCCTCGGCATCCCGACCGGCACCGTGATGAGCCGCCTGCACCGCGCCCGCAAACGCCTGCGCACACGGTTCGAACAGCGCGGCTACCGTCTGGGGGTGCGCTCGTGAGACCCATGCCGCATGACCCCCAGCGGGCGGTGTCGTGCCGCAAGGTCGGGCTGCTGCTGCAGGCCTACCTCGACGGTGAGATGCCCGACGCACGAGTCGTGCTCGTCGCCGACCACCTCGACGACTGCCTGCGTTGCGGCCTGGAAGCCGACAGCTACCGGTGGCTCAAGGCGCAGCTGGCCGGATTCGCCGCCGATCCCGACCAACGCCAGCTCGACCGCATGCGCAGGTTCGCCAACCGACTCGCCGGGGAAGCGGTGTGACCGCGCCCGGCCCGCTGCCGGGCGTGGCCGCCGCCGCGTGTCAGCGCGCCTGGAACGGGCATCGAGTCGATCAGATCACGCACTACACGGAAAGGCCTCCACCATGAAGATCGCAATCGTCGTGCTCGCCGACATCGAGACGCACGAGGCGCTCGGTCGAGCCGTCAACGCGATGGTCACCGCGCTGGACTGCAAAGAGGCCGGCGATGACGTGCAACTGATCTTCGACGGCGGGGGCACGCGCTGGCCGCCGGTGCTCGCCGACGAGGACCACCAGGCCCACGACCTCTACACGCGCATCGAAGACACGGTCCGCGGCGCCTGTTCCTACTGCGCCGATGCCTTCGAGTCCACCGAGGACCTCAAGGCGATGGGGGTGGAACTGCTCGACGAGTACAAGCGCCATCCCAGCTTCCGCAGGCTCATGGCAGACGGGTACCAGATCGTGACCTTCTGACCGTTGGAGTGGTCGCGCCGTCCGTCTGCCCGAGCCTGTCTCGTGGTCTGTGAACGGCATCCCACCACGCCAGACCGGATACCACCGACAAGGGAGGTCCGGTTTCCGATGACGCACCGAATTCTCCTTGTCCGCGAATCGGACGCACAGACGTCAGGCTCGGGCTGTTGCGGTGCCTCGGCGGGGTCGACAACCAACTCGGTGAGGAACACACGTACGCCATATCCGGTCCGACATGGAGGGCATGGGCGCGGTGTACCGTGCCATCCGGTCCGATTGGCTGGCTGACGACGTCGAGATCACCGTCGTGGATCCGCGCAACATGATCTGGCTCGTCCCGGCGATCTGGCATGACGCGAAGCAGCGCGGCATGTCGCCCACTGCGATCTGGCAGCAGATCCGTCAGGGCGTCGCGCAGAACGCGATCATCGTCGACGGCAGGGTTGTCCTCGCCGGCTCCCTTGTCCTGGATCGCGGTCAGCATCGCCCGCACATGCTGGGGCGTGAGCTTCGACAAGCGGATGTGGCCGCTGTGGGGGATCACGTTGGAGTGCAGCGCGCCGCGATAGCTGACGACGGTGGTGTCGCGGACGGTGCCGGGCAACGCCTTGGTGAGCCATCATTCGAGGTACTGGCCGATCTTGTGGCGGTCATCGCCGAGGCTGCGGCCCTCTTCGAGCGCGCGTTGGGCCCTGCGGTACTTGTCGCGCACTTCCGCGCGGGTGCGGGCGTACAGGTACTTGCGGCGGCGTTTGCCGTCGTGCCAGCCGAGGTGGACCACCGCGACCCACGTCCCGTCATCGCGGCGGTAGATCGATCCTTCCCCGCGCCCCCTGCGCGCCACCTCAGGACACCACCTGGTCGTCGGCTCCTCGTTGTCGGAGACGCTCGACGTAGGCGGTCAGTGCGACGGCGGGGATGCGTCGTGCGGCGCCGATGCGCACCGACTCGATGGCGCCGGTGCGCAGCAGCTCGTACAGCTTGGTACG
>JAHWKT010000060.1:0-10114 GCA_019347695.1 Actinomycetota bacterium | reverse complement strand
ACATCGCGCGACCCTTGCATGTCGGTGGCGTCGCGACACAAGTCCGGCGACGACCCTGTGGATATCGCGCGAGTTCGGATTCTGAACTTGCAGATCGCTGGCATCGCCGTGCGAGTCGACGCGGACTCCGTGGCAATTCAGCTTCTGAGCTGACTCTTGCTGCCATAGGATCCCTGGCGTTCCGCACCCGGCGACTCGTGCGCCCGCCGACTGGAGGCATCCGCGGTTCCCCTTCGAGACACTGCTGGGCGGGTGAGGCTCGTCCTTCGAGCACGTTGATCGCACGCTTGACGCGTGTGCGTAGCTCGTAGCGATCGGCTGTGCTGGTCGTGGGTGCGTTCAGGCGAACTCGATCGCCATCCGGTCATCACGCCGGTTCACGAGCCGGTAGCTGTGCAGAGACGTCGCGCGTCACCGCGCAACAGTCGTGCTCACGGGCGGGCTCCAGAATCTGGCTACACACGCGCCGACGGGAACCAACGATACAGACGGCCGGTCGGGCTCGTCGCAACTCAGGGGTACAGGAGCCGACGTGCCGGTAGCGCAGCGGATAATCGGATGGGCTCGCGTAACGATCATGATCAGCTTCAGGAAGCCGCCATTCGTTGCGGCTCACACCGCGCGACACGCATTTCGTGCCACTCGTCACCTCGGTGTGCTCGTAGCTGACGCCAGTGGCGTGCCGCTGGCGTCCGTTGGTGGCCAGTCGCCGCTGTCGCTCCTTCGATCAGTGTGCGATGAGGTGGCTTGCCGGGGCGCCGCCTGCCGACGGCTACGGGCCGTTACGGGCGAGGACGATGTCGCTATGCGGCTGACGGCAGCGATCACCAGAGAAGGCAAGTTGTTCGTCGCCCAGTGCCTCGAGGTCGACGTTGCCTCCCAAGGCACGTCGGTCGAGGAGGCCCGCGCGAACCTGCCGAGGCCTTGGCGCTGTACTTCGAGGACCATGACGTGGAGATCGGTGACGCGCCGATTGACGTCGCCGTCTGATCTGTGCGGACCTGTTCGGCTCGCGAGGTGCTCGCCGCGCTGCGTCGAGCGGGCTTCGAGCAGGTGTCGCAGCGCGGCAGTCACGTCAAGTTGCGCAATCCGGCGGCGCCGCACGGTCATCGTGCCTGATCACCGCGAGATCATGCGTGGCACGATGCGGTCGATCTTGCGGCAGGCGGGCCTGACCCCGACGAGTTCGAGAAGCTGTTGTGACCGCACGATCCCGTTCGGCACCGCCTGCGGCTGACAGGCTGCGCGGACCTGGGTTCTCGGTCACCAGCGCTGGTCGTGGACGCGCCGTCTTGCAGCCACAGATGCAGCCACAGGAATGAACTGCGGCGGTTTTCCACGCACCGAGGTGGACACCGAAACGCCGTTGACGTGCGGAAACACACTGATGTGAACTGCTGTGAACGGTCCCGCGCCGATCCAATAATCGTGAGGTCGGCGGTTCGACCCCGCCCTGACCACTTGGCCTTCAAGGATGCGAACCGCGTTGCCGACATGTTGGCTGGCTGTTGGTCCCGCCCCGACGTTGTGTGTGATGTCGCACGCGCCGTCGGTGCCTAACCGCGTCCGGGGGGATCGTCTGGGTTTCTGGGATCGGTGACGACGTCGTCGGCGGTCACGCAGCGTTCGCGTGCCCAGGCGACGTCGGTTTCGGGTTGGGTCAGGGTTGCGTCGGACATTGCAGATCGGATGGAGCCAGGTACCTCGCGGCGTCGTGACCGACCCGCACTCGCTCTGTCGACTGGCGGACACTCAAGGGTGGGCGGAGCAGGTGTGGTCGACAGTGCGGTGTGGTCTCTCGGGCCGCCCGCCGGCAGGACGGTGTCCGGACATGATTGGCCGGCAGGGGAGACCGCGCTCGTGCTGCATACTGGGTCGCAGGTGAACGCATGGACGACGTTGCGGAGGTGCTCCGGGTAGCCCGTGAGGCGCATCGTCGGCGGGACTGGCCCGGTGCGTACGAGCGGTTCACGACGGCGCGGGCGGCGACGGTCTTGTCGGCCGAGGATCTGGGGGCGTTGAGCGACGCCGCCTGGTGGCTGGGGCGGGTCGACGAGTGCGTCGAAGCCGGTGAGGCCGCCTACCAGGCATTGCTCGACGCCGGACGATCGCGGGCAGCGGCGATGACGGCGTTGGAGCTGGCCGTGTCGCTGTTCCTGCGTGGCGACGAAGCGCCGGGATCCGGCTGGCTCGGTCGGGCTCAGCGGCTGCTGGAGCCCCTGCCCGAGACACCCGAGCACGGCTACCTGCGCTACATCATCGAAGTCGAAGGTGCACTCGATGGCGACGACCTGGGTGCGGTCGCCGATGCGGCCCGCGCGGTGCAGGCGATTGGGCGCCGTCACCATGACCCAAACCTGCGGGCCGCGGGCGTGGTGGGTGAGGGCCGTGCGCTGGTCAAGCTCGGCGCCGCGCCCCGGGGCGTGCGGCTGCTGGACGAGGCGATGGTGGCGGTGGTCTCCGACGACCTGGCGCCGGAGTGGGCCGGCAACGTCTACTGTCATCTGATGGCTGCGTGCCATGAGCTTGCCGACGTGCGGCGGGCCCGCGAGTGGACCGAGGCGACGTCGCGGTGGCTGTCACGGCTGCCCGCCGCCGTGCTGTTCACCGGCATCTGCCGGGTGCACCGGTCGCAGGTGTACCAGACCGCCGGTGAGTGGGAGCGCGCCGAGGATGAGGCCGCGCGGGTGTGTGAGGACCTGGCCGGTATCGGTGTGGCCAGCGTCGCCGAGGCCCACTACCAGCTCGGCGAGCTGCGGCGGCTGCGTGGCGAGCTGCGGGCCGCCGGGGAGGCGTACAGCCGGGCACGGCAGCTCGGCCGCGACCCGCAGCCGGGGGAGGCGCTGCTGTGCCTGGCCAACGGCCGGGTTGACGCCGCCACCGCGTCGATCGCCGCCGCGCTGCACGCGGTCGCGGCCGACCGGCTGGCGCGGGCGGGGTTGTGCGCGGCGCAGGTCGAGATCGCGGTGGCCGCCGAGGACGTGCAGACCGCCGGCCGAGGCTGTGCGGAGCTCACCGACGCCGCCGCGACCTACGGCACGTCGGGTCTGGAGGCCGCCGCCCTGCACGCCCGCGGCGCTCTCGTCCTTGCGGAGGGTCGTGCGGAGGAGGCGCTGCCGGCGTTGCGCGCGGCGTGTCGTCGCTGGAACGACGTTGGTGCGCCGTACGAGGTGGCCCGGGCGTGCACGCTGCTGGGTCAGGCGTACGAGGCGCTCGGTGATCACGCCGCCGCCACCGCGGAGCTGTCGTCGGCCCGGGAGACCTTCGAGCGACTCGGCGCGACGGTCGACGCCGCAAGGGCCGCAGAGCTGCTCGGCGACCGGTCGCCGCCGGCGGGACTGACCGCCCGGGAGGTCGAGGTGCTCACGCTGGTCGCGGAGGGCAGGACGAACCGGGAGGTGGCCGGCGAGCTGGTGCTCAGCGAGAAGACCGTCGCCCGGCACCTGTCGAACATCTTCACCAAGCTGGGCGTGTCGACGCGCACCGAGGCGTCGGCGTTCGCCTTCGAGCACCGGCTCACGGGCTCGTGAGGGCGTGGGTCGGATCACCCATCGGGCTGTCGGCAGGTTGCACAACACACCCGATGTGGTCCGGTCGGTGGTCTCCGTAGGGTCGTGACAGCCGCGATCCGAAGAGGAGTCTCACGCCATGACCACCGACACGCGACAGGTTGCGACGACCACTGACGAGCCGTCTTTCGACGCGTCCCGCGTCGAGGCGTTCGCCGAGACGCTGTTCGGCTTCTACACCGGCGGGATGCTGACCTACCTGGTCGACATCGGCCACACCACCGGACTGTTCGACGCTGCCGCCGCAGGTCCCGCGACCAGCGCCGTGCTCGCCGATCGGGCCGGACTGCACGAGCGGTACGTCCGCGAGTGGCTCGGCGCGATGGTCACCGGCGGCGTGTTCTCCTACGAGCCGACGACCGGCACGTACCGGCTGCCCGCCGAGCATGCGGTGTGCCTGACCGGCGACACGTCGAGCAACCTCGCGCCGTTCAGCCTGCTCAACACCCACCTGGCCAAGCACGTCGGTCAGATCACCCAGGCGTTCCGCGACGGCGGCGGGGTGCCGTACCAGGCGTTCCGACCGGAGTTCACCGGCGTGATGGACGCGCTGAACCGCGGCGGGTTCGACGAGCAGCTGGTCTCGAGCTGGCTGGACCTGGTGCCCGGCCTGCGCGACCGGTTGACGGCGGGTGTGCGCGTCGCGGACGTCGGCTGCGGCACCGGCCACGCCATGGTGCTGCTGGGCCAGGCGTTCCCCGCCTCGACGTTCGCCGGCTACGACATCGCCGAGGACGCGATCACCGCCGCCCGGCGTGAGGCCGCCGAGCACGGAGTCGACAATGTCACCTTCGAGGTGCGTGACGCGGCGACGCTCACCGTCGACGAGCCGTTCGACGTCGTGTTCGTGTTCGACGCGATCCACGACCAGGTGGCTCCCGCCGAGATGCTGCGGCGCATCCACGACCTGCTCGCCGCCGACGGGGTACTGCTGGCGTTCGAGCCGCACGCGTCGAGCAACCTGGAGGACAACGTCGCCCACCCGCTGGCGCCGTTCCTGTACGCGATCAGCACGCTGCACTGCCTGACGGTCTCGCTCGCCCACGACGGCGAGGGGCTCGGCACCGTATGGGGTGAGCAGCTGGCCCGCGAGATGCTGCGCGACGCGGGATTCAGCGACGTGACCGTGCGGGAGGTGCCCGACGAGCCGGTCAACGCGCTGTACGTCGCCCACCGATAGCGTCCCGTGATACGCGACGGACTCGGCCGCTCCTTCGTCGCGGGCGCCGTCCTCTACACGGGCGCACGGTCCTACACCGCAGACGACCGCATCGTCGTCCTACCCGTGGACCGACTCTGGACCCCGACACGCTGACACCGCGCTCGTCCCACCCCACGGCGAGGAGGTTTGAGCGCTGTGCTACCGGCTCCAAGATGGCCGCAGCAAGCAAGTGCCCTGCTCAGAAGCAGTTTGTGGGCATGGCCTTACGCGATGCGAACCGCCACAGCATCACGGACGGACCCGCCATCACCCTCCCACCGCTGCACGCCAAGCTCGCCGACCTGCAGCCGAGCTGCAGAGACACCGTCCTGGCCGCCATCGACCGGCTCAAGCAGCGTGCCGGTCCGGTGCCCGAGCGGCCGTGCGAGACGGGCGGGCAGGTCGAGCTCGGACCGATCCACGCCGTGACGAACGGCCGCGCCCCACGCCGTTGGCCGCTGTTCCGACGACCGGAACCTGCCTGGACGAACGCAGGTCCAGGAGTGGCTGGCCGGGATGTCAGTCCCGCCGGGCGGGTTCCGCAGTGCCGATCGGCGCGGGCAGCCTGAACCACAGCAGCAGCACGATCATCGCGCTTAGGCCGCCGACGGTCGCAAGCACCAACGGATGACCGGCGTCGGTGCCCGCAAGCAGCAGATGTGCCGTCGCGAGGACGAACAGCGGGACGCTGAGGTGATGGACCCGACGCCACCATCCGGCTGGCATCCGGTCGCGCACCAGCGACGTCACCTGGACAGCGACCGCCATGTAGAAGGCCAGGATCCCCAGAGCGAGCGCGACCGGCCGCCAGGTCGCGACGAACGGCACGAACAGGTCGACGAGGCTGAACTCGATGTAGTCGTCGATCAGCAGGCTGAGCAGATGCAGGACCGTGAACACCAGGCTGAGGCCTCCGACGAAGCGGTGCCAGTCGAGCATCCAGTCCGGTGGGGGCCGGCGTCCGAGCAGACGCGTCGACAACAACAGCCCGCCGACGACGGTGACGCCGACCAGGGCGTACGCCACCAGTCCACTGGCGCGGATGACGAACCACCACGTCTGCGGGTTCATGGTCGCCGGCGGAGCCGACGGCTGGCACGCACCCGACCGCAATCTTGGACGACGAGGCCGTCGACACCCCAGCGACGCAGGTCCGCGCAGGCGCGCGCCGGCCCGGACAGCAGCGCAGCCAGCGCGTAGACCTCGGCCTGCCACGCCGCTGGCGCGATCACTGTCACGGCGGTCACGCCCGTGTTCGCCGGATCGAGGGTGGTCGGGTCGATCAGGTGGTGCATCCGGCGACCGGCGACCACCCAGGTGCGGCGTCCGGTGCCACTCGTGGCCACCCCGGCGTCGGTGACCGAGATCGTGCGGTCGGCGGCGGACACCCGCCACCGGTCGCCACGGGGACCGGGTCCCCAGAGGCGAAGGTCCCCGCCGATGTTGACGCACCCGCCGGGGATCCCGCGGGTGGCCAGGTCGGCACTGACGAGATCGGCGGCCAACCCCTTGCCGATGCCGCCCGGGTCGAACCCGCTGCGGTCGGGCAACTCGACGGTGCCCGCGCCCTCGTCGATGATGATGCGCCCACAGGTTCCAGGGTCGTGGTCGGCCGCCTCCGCCGGCGGCGGTGCGGCGACGGCGGCCAGCCGTGCGAAGTCGTCCGTGTAGCCGGCTCGCCGCACGGCAGCCAGCAGTGTCGGGTCGTAGCGACCGCCGGTGCGGCGCCAGCCCTGTCGCGCCAGGTCGACCAGCAGCACCGTCTCCGGGGACACCGGCACCGGCCGGCCGGCGTCGGCGTTGATCCGGGCGATCTCGCTGTCGGACCGGAACCTGCTCCAGCGTCGATCGAGCTGGTGCAGGCGGGCGACGGCGGCCGACAGGGCCTCCGCATCGCCGCCGACCAACGTGACCTCCGCCGCGCTGCCCATGACGTCGAAGCGGTGGCCCAGCACTGGTAGAGAGGCTGCCGTCACCGCCATCAGCTGGGCGCGGTCGTCGTGTCGGGTGGGCTGTCGACGACCGTCAGCGAGCCGTCGCGGTCGAGGTCGGGTTGGCCTTCGAGCCAGGAGCGCAGCGCTGCTCGGGCCTCGGCGTCGCTGACGTCCTCGCCGATGCGCACCTCGACCGTCCGGGCGGTCGACGAGGGCGCCGTCCGGTGTTGGCTGTCGCGCGCCATCACGGCGACGACGCCGAGCGCGGCGGCGACGCTCAGCCCTGCCGTGAGCGCGCGGGCGACGAATGCTGGGTGTCGGGCTCGCCGAAGTGGGGTCACGGTGGCGGTCCTGGTCGCAGCGGTCGTTCCTCCACCGTCGCCGTCGAGCCCGGCGCGCGCAAGTCTGTCAGGCCGGACGCCCGATCGGGATCAGGTACAGCGGTTCGGTGCCGTCGGGCATGTCGAACAACTCGGCGACGGTGTCGTCCTCGAATGCGCCGGTGGGCACCGCGCCGACGCCCAGGACGGCAGCCTGCAGCAGCACGTTCTGCGCGGCGTGGCCGACCTCGATCAGGACGTACTGCTCGGCCCGTCCCCCGTACTTGCGCGCGGTGCGTTCCTCGACGCCTGCGATGGCGATCACCGCGGGTGCGGTGTGGAAGGCGCGCTGGTCCAACGCGGCTGCGGCAAGGTCGTCACGGATGTCAGTGCTCGACACGGCCGCGACCTCGTGCCCGTCGGAGCGGTAGTGGTAGACGCCCCCCTCGTGCGCGACGTACACCTCGAGCGGGTACAGACCGCCGGCGGAAGGTGCCGTGCGACCCTGGTCCCGCTGCCCCTGCGCGGCCCACAACAGCTGTCCCAGCTGGCCGAGCGTCAACGGTGTGGGATCGAACTCGCGCACGGAACCGCGCTGCAGGATCGCCTGTTCCAGCGACGTCTCGCCGTCGGTCCGGGGCGACGGCAGCGCCAGCGCCGGCACGACCCGCACCGGCTCGTCGCGGACTACGGCGTCGTCGCCGGAGCCGAGAGCCGCCGCTGCGACCCCGGCCATGACCAGCGACACGGCAACGGACAGCGCGACCGCGACGATCCTCCGTCGTCGGCCTCGTCGCGTCATGGGACCACGGTATGACCGATCCGACGCATGTGCCTCCCCGCCGCGATGCCGACCAGGAACGCGCCGAGGCTATCGGGCCGCCGAGCAGACCCTTGATGGCCAGCCCGGTCAGGCGTCCCGTCAGCGATCGGTCGGCGTGCAGGTGAGGACTGATCGCGACGAGCCCGCGGATGAGGTCGGGGTTGTCGGCGGCCGCCCACAGCGCCGCCGCGGGGAGCGAAGGATGTGCCGATGACGACCGCTGACGCCTGGGTGCGACCGGGCGTTAGCGCCGACCGCGCTCGGCGCTGGTTCAGACGTGGTCCCTGGCGATGGTCATGTGCCAGTTCCGTGACTCGACGCGTTCGTCGTTCTCGTACGCGTCGAGCTGCGCGTGCAGGACGAAGTCGGTTCGAGTCGAGGTGAGCACCGTCCTCGTGACGGTCACCGCTTCCCACCCGTCGCGGCGGAAGCCGACGGTCCACTTCGTCTCGCCCCGCGCGGAGGTGACGTCGTCACCGACGCAGCTGTAGTGCTCGTGGGCGTTGCGCGTCACATTCAGCGCGATGTCCTCGTACCGCACGACGCCGAGGTCGCGGATGACCTCGAGGGTCGATTCGTACTGCGTCAGGTCCCGGTGGACGGTCCATCGCTGTTCTCCGGGCTCGAGCTGGGTGACACGGATCGGTGGGGTGCCCTCGGGCTCAGCGAACGGTGTGAGCGCGGCGTCCTCGGCGGGGCGGGGTGGACGGACCGGCAACTCCAGCGAGCTCGTGCCGGTGAACACCGACAGGCGCACCGGTTCGGGAGGCGGCCAGGCCAGCGGCCAGTACGACGTCGACACGGACAACCGGATCCGATGGCCGGCGGGGAAGGCCTGGGCCATCGCGTTCATGCCGACACGCACGGTGTACCGGCGTCCCGGCTCCAACAGCTCCGGACGGTCGTGGCCGTTGTGATGCGTGAGGTTCAGCAGGCCGTAGCTCACCCGGGTCGCCCTGCCGTCGGCAGCCACGTCCGACAGGCGCACGGCGACCAGCGCGACGGGCCTGCTCGAGGCGACCTCCAGCTCGACGACCGGCCGGCCGAGGATCTCCAACCGCTCGGTCAGCGGTTCGCTGTCGAACACCAGCGAGCCCCCGTCCTCCTCCCGTTGGTCGTAGGGCAGGTCCGGCGGTGCGTCGTAGGAGCACCACTTGCCTGCGAACTGCCCGACCGACAATGGTGACTCGATCGTCAGCTCCTCGGCGGACGGCCGCTCGTCAACGGTTCCGATGCGACCGCGTCCGAGCGGTCGGACCTCTGGCACGATGTTGGGTGATGGCCACTCGGGCACCCCGACCCAGCGACCCGGGCGTTCCTCGTAGGAGGTCGACGGCGGCACGCTCTCCTGCATCCAGATCCGCAGCATCGGGCCGTCGAGCGCGTCGTTGTCGATGCCCTTGAGCCAGTGGTCCCACCACGTGACCACCTCCTGGAGGAACCCGATGGGCGGACCGGGCCGTCCGAGGTGGGGGTACTTGTGGCTCCACGGACCCACCAGCCCCTTGCGGGGGACGTCCAGGCCGGCGAGGAGCCGGAAGACGGCGTTGGTGTACCCGTCAGCCCATCCGCTCGCGGCCAGGACGGGCACCGCGATGTCGGCGTAGTCCTCGCACACCGAGCCGTGCCTCCAGTACTCGTCCCGGCGCTGATGGCGCAGCCACTCCTCCATCCAGAGCCCGCTGCCTTCGATGCGCTCGAGCCACAGCTCGCGCCACCGCTCGCCAGCCAAGGCAGGATCGGGCGGGCAGGAGTTGTACGCGAACATCGTCGACGCCCACGACAGGTTGTCCGACAGCAGGCACCCACCCATGTAGTGCACGTCGTCGGCGTAGCGATCGTCGCTGGCGCAGACCGTCACGACCGCGCCCAGCCCCCGCGGCCGTCGCGCGGCGACCTGCAGCGCGTTGAACCCGCCCCAGGAGATGCCCATCATCCCCGTGGTGCCGTCGCACCACGGCTGCGCGGCGAGCCAGGACAGCACCTGCTCCGCGTCGTCGAGCTCGGTGGGCAGGTACTCGTCGGTGAGCACGCCTTCGGAGTCCCCGCTGCCGCGAAGGTCGACCCGCGCACAGGCGTAGCCGTGACCGGCGATGTAGGGGTGCTGGACCGAGTCGCGCTGCGACGTCAGATCCCGCTTGCGGTACGGGATGAACTCGAGGACCGCGGGCACGGGATCGTTGTCGGAGGCGACCGGACGCCAGATGCGGGCGGCGAGGCGGATCCCGTCCGACAGTGGGATCCACACGTGCTCGTCCTCACGGATC
>JAHWKT010000059.1 GCA_019347695.1 Actinomycetota bacterium | reverse complement strand
CTGCACCCTGGCGCGTCGGCACCGGCGCGCGCCTGGCACGCCGACCGCTACCGCGAGCTGGCAGGTGCGCTGGTCGCTGGCGGCTGGCACGTGACCGTGACGGGCGGCGCGGGCGAGCGCGGCCTGACCAGGCATGTCACCGCCGGGATCGACGCGGTCGATCTGGGAGGCGCCACCACGCTGCCAGCGCTCGCCGCCGTGCTCGCCGGCAGCGCGGCGATCATCACCGGCAACACCGGCCCGGCGCACCTCGCCGCCGCCGTGGGAACGCCCGTGGTGTCGCTGTACGCACCGACCGTCCCTGCGATCCGCTGGCGGCCGTGGGGGGTGCGTCACGTCCTGCTCGGCGACCAGGACATCGCGTGCCGCGGCTGCCGCGCGAGCTGCTGTCCGCTGCCCGGCCACCCGTGTCTGGGCGTGGTCACCGCCGACGACGTGGTCGCGGCGCTGCGCCGGCTGCTGGCGGACAAGGACCACACGCTGGCGCCCGGCGTCGCCGACCATCACCGACCGGTGGGTGTCTGATGCGGGTGCTGCTGTGGCACGTGCACGGATCCTACACCACGTCGCTGGTGCACGGCGACCACACCTGGCTGCTGCCGGTCGACGCCCGACGGGGCCCGGACGGCAGGGGTCGCGCCCGGACGTGGGACTGGCCGCCGTCGGCGGTCGAGGTCACCCGCGACCAGTGCGCCGCCACCGACGTCGACGCGGTGGTGCTACAGCGCCCGGCAGAGCTCGACGGGCTCGCCGAGGCGTGGCTCGGCGGGCGCCGGCCGGGCCGCGACGTACCCGCGGTCTACCTGGAGCACAACGTCCCGCAGGGCCGGATCAACGACCTGCGCCACCCCGCCGCGGACCGCGACGACCTGCGCGTGGTGCACGTGACCCACTGCAACGACCTGCTGTGGGACTGCGGATCGACGCCGACGACGGTGATCGAGCACGGCGTCGTCGACCCCGGCCAGTGCTACACCGGCGAGCTCGCGCGGACCGCCGTGGTCATCAACGAGCCGGTGCGACGCAGGCGGGTCACCGGCACCGACCTGCTGCCGCGGTTCGCGCAGGCGGGTCCGATCGACCTGTACGGGATGGGCGCCACGGCGGTCGACGTCCCCGGAGTCGCCACGCACGACGACGTGCCGCAGCGGCGGATGCACGCCGAGCTCGCCCGTCGCCGGGTGTACGTGCACTCCATCCGCTGGACGTCGCTGGGGCTGTCGCTGCTGGAGGCCATGCACCTGGGCATGCCGGTCGTGGCGGTCGGCACGACCGAGGCCTTCGAGGCGGTGCCACCGGAGGCCGGGGTGGTGTCGACCGACGTCGGGTGCCTCGTGGCGGCGACCCGGGGTTTGCTGGCCGACCCCGCGCTGGCGCGGGCACACGGCGACAAGGCACGCGCGGCGGCGCTGTCGCGCTACGGCCTGCGCCGGTTCCTGTCGGACTGGGATCGACTGCTCGAGGAGGTCACGACGTGAAGATCGCCATGGTGTCGGAGCATGCTAGCCCGCTTGCGGCGATCACCGGTGAGGACGCGGGGGGGCAGAACGTCCACGTGGCGGCGCTGTCGACGCAGCTCGCGCGGGACGGTCACGACGTCACCGTGTGGACACGACGCGACGACCCGCGGCTGCCGGCGCGCCTCGAGTGTGGCGGCGTGACGATCGCGCACGTCGTCGCCGGCCCGCCCGAGCCGATCGCCAAGGATGCGCTGCCCCGCTGGATGGGCGACTTCGCCGACGTCCTCGCCCGCGCCTGGGCGTCGGACGTCCCCGACATCGTGCACGCCCACTTCTGGATGTCCGGGGCGGCCGCGCTGCGGGCACGCCCGCCGGCGACCCCGGTCGTGCAGACGTTCCACGCGCTGGGCGTCGTCAAGCGCCGCCATCAGGGCACCGACGACCCGAGCCCACCGCAACGGCTGGCCACCGAGCGCACCATCGCCCTGTCCGCGGACCGGGTCATCGCGACCTGCCGCGACGAGGTGGCCGAGCTGATCGCGCTCGACGCCGACCCCGCCCAGATCGACGTGGTCCCCTGCGGGGTCGACGTCGACCGCTTCACGCCCACCGGGCCGCGGGTGCCGACGCGGCTCGCACACCGGATCGTGGTCCTCGGACGTCTGGTGTGCCGCAAGGGGGTGGACGACGTCGTGCGCGCGCTCGCACAGCTGGCACATGATGCGACCGCGGACCACCGTGCCGTCGGACGCGCGACCGAGCTCGTGATCGCCGGCGGACCCCCTCCTGACCGCTTGGACACCAGCGGTGAGGTCAGGCGCCTCCGGGGCATCGCGACGGAGCTCGGGGTGGCGGACCGCGTGACGTTCTGCGGTGCCGTCAGCCATGACGACGTTCCCGGCCTGCTGCGGTCCGCCGACGTCGTCGTCTGCGCCCCCTGGTACGAGCCCTTCGGCATCGTGCCGCTCGAGGCGATGGCGTGCGGCGTGCCGGTCGTGGCCACGGCGGTCGGTGGCATGCTCGACAGCGTCGTCCACGGGCGGACCGGGCTGCATGTGCCATCCCACGATCCGGGGGCGATCGCCAGCGCACTGCGACGGTTGCTCACGGACACCGACCTGCGCCGGCGGATGGGCCGCGCCGGGCGCCGCCGGGCGACCACGCACTTCGGGTGGCCGGCCGTGGCGGCGGAGACGCGGCGTTCGTACCGGCGGTGCCTCGACGTCATGCCGGGCGGCATCTCCTCGCCGATCGTCCAGGTGGTCGGACGATGAGCGCCGCAGCGGAACCAGGCTCCGCGGAGGCCCTGACATGAGCGCCGCGATCGGGCGGGACCCAGCGGGGGATGTCGCGCACAACGGCGCGGGCGCCACGCACGTCGACCTGCTCGTTGCCGGCGCCGGTTCGCTGCGCCGACAGGTCGCGCACATCGAGCGGCTCGGGCAGCGCCTGGCGGCGGTGCTGCTCGGCGGCGGGCGCCTGCTCGCCGCCGGCAACGGCGGCAGCGCGGCGCAGGCACAGCACCTGACCGCCGAGCTGGTCGGACGGTTCCGCGACGAGCGGCGGCCGCTGTCGGCGATCGCACTGCACGCCGACACGTCCAGCCTGACCGCGATCGGCAACGACTACGGACCCGATGCGATGTACGCGCGACAGGTCGTGGCACACGGTCGCGACGGCGACGTGCTCGTCGCGCTGTCGACGTCGGGGCGCAGCGCCAACGTGCTCGCGGCGGCCGAGGCCGCCCGGGCGGTCGGCGTCGACGTGTGGGGCCTGACCGGCCCCCGGCCGAACCCACTGGCCGACCGGTGCGACGAGGTCGTGACCGTCGACGGGGGTTCGACCGCCACGGTCCAGGAGCTGCACCTGGTCGTCATCCATCTGCTGTGCGCGGCCGTCGACGCGCGCGTCGCAGCCCATCCGCTTGCGGACGTGCGCGGATGAGGCCGCTGGTGATCGTCGGCGACAGCCTGCTCGACCGCGACCTGAACGGTACCGCCCGGCGGCTCGCCCCCGATGCGCCCGTCCCCGTCGTCGACCAGCCCGCCGAGCGGGCACGACCGGGCGGCGCGGCGCTGGCCGCGCTGCTGGCGGCCTTCGACGGCCGCGACGTGACGTTCGTCACCGCGCTCGGCGACGACGCCGCGGGCCGCACGGTCGCGACACTGCTCGGCGACGCCGGCGTGCGCGTCGTCGACATCGGGCTCACCGGTGCCACACCCGAGAAGGTGCGGGTGCGCGCCGGCGGACAGCCCCTGCTGCGCGTCGACTACGGCGCACCGTCGCCGATCCGGACGCCGGCCGACGCTGCACTGGCGGCGATCCGCGCAGCGCCGGCACTGCTGGTGTCGGACTACGGTCGGGGTGTGGCCGCCGACACCGACGTGCGGACGGCGCTCGCCCACGTGACCCACGGCGGCACGCACACGGTGTGGGATCCACATCCCGCGGGTGCCGCACCCACGCCCGGTGCGCGCCTCGTCACGCCGAACCTGTCCGAGGCCCGTCACTACGACGCCGAGAGCACGGCCACGCCGACGCCGCAGGCGGTGACGGCCACCGCGACACGGCTGCGCGACCGGTGGGACGCCGCCGGCGTCGTCGTGACCATGGGCGCGCGCGGCGCGCTGTTCGTCGGCCCGGACGGCACCCCGCTGGTCGTCCCGGCGCGCGCGCTCACGGGACCGGTGGATCCGTGTGGCGCTGGTGACCGGTTCGCCGTCGCGGCTGCCGGCGCGCTGGCCGACGGCGCGGTCGCCTCCGAGGCGGTGGTCGCCGCGGTCGAGGCGGCGACCGGCTTCGTCGCGGGTGGAGGCGCGGCGGACGTCGAGACGGCGACGGCCGGTGATGCGACGGCCGGCACGGCGGTCGAGGACGGTGATCGTGCCGTCGTGCCACGCGTCGCGCAGGTGCGCGAGCGCGGCGGCACGGTCGTCGCGACCGGCGGCTGCTTCGACCTGCTGCACGCCGGCCACGTCCGGCTGCTCGCCGACGCCCGGCGGCTCGGTGACTGTCTGATCGTGTGCATGAACTCCGATGCGTCGGTCCGCCGTCTCAAGGGGCCCGGGCGGCCGGTGGTCGGCGAAGACGACCGACGGGCGGTGCTGCTGGCGCTGGACGCCGTCGACGACGTCGTCACGTTCGACGAGGACACCCCGGAGCGCGTGCTCGCCGAGCTGCGCCCCGACGTGTGGGTCAAGGGGGCCGACTACGCGGTCGCCGACATGCCCGAAGCCGACCTGCTCGCGGCGTGGGGCGGGCAGGCCGTCGTGCTGCCGTACCTGGCCGGAAGATCCACCACATCGATCATCGAGGAGGCACTCCGTCATGTCAGTCACTGAGGTCGGCGCCGTCATGGTCACCGGCGGCGCGCGCGGGCTGGGCCGGGCCGTCGCCGAGGCGATCGCCAAGTCCGGCGGCACACCGATCGTGCTCGACATCGCCGCGCCCGACGGCGAGGTGGCATGGCACCAGGTCGATCTCGCCGACGCCAGAGCGGCGGAGCACGCCGTCGCCGAGATCGTCGAGCAGCGCGGCGGCATCGACGCCGTGGTCACGGCGGCCGGCATCGACGCCTGCGGCGACCTGCTCGACGTCGACGCGCACGACTGGGAACGGGTGATCGCGGTCAACCTGATCGGGACCGCCGCCGTGGTGCGTGCCGCGCTGCCCAGCCTGATCGATCGGCGCGGCCGGGTGGTGACCGTCGCGTCGACCCTCGGTCTGCGCGCGCTGCCGGCCGCGACCGCCTACTCCGCCAGCAAGTTCGGCGTTGTCGGCTTCACCCGGGCGCTGTCGAGCGAGCTGGCAGGCCGCGTCGGCGTGACGCTGCTGCTACCCGGCGGCATGCGCACCGGGTTCTTCGACGATCGCCCCGAGCAGTTCAAGCCCGCGCCCGACCAGCAGCTCAACACGCCCGACGACGTTGCAGAAGCGGTGCTGTTCGCGCTCCGCCAGCCCCTGGGATGCGAGGTGCGGGAGCTGCTGATCGCGCCCTCCACCGAGCCGTCGTGGCCCTGATCGATGTCGGCGCCCGCCGGCTGCGCGACGCGCCGCGGCTGCTGATCCTGCGCGCACTGGGACTCGGTGACCTGCTGACCGCCGTCCCGGCGTTGCGCGTGCTGCGCGACCGCTATCCGCACCACCAGCGTGTGCTCGCGGCACCAGCGGGGCTGGCGCCGCTCGTGGCGCTGCTCCGCGGGGCGGTCGACGCCATCGCCGACGTCGACTTCCGGCACGGCGTCGGCGCGCTCCCACCCGAGCTGTGCCGACCCGACGTGGCGGTCAACCTGCACGGGTGCGGGCCGGCCAGCCACCGGGCGCTGCAGGCGCTGTCGCCGGGCACCCTCGTCGCGTTCGCCAACGACGCGGTCGGGCACGACGGGCCCGCGTGGCACCCCGACGAGCACGAACGAACCCGGTGGTGCCGTCTGCTCGACGCGCCCGACCGGGCCGACGACCTGCGGCTGCCGGTACCGTCCGCAGCGGTCGCCGACGGCGTACGCGGAGCCGCCGTGCTGCACCCCGGCGCGGCCGCGCCGGCGCGGCGTTGGCCCATCGACCGGTGGAGCGCCGTGGCACGCCACGAGGTGCGCCGCGGACACGACGTCATCGTCACGGGTGGTCCCGGCGAGGACGAGCTGGCCAAGGTGGTCGCCACCGGCGCCGACCTCGACGGGCGGTCGGTCATCGCGGGACGCACCGACCTCGCCGAGCTCGCGACCATCGTGGCAGCGGCAGGCCGGGTCGTCTGCGGTGACACCGGCGTCGCCCACCTCGCCTCCGCCTACGCCACCCCGTCGGTCGTCCTGTTCGGTCCGGTGCCACCCACCCGATGGGGCCCGCCGGCGTCCGGCCCGCATGTGGCCCTGTGGGCTGGACGCACCGGCGATCCCCACGCCCGTGATCCCGATCCCGGACTGCTGGCGGTCACCGTCGCCGACGTGACCGCCGCACTCGACACGCTCGGTGCCGCCGGTCCCCGGTCGTGACGCTGCCATGGCGACCGACGAGCATGCGACCACCCACTCCCGGGCGCTGCCCAACCTCGTCATCATCGGCGCGATGAAGTGCGGCACGACCGCGCTGCACCGCGCGCTCGGTCAGCATCCGCAGATCGCCATGTCCACCCCCAAGGAGCTCAACTTCTTCTTCGGGCCGGTACACGCCGACGTGGCGTCACCCCCGTCCTGGGTCGACGGCAACCGCTGGCGGGGGATCGCGTGGTATGCCAGCCACTTCCCGGCCACCGCGGCGGTCCGCGGCGAAGCGTCACCCGGCTACACCTCGCCCAACCACCCGCGGGTCGCGGCACGCATGGCCGACCTGCTGCCGCACGTCAGGCTCGTGTACCTCGTGCGCGACCCGATCGCCCGCGCCCTGTCACAGTACCGCCACCACGTGCGCGACGGGACGGAAACGCGGCCGGTCGAAGAGGCGCTGCCCGACCCCGACAGCCAGTACCTGGCGCGCAGCCGGTACCACGAACGACTGCTGCCGTTCCTCGACCGTTTCCCGCGGGCGAAGCTCCTCGTGATCGCGCAGGAGGATCTCCGGGCGCACCCGGGCAGGACCCTGCGCCAGGTGGTCGCGTTCGCCGGCGCGGACCCCGCGCTCGTGTCCACCGGCGCGACGGGACCGTCGACACCGACGATGCGGGCGCCGCTCAACGGCACGCTGCAGGCCACGCTCGCGGCCGCGTTGGCCGACGATGCCGCACGACTGCGTACCGTCATCGGACGTGACCTGCCGCACTGGAATGTATGAGCGACACGGAACCGACGGCGCCGGTGAACGGTGGGCGGTCGTCGTCGCCATTCCCGCCCACGACGAGCAACTCCTGCTCGGCCGCTGCCTCGCCGCCGTGACGGCAGCCGCCGACCGCATCCGCTCCATCGCCGACGTCCACATCGTCGTCGCCGCCGACAGCTGCGCCGACGCCACCGAGCGGGTCGCGTCGGCCTCGCTGGCGAGCCGGCACGCGTCCATCGTCCGGCTCAACGCCCGCAACGTGGGAGCCGCCCGCGCGGCCGCGATCACCGCAGGGTCGGCCGTCGTCGGGTCTGCCACCGACCGGCTGTGGCTGGCGCTCACGGATGCGGACAGTCGCGTGCCCGACGACTGGCTGCAGGCCCACCTGCGGGCGGCCGCGACCGGCTACCACGCCGTCGTCGGGGCGGTCGCCGTCGACGACTGGTCGGCGCGCCGGCTCCGGCTCGACGCCGACCTGTGCCGCTACCGCCAGGTGCAGCGACGCGGCGGCGAGCGTCCGGTGCACGGCGCCAACCTCGGGGTCTCCGCAGCCGCACTGCAGACCGTCGGCGGCTTGCCGGCACAGGCGCGGTCGGAGGACGCCGCGCTGGTCGCGCGGCTCGAGGCCGCCGGCATGCGCGTGCTGTGGGATCCCCGCCTGATCGTGCACACGAGCGCCAGACGGTCCCGACGGACACCCGGCGGGTTCAGCTCGCTGCTCGACGACCTGGAGCGCCGACCGCCACCGTTGGACCCTCGGTGCGCCTGAAGACGTCGAGCAGGAACTGCGCATCGACGTGGTGGACGACCCGCGTCAGGCCTCGTGCGGCTGCCAGCACCTCGTGCACGACGTCGCCGTTGGTGCGGTGCTCCCCGGTGTCGGGACGGTAGTGCACGGCGAGCAGCTCGCCGTCAGCGGTCAGCCGCGCGGCGACCATGTCGCCCAGGGCGGCGACGCCCGAGCGCTCCAGGTAGTAGCCCAGCTCGCTGAGCACGATCAGATCGAACAGGCCCTCGGGCCACGCGTCCGGGACGGCCATGACCTCCAGGCGGATGTTGGGACGATCGGCGACCCGGCGGGCGGCAGCCGCAACGGCCGACGACGCGGCGTCCACGGCGATCAGCTCGTCACACCGCGTAGCGAGCAGCTCGGTCAGCAGACCGAGCGCGCATCCGGGCTCGAAGGCGCGCCGGTAGCGCCGCCGAGTCAGGGCTGCCATGGTCAGCGCGCGCTTGCGACGCTCATACCAGCGGTGCTCCAGCCTCCAGGGATCCGGGTCCGCCTGGTAGCGCCGTTCGAAGTGCGCGTCGGGCACACGGTCGCCACCACCCGTGGCCGGCAGCCGGTCGGCGGTCATCGACGTTTCAGCACCGCGGCCCCGAGCGCCGCGAGATCGGCTTCGGCATGGTGCTGACGCAGGTACACGGGCAGGTCGGCGGCGCGGCGCGCCATCGCAGGGTCCCGCGTCAGACCGGCTGCGCCGATGCCGCGCTCGGCGTGGCAGAGCACGTCGGTGGCGAGCCGTTCGACGACGGCGCGCACCTGCCGTGCGCGGTACCGCAGATCCTCACCGTCGAGACCGTCGTCGATGGCGTCGGCGGCCGCCTCGAGCACCGCCCACATCGCCGCGCACAGCGCGTCGGCGGCACCGAGGTGAGCAACGCCGTGGGGGTCGTCGCGACGCTGGCACACCGCGTCGCGCAGCGAGCGCAGCGCCCCGACCGCTCCCCCGTACCAACATGCGGCGACGCCGATGCCGCCGATCCAGAACCCGCGCCGTTGCAGGTACCAGCCGGGCGGGCCGACCGCTGCCTCGCCGCACAGCGCAGCGTCGTCGAGCACCACGTCGAAGGTGGCGCTGTCGCGCATGCCCACGGCCTGCCAGCGCTGCTGGCAGATCCCGACGCCAACAGAGGCGAGCGGTAGGTGGAACAGGCGGTAGCCGTCGGCGGCATGCGCGGTCATGAGCGCGTGGTCGAGCATGCCGGCGCCCGAGCACCACTGCTTGGTCCCGTGCAGTGCCCATCCGTCGCCGCGCCGCAGCGCGTCCACCCGGCCCGCGGGTGGATCGGCCGCCCACACCCCCAGCAACCCGTCGGGGGAAGGCACCGCGGCCTCCGCGAGGATCGCGACGGCGTCCAGGTGACCCTCGACGAGTCGGGCGACCGCGAGGTCGCCGCTGCCGAGGTCGGCCAGTGCCCGCAGGCGTCGCGCCGTCTCGCCCGCACCGGGCAGGGGCACGGCGCCGAGGTCGTCGAGTGCGTGCAGCAGGCGCTGTTGTGTCATCGTCATGGTCGCGGGGGTTCCTCCGGCTCGGCCCAGGCCTGCCGGCTCGTTGCGCGCGGCCGCACCGAGCTACCCACGGGACGGTACGTACGAACACAACCACGTCCATCTCGTGTGGCGCGGCGTGTCCGGCGGGCGCAGAGGGTAGGTGGTGAGCTCGAGCCGGCCTGGCCACGACCGGCGGACGCCCCTGCCCAACGCGCACGGTGCCCACCGGCCAGCAGAGGAGGTCTAGCGATGCGAGTCGTCGTCGTGGGAGCAACGGGCAACGTCGGTCTCGCCGTGGTGCGGGCGCTGTCGGGGCACGACGGTGTGTCGGAGGTCGTCGGCGTCGCACGCCGACGCCCGAGCGAGCAGGTGCCGCACGCATGGTGGGTGAACGCCGACATCGTCGATGATGAACTCGAACCCATCCTCGACGGCGCTGACGCGGTGATCGATCTGGCGTGGGCGATCCAGCCGGCCCGGGACCTGGACCGCATGCGCGCCGTCAACATCGACGGCAGGGCACGGCTGCTCCACGCGGTGGGCTCCAGCGGGACGTCGGTGCTGGCGTACGCGTCGTCCGTCGGCGCCTACTCGCCGCGCCACAACGACGATCCCGTCGACGAGTCGTGGCCGACCCACGGTGTCGCCACCTCCTCCTACGGTCGCCAGAAGGCGTACGTGGAGCGCATGCTCGACGACTTCGAAGCCCGGCACCCGGCCGTACGCGTGGTGCGGCTGCGACCGGGGCTGATCTTCCAGGCCGAGGCCGCCGCCTCGCAGCGGCGGAACTTCGCCGGTCCACTGCTGCCGCGAGCGCTGTTGCGGCCGACCGTCGACGGACGTGAGGCGCTGCGGGAGGTGCTCCGCGGCATCGCGACGGGTGCCTCCAGTCCGACGCCCCCGCTGGCCGGGCAGTCGGCCACCGAGGTGGTGCGCACCGCCGTACGCACCTGGATGGGACGGCGCATGAGCGACGACCCGCGCGCACAGGAGCCGGCCCGCGGTGAGACCCACCCGCGCTGACACGAGACAGGACGACGCATGCATGCGGTACGCCGGATGATCGACGCGGTGGGCGAGAGCGACGCGCTCGAGGCGCCGGCGGCGCGGGTCGCTGACGCCGTGCGCGGCTGGTTCGCGCCACGCGCCGTCAAAAACGCCCTGTCGGGCGTGTGGCTGGGCCACCGGCTGCACCCGCTGCTGACCGACGCCGTCATCGGCACCTGGGCCAGTGCCGGCCTGCTGGACCTGCTGGGCGACCGTCGCGACGAACCCGCGGCGCAGCGACTCGTCGCTGCGGGGCTGGCGGCGTCGATCCCGACGGTCGCCGCCGGCCTCAGTGACTACAGTGATCTGTACGACCACGGTCGACGCATCGCGTTCGTCCACGCCATGGCGGCCGACGCCGCCAGCGTGCTTCAGGCGGCATCGCTGCTGGCGCGTCGCGGCGGGCATGCCGCCCGAGGGCGTTGGCTGTCGCTGGCCGCGCTGGGCGTGGTCGGTGCCGCCGGCTACCTCGGTGGTCACCTCAGCCAGGTGCTGGGCGTGGGCGTCGACCACACGGCGTTCGACGAGGGCCCGAAGGACTGGGAGGACACCGGCGTGCGCGCGAGCGACGTGACGTCGACGCCACAGGTCGTCGTCGCCGGTGAGCATCAGGTGCTGCTCGTCCGCGTCGACGGGGCGATCGTCGCACTGGCCAATCGCTGCTCGCATGCCGGCTGGCCGCTCGACGACGGACCCGTCGAGGACGGCTGCATCACTTGCCCGTACCACGGCAGCGTGTTCCGGCTGGCCGACGGCGCGGTGGTGCGCGGTCCCGCCGCAGCCCCCCAGCTGCGCTACGGGGTGCGGGAGCGTGACGGACGCGTGGAGGTGGTCGGCCCCCGCTGACGTCGCCAGCAGCTGTGGCGTCCGTGGGCCGCGAAACAATCTCGGTCGCGGGATTGATCCGGTGCGGCGTGGGGCACCGTTGTGCACCGCTTCCGTGATCCCGAAGCGCTTCCAGGTCGACGACCTGCGCACGGGAGACGTGACAGGTCGGCCTAACCACGACCTGTCAGGAGGAGCCCACGCAGAACACCAACCGCCGCAGCGCACGCTCCGCCGATCAGCAGGTGACGTTCGGTGCCGGCGGTGACACCCATCAGGTTGCCGAGGGCGACACACCGGCACTGACGACCCAGCAGGCCATGCCCGTGTCCGACGATCAGAACTCGCTGGAAATCGGCGAGGACGGGCACATAGCCATGCGCAACCCCCCGGTGGCGCCAACTACGAGCCCGACAGCTGGGGAGACGCGGATGGGCCGCGGGAGGACCCCCGACCGGATTCACCACATACCCGCGACGCGGGGAGGGCCCCATGCTGCGGGTGCGCGCCTCCAGCTTCGCCGACCACTACAGCCAGGCGCGGCAGTTCTACATTAACCAGAAGCCAGTCGAGCAGACCCACATCGGCGACGCGCTGACGTTCGAGCTGAGCAAGGTCGCCACGCCCGCCATCCGGGCACGCGTCGTGGCGCACCTCCGCAACATCGACGAGGACCTTGCCGAGACCGTCGCGCAGGGACTGCGCCTGGGTCAGCTGCCGCCGGCAGCAGACGCCGCACAGCCGACGCGGACCGCCCCTGCCGCGTCACCCGCGCTGAGCATCCTTCGCAACGGTCCCGACCGCTTCGCCGGCCGCAAAGTCGGCGTGCTCGTGACCGACGGCGCGACCGCACGCGACTTCGTGACCGATGCGTTCGCGCACGCCAAGTTCATCGGCCACGTCGACGCGGCCATGCCGATGCTCGACGAGGCCGGGATCGCCGCCGACCTCGACGAGGGCTGCATCGCCTTCAACGGCGCCGCGTCGCCTGCCGCGTTCGTCGAGCAGTGCCGGCAGCTGCGTCACTGGCCACGCGAGCAGACAGTCGACCAGACATGAAAGGCGGACGACCATGAGGGCAGTCACCTGGCACGGCAAGCGCGACGTGCGCGTCGAGAACGTCGCCGACCCGGTCATCGAGCAACCGACCGACGCGATCGTGCGGATGACCACCACCGGGTTGTGTGGCTCCGACCTGCACCTGTACGAGGTGCTCGGCCCGTACCTGACCGAGGGGGACATCCTGGGGCACGAGCCGATGGGCGTCGTCGAGGCCGTCGGTTCGGATGTCGGCGATCTGGCCGTGGGCGACCGCGTCGTGGTCCCCTTCCAGATCGCGTGCGGCGACTGCTTCATGTGCGACCGGCAGCTGTACACCCAGTGCGAGACGACGCAGGTGCGCGCACAGGGCTGTGGGGCCGCGCTGTTCGGCTACACCAAGCTGTACGGCTCGGTGCCGGGCGCGCAGGCTGAGCTCCTGCGCGTACCCCACGCCGACTTCGGGCCGATCAAGGTGCCCGAGGGACCCGCCGACGACCGATTCGTGTACCTGTCGGACGTGCTGCCGACCGCGTGGCAGGCCGTCGCCTACGCCGAGGTGCCCGACGGCGGCACCGTCGCGGTGCTCGGGCTCGGGCCGATCGGCGACATGGCGTGTCGCATCGCGGCCCACCAGGGTGCCGGTCGTGTCATCGGCATCGACCGCGTACACGAGCGACTCACCCGCGCTTCGGCGCGCGGCACCGAGGTCATCGACATGGACGGCGCCGATGTCGGCGACGCCGTGCGCGACATGACCGACGGGCGTGGCGTCGACGCCGTGATCGACGCGGTCGGCATGGAAGCGCACGGCTCGTCGATCGCCAAGCTGGCGCACCAGGTGGTGAGCCTCCTGCCCGACGCCGTGGCCGAACCGATGATGGACCGCATCGGGGTCGATCGCCTCGGCGCGCTGCTCACGGCGATCGACATCGTCCGCCGGGGTGGGACGATCTCACTTTCGGGGGTCTACGGGGGACAGGCGGATCCGCTGCCGATGATGACGATGTTCGACAAGCAGATCCGGCTGCACATGGGCCAGGCGAACGTGCGTCGCTGGGTCGACGACATCCTGCCACTGCTGACCGACGAGGACCCGCTGGGCGTCGACGACTTCGCGACCCACCGGATGGCGCTCCACGAGGCGCCGGCCGCGTACGAGTCGTTCCAGCACAAGAAGGACGGCATGGTCAAGGTGTTGTTCCGTCCGTAACGGTAGACCCGGCAACGCGTGGCTGGTGCCCGCCGGGTGCGGAGCACCACTACGAGATCCTCGAGCCGCTGACGGCGATCGAGGCGACGTCGCCCCCGGCCCGCGTCGACAATCGGGGCCGCCCGCCGAGTTGAACGGACCAAGGCCGGTCCCGCAGCGCGCCGGGCGCCGGGCGCCGGGCGATCAGGGGGATCGCGACGCGGGGTCTCGGCGCCGCGATCCGGTCATGACACCGAACCTCAGTCGGCCGCCGAGATGGCCTTGAGCAGCGCGCCGGCCTCCTCTTCGTCGGCGTTGGCCGCGATGTCGGCCTGACTGAGGACGCCGATCAGCTCGTGGCCGTCGATGACCGGCAGGCGTCGCACCTTGTGCTCGGCCATCGTCTGCAGCGCCAGCGATACGGAGTCGTCGGCGCCGATCGTGACCGGCTTGCCGTCGCCGAGCTCACCGGCGGTCGTCTGCGACGGATCCTTGCCCTGTGCGACGACGTGGACGGCGATGTCGCGGTCGGTCAGCATGCCCTTGAGCCGGTTGTCCTCACCGCAGATCGGCACTGCACCGACGTCCAGGTCGGCGAGCATCTTCGCGGCATCGAGCACCGAGTCGCTCTCGCCGATGCATTCGGCGCCTCCGGTCATCACGTCTCGTGCGTTGCGTGCCATAACGTCCTCCTTGTCGATCGATGACGAGTCGCGAACGGGTGTCACCCATGTGGTCCATCCCGGTCCGGGTGACCTGTGTGCCCCGTTCCCGCGGTCGTGACACCTGCGCTGGGTAGCTCGTGTCGATTCACCGGCGTGGGCGGCCAACTAACCGTTGACCACCTGGCCTCCATTGGGATGCAGCACCTGGCCGGCGATGTACGAGGCGTCGTCGGACGCCAGGAAGACGTAACACGGCGCGACCTCCTCCGGCTCCCCGGGGCGGCCCATCGGCGTGCTGGTGCCGAACTCCTCCACGGCGTCGGGCGGGAAGGTCGCGGGGATCAACGGCGTCCAGATCGGTCCGGGAGCGACGGCGTTGACGCGGATGCCGCGATCGATCAGCTGCTGGGACAGCGCACGGGTGAAGGCGACGATCGCGCCCTTGGTCGCCGAGTAGTCGACCAGCAGCGGGCTGCCCTGGTATGCGGTGACCGACGTGCTGTTCACGATGGCCGCGCCCTCGCCGAGGTGCGGCAGCGCGGCCTTGACCAGGTGGAACATCGCGAAGACGTTGGTGCGGAACGTCCGCTCGAGCTGCTCGGTGGAGATGTCGGCGAGCTGCTCGCGGACGTGCTGCTCGGCTGCGTTGTTCACCACGATGTCGAGGTGTCCGAAGGTGTCGACGGTTCGGCGAACGACGTCGCCGCAGAACGCCTCGTCGCCGACGTCGCCGGCGAGGAGCAAGCAGCGTCCACCCTCATCGGTGACGAGCCGTTCCGTCTCCTTGGCATCGTCGTGCTCCTCGAGGTAGGCGATGGCGACGTCCGCGCCCTCACGAGCGAACAGCACCGCCACCGCACGGCCGATGCCGCTGTCGCCGCCGGTGATGATCGCCACCTTGTCGGCGAGCCGCCCGCTGCCCTGCCGGCCGCGCGCGGTCGCCTCGGGTTCGGGCTGCATCTCGTGCTCACGTCCGGGCTGGGACTGGTCCTGCGGCGGATTGCCTTCGGTCACTGCTGCTCCTGTCCGTCGTTGCTGTGGATCCCCCACAGTTGACCCGTGGACGTTCGACAAACCCGCAGCTGGGCACGACGGATCGCCGTGCCGGCATGCCGTCGAAGATCGCCCGAGGACCAGAGAGGACGCGCCATGGAGTGGTTGGTCACAGCGAGCTGGGGCGACATCGGTCAGGTCGCGTTATCAGGCGTGCTGATCTACGGGGCGGTGATCGCCGCGAACCGGATCAACGGGCTGCGGACCTTCGCGAAGATGTCGGGCTACGACTTCGCCGCCACCGTCGCCATAGGATCGATCGTCGCGTCGGTGACGCTCAGCGTCTCGACGCCGGTGTCCAGCGGCGTGGTCGCCGTGATCACGGTCGTTGGGGGACAGCGGGTGCTGAC
This sequence comes from Actinomycetota bacterium, assembly GCA_019347695.1. Lineage (GTDB taxonomy): Bacteria > Actinomycetota > Nitriliruptoria > Euzebyales > JAHELV01 > JAHELV01. The sequence goes on along the minus strand of JAHWKT010000059.1, from coordinate 3,254 downwards.
GGTGCTGCGGCGGCGGTCAGCGGTCAAGCGGCTCGTCGACAACGCGCCGATGCTGCTCGTCCATGACGGCCAGGTGCTCGCCGACGGACTGCGACGCACCGGCATCGCGCCCGATGACGTGCGCGAGAAGGTGCGCGCGGCCGGGGCGGGGAGTATGCGCGAGGTCGCCGCGGTGGTGCTCGAGACCTCAGGCGATGTCTCGGTCATCGTGGGTGACGCCGGGCAACTCGATCCAGAGCTGTTCGCCGGGATCCGCGGCAGCGACCTGCTCTCAGGTCGCGGATGATGCGTCGTCGTCAGTCGGCGGCAGCGGCTTGTCCTGCGGCTGCTCCTCCTGCTTCGGCAGGTTCTCCTCCGGCACGGCCTGCACGTCGTCGTCGTCAGTCGGCGGCAGCGGCTTGTCCTGCGGCTGCTCCTCCTGCTTCGGCAGGTTCTCCTCCGGCACGGCCTGCACGTCGTCGAAGGACTGCGCCGTGCGGTGCCGTTCCTCCGGTGTGATCGGAAACCGGGTCAACTCTTCGCTCATGTGCAAGCTCCAGGTCGGGGACGTCGGTCACTGTTCCCAACGACGGGCTGCAGACCACATCCCGAGAAACCCCAGTGGCTGCGGCGTTGTGTGTATGACCACTCGCGTAGCCGCAGCGCGCGCTGGTGCCGCCGACACCTGCGGCAACCGCATCAAGACCCGCTGCTACCGCCAACGACAGCGATGATCTTACGAGGTTCGAGGCTAGCCAGTCGCGGTCAGCCCGGCTGGCACGATCACGCCAAGCATCGATCGGATCGGGCGAGCAGATGAACAAACCAGGCACACCGACGCGGGTGGTGAGCTGGAATCTGTGCTGGCGCTTCGGTGGCGACTGGCGCCAACGCCAACCGCGGATCGTCACACAGCTGCAGACCCTGGCGCCAGACATCGTCGGTCTCCAAGAGGTGTGGGCCAACGACACGGTCACCCAGGCTGACATCCTGGCGGAGCATCGTTGACCTTCGCGTGTGATCACAAAGTCGGATCCTCTGGCGCGTACTTGTCGCCCGTGCCGCTGTGGCGTTACGGTCAAGCCCGCGATGAGCATTATCTTGCCCGCGATGAGACGCCGATCGGAACCGACAGAGACTCAGGGCAGGAGCGGCGTGTTCGCGAGGGCGGCGAGCAGGGGCTCGGCTGCGAGCCCGATGCCCAGCGTGGCCACGCCCCCGACGACCGCCGCCAGCCCCGCCCAGCGGCCCAGGACCGGCACGACCGCCGGCTCGGCGGCGGCCCCGGCGTCGAAGTACATGGGCCCCAGCACGCGCAGGTAGTAGAACAGCGACGCGACGGTGTTGGCGACCGCGAGCGCCGCGAGCCACCCGTACCCGGCCTCGATCGCGGCGGTGAACAGTGCCAGCTTGCCAACGAAACCGGCCAGCGGTGGGATGCCGACCAGCGACAGCAGCGAAACGACGAGCGTTGCGGCCAGCACCGGCCGGGCGGCGGCCAGTCCGCGGTAGTCGTCGATCCGGGTGCGCCCGCGCAGTTCCACGACGACGCCGAAGGCGGCGGTGTTGGCGATGGCGTACCCGGCGAGGAAGTACACCAACGCCGGTACGGCCACGTCGCTGCGGCCCAGCACGACGACCGCCATCAACGCGTAGCCGGCCTGGGACACCGACGACCAGCCGAGCAGGCGTCGCAGGTCGTCCTGCCAGAGCGCGGCGAGGTTGCCCAGCGTCATCGTGGCGGCCGCGAGCAGGGCGGCGAACACCCGCCAGTCGGCGCCGTCGAGCGGCAGCAGGGCCAGCACGCGGGCCAGCGCGATCGTCGCGCCGATCTTCGGTACCACAGTGAGGAAGGCTGACGACGGTGCAGGTGCACCCTGCGCGACGTCGGGGACCCAGGCGTGCGCCGGGACGGCGCCGATCTCGAACGCCAGGCCGACCCCGACCGCGGCGATGACCGCGATGATGGCGACCGGCTGCGCCGGTGCGGCGGCCAGGATCGCGGCGATGTCGGCCATGGTCGTGGTGCCGGTCAGGCCGAACAGGACGATGACCCCGACCAACAGCACGGCGTTGGTCAGCGCACCGATCAGGAAGTACTTCATTCCGGCTTCGACCGCGGCCGGGGACTGGCGGTGGTAGGCGGCCAGCGTGTAGCCGGTGACCGACACCAACAGCATGCCGACGATGAGCTCCATGGTGTCGGCGGCGCCGGCGAGCAGCATGGCGCCGGTCGCGCTGAACAGCATGATCGCCGGGTACTCCCCGCGCCGGGGGTCGGTCGCGATCCACTCGTGTGCCATGGCCAGCGTCAGCGCCGTGATGGTGAGGATGGTCAGCTCGGCTCCGGTGGTGACGCCGTCCAACGCCCACGCCCGCATCATCGTGAGTTGCGGCGGCACGGTCACCCCGAGCCACAGGCTCCACGCAGCCGCCGTGGCGACGGTACCGAGTGCGAGCGGGGTGGCCGCCCATTGGGCCGGGCGCGGGAGGAACGCCGCGGCCAGCAGCACGACGACCGCACCGACGACCAGCGTCAGCTCGGGCCCGATGTGGCCGACGTTCACGACGAACGACCTACCGCTTCGCTCAGGAGTCGCGCGGCTGACGCCGCGCTCCTCACGACCGAAGGAACGTGACCTACCGCTTCGCTACATGAGGTCATGGCGCGGCGGCCAACGCGTCGATCAGCAGCTGTGACGTGGGCGTCACCAGGTCGAGCAGCCAGGTGGGCCACACACCGATCACGACCACCAGCGCGAGCAGCCCGGCGAGCACGACCGTCTCACGGGCGCCGAGGTCGGCGAAGCCTGTCAGCCGCTGCGGCGTGTCGCCGAAGAACAGCGCCTGCAGCAGTTGCAGGAACAACGCCGCGGTGATCAGCACGCCGAGCAGGCCGACGGCGGCGAGCACCGGGTAGACCGCGAACGTGCCGACGAAGATCTGGAACTCGGCGACGAACCCGGCGAGCCCGGGCAGGCCGAGGCTGGCGAACGCCGCTAGGGTCATCGCGCCGGTCAGGCGTGGCGCAGGCGACGCCAGCCCGCCGTAGTGGTCGATGCGGTAGTCCTGCGTGCGCTGCCAGAACGAGCCGGCGAGCAGGAACAGCGCGCCGGTGATCAAGCCGTGGGCGACCATCTCGACGACCGCTCCGGTCATCGCCAGCTCACGTGCGGCGGCCTGCTGCCCGCCGGTCAGCGCCCCGGCGACGGCGACGCCGAGCACGGCGTAGCCCATGTGGTTGACCGAGGTGTAGGCGATGCGCCGTTTGAGGT
>JAHWKT010000193.1 GCA_019347695.1 Actinomycetota bacterium | reverse complement strand
ACGGCATGCGCTTCGCCCGAGCCGCCCTGCAGACGTGGCCCCGCACGCCAGACCGCGCGCAGGGTGCCAGCTGAGCACCGTCGGCGCGCACGCGCAGCTCGTCCACGCGCGCCCATCCGCCGGCCGCCAGCGTCACGTCAGATCCATGGCGCAGCTGGAACGCCATCGCCTTGGACAACCGCCTGCGGGTCACCCCAGCATCCTGACCGATCTTGTGGACACCTGCGCGTGCGCCGTCAGCACTCTGGCGGTCACCGAGGTTCGTCCTCGTGCAGCCACAGGTCGTCGGCGATGACCGGCTCACCGTGCCCCGCAGCGCTCAGCCCGCCGGCCAGCTTGCGCGCGCTGTCCGGACTGCCCCGGTAGCGTCCCTCCTCGATCGACGTGATGACATCGACCGGCACACGCGACAGCTTCGCCAGCTTGTTCACGGACAATCCCCGCTCCTGTCTGAGCCATCGAAGCATCTCGGGATCGATCCGCATCACGGGCAGCATACCGGCATTTCGTCGCACCACGCGCACCGAACCGCGGTCACGAAACCTTGCTTCGAGACCTCGGCGGCGGCGTCGGGAGCCAGCCTGTGGATGAGCGGCGGAGTCGGTCCGCTTCGGGTCAGCCGCCAGTTCCGCCTCAGGTCACGAAGGCCTCCAGCGCTGCGCGCTCACCGTCCAACTCGTCACGGAGGCGCTGGGGGACCCCATCGAAGGGCTCGACGACCACGCGGTCGCCGGTGATCGTCCACGTGCCCGCGACCTGGCCGTCGATCAGCACGGTGTTCACCGAGTGCGGCCGCCGGATGTGGAACACGAGGTCGCGGTAGTGCTCCGGCAGGATCTGCGCGCGCCGCGCGTGCACCAGCAGGGTCGCGTCCCCCTTGCCGAGGAACCGCACCGGCGCCGTCACCGACGCGTCCGGCAGCGGCCGACGCGGCGGATCGATGGCGGCCAGCCGCTCGGGGATCACGGCGCGTTCCAGCGGCCCGTCGCCGAACCATGCGCGCACCCGGTGCCGCGACGGCAGCGTGGTCGATCTCGTCGAGCCTGCGCCACCGCGTCTGTCGCCGCGCGTGGTCCTGCCGGGCCTGGCGGGTCGCCTCAAACAACAGCGGGTAGTCCGCGGCCGACACGAGGTGGATGGTCGACCGCAGCAGCGTGGCCGGCACCACCTGCCGGCGCTGCAACGCGCGCGTCACCCGCTGTCGCGTGACGCCGCGAGCCGCGACCAGCATCCGACGTAGCCGCTGGGCGCGTACTGCATCTGCAGCCCACCGACGGACTCGAGCATCGACGGCAGCGACGCCGTGGACCGCCGCAGCAGGTGCTGACGCGCGAGCAGGGCACGGTTGAGCTCGCGCTCGCGCAGCGTCCTGATCGATCCAGCCATGGTCGTGCAGGCTACGGACCCGGCGGCGGCGCCGCGGAGCACGACCACGCCCGTTCAGCGGCCGAGGAAGCGGCCGACATCGACGGCCCAGGACGGTCACCTGAGGTGCGCAGGCTGCCCACGCGGTAGCGGCTCGCAGCACCGCGTTCGCGCAACCAGTCGTGGATCGTCGTCATTGGATGCATCGTCGAGCGGTTCGGGTCCGGTTGACATCCTGTCGGGCCCAGGCAGCCCGCAGCCGTGCGCTCGCGGGCACGGATGCCGGCGCTGTGGGACCGCGAGATGGCTGGTCTGGATGAGCACCCGGGCCCACTCGTCGGCAGATGTCAGCGCCTCGATCAGGGCAGCGTCGGGACCGTCGAGCAGCGCCGCCCACCGTGTGATCCAGTGCCGGGCGGTCGATCCGGCGTGCATACCACCCATGCCTCCAAGGTAGGCGACGAGTGCGGATCGCCGAACCGATTGAACCGTCGTGCCGCTGCGTGCGTAGGACCGGGTACACACCCCAAACGCGATCATGAAAGGGACATCTGATGCGCCGCTTCGCTCTCCTCCTACTCGTCGTGGTACTCACGCTGGGCCTGAGCGTGCCCGCGCTGGCGCACGAGGCGGGGCCGTGCGACGACTCCGACGGCGACTTGGCACCCAGCGGTCGGGAGTACGCTGCGCACCACATCGTCTCGCTCGCCCAGGTTGGCGGGCTCGGCGACGGCGGGCACAAGCCGGGATCACACCAGGGATTCAGCCTGTGCGATCCCTCCGGGCTGTAGCGGTCGGGCGCTACCGCCGTACGCGCTCGGATGACCGCCGTGCACGCAGCGTAGGCTCGCGCACGGCGGTTCGCGTCTGATCACGGGGTGTCCGTGGGACCATTGGCCACCAGGCGCACCGACCCGCGGTATCCGCCATCGTCGGCGCTATGACAGACGCAACCACGACGCGCCGCCGGGTGACGGCGGTGTCGCTCGCGCTGCTCGCCGCCGTGCTCACCTCGCCGACCTGATGGGGCTCAAGCCCCGTCCGCGCATCCTGGCGAGCGCGGTGCTCGCGATCGTGGCCGTGCTGGTGGGAGTGCGACCCCGTCCGACCACGCCCGACCGGCGGTGATCAGGTCGGGACCGGGCGATGGTGAGCGCCGGGCTTGTGCTGCACCTGCTGCTGCTCGTACCGATCCTGCCGATCGGTCTGATCGCCCCTGGCACCGGGGTGCTGGTCATCCACGGCTGCTGGCTGCTCGGACTCGTCATCGCCTGGTGGCTGCGGCGATCCGCGCCAGGGGTCGTGCTGGCGATCCCGTTCGTCACGGCCGCGGGTGTCATCGCGGTGGTGTGGTTCGGTACTTCCGTGCTGGGGTGGGAGCCGTGATTCACGGCGCACCGACCTGTCCGCACTGTCCCGTTGACCAGGCGCATCCCCAACGCGGAATGGGAACAGCGAATCTCACGCAGTGCTGTATCAAGACGCCTCAGAGTGAGATTTGCTCATCCGCGAACAGCTCCCCGGCTGGAAGGTGCGACATGGGCCTGTCGATGGCGCAGGACATCGCACGCGTCGAGCAGCTGGGGCACACGCGCAACGACGCACTGGACTGGTCATCCGCCCGGCGCTGACCGAGGAGCGTGACGTGGCCGACCGCACGGGTCGCGCGACCGCGGACCACCGCGCGTAACTCGACGAGTTGCGGCACCTGGTGGCCAACGCCGGGTGAGCGCCGCTGCGGCGTCCCGGCGGGCAGTCGTCGGTGCGGTACGGCACCGTCCTGCGCGGCGACACCTCCCACATCGTCATCGGCGAGCAGACCAACATCCAGGACGGCTGCGTCGGCCACGCCGACGAGGGGCTCCCGCTGGAGATCGGCGACCGGGTGACCGTCGGCCACCGCGTGGTCATCCACGGCTGCCGCGTCGCCGACGACGTGCTGATCGGCGTGGGCGCGGTGCTGATGAACGGGGTCACCGTCGGCCGCGGATCGCTGATCGCTGCCGGCGCCGTGGTGACCCAGAACACCGAGATCCCCGCGGACTCGCTGGTGGCAGGTGTACCGGCGGCGGTGCTGCGCGACGTGCGCGACGCCGAGTGGGACCTGATCACCGACGGCGCGCGGCACTACGTCGAGCTCGCCGTCCGACACCGGGACGGCTGAGCGTCGGTCAGGCGGGGTGCGCAGCGCGGCCGGCCGGCTGCACGGCGCTGGCCGCGGCCCCGAGCCGGACCAGCACGAGCGCGGGCACCACGATCAGCGCTGCGCCGAGCAGGCACAGTGCGGTGTAGCCGACGGTGGCGATCAGCACCCCCGAGCTGATGCTGCCGATCGTCGCCGACCCGTAGACCGCGCTGTCGACCGCCCCCTGCAGGCGTGCCCGTTCGGCCGAGGCGACGCCGCGGGCCAGCAGCCCGCTGGCCGACACGAACCCGAAGCTCCAGCCCAGCCCCAGCACGAACAGCGCAGCCGACAACAGTGCCACGTCACGTGCCGGTGCGAGCGCACCGGCGAGGCTGGCGAGCACGAGCAGTGCGAGACCGACGGCGATGACCCTGGGACTGCCCACGCGGTCGGCGAGCCACCCCGCGAGCGGGGTGAGCGCGTACATCCCGACGACGTGTGCGCTCATGATGAACCCGACGGCCGCGAGGTCGGCGCCCGCGGCGCTGGCGTGCACCGGCGTCCCGGCGTCATCGTCATGATCAGCACCATCACGAACTGTCCCGCGACCATGGTGGCCAGCGCGACGACCACCACTGGCGAGCGCCACGCGGCGACCGTGGTCCCTGCGCCGGGATCGACCTCCGCCCGATCGTCCACGGCAGCGTCCACCGGATCGCCCACGGCGAAGTTCGCCACATCGGCCACCGCCATGTCGATCGGAACGGCCACTGCGATGTGGGCGGGATCGGGTCGCAGCCCGAGCACGGACAGCGCGGCGGCGGTCGCCACCGCCAGGCACGCCACCACCACCCCGCCCGCGAGGACCGGCACCACCGACCCGGCGAGCAGGGCACCGACCGGATCGACCAGCGCGGGTCCGACGACCGCGCCGACGGTGCCAGCCCACACTATCCATCCCAGCACCGTCGTGCGTCGGGCCTCCGGGTGGACGTCGGCCACGGCGTAGCGCGCCAGCAGGTTGGCGCTGTTCCCACAGCCCAGGACGAGCATCCCGCCGACGAACAGCCCGAACGCTCCGATCGTCGCCGCGGTCGCCGCGACGAGACCACCCGCGGCTCCGGCCACGAACCCGAACGCCAGGCCGACCCGCCGGCCGAGCCGCACCATGACCCGCGAGATCATCGTCGCGCCGAGCGCGGTGCCGGCGAGTGCCGCCGCGGTGGGCAGGCCGCTGAGCGTCGACGCCCCCGTGAGCTCGACGGCGACCAGCGGCGCGACGGTCATCGCCGCGAACAGCCCGATCGTGCCGAGCGCGACGGCGGCGAAGACCGACACGGTGATCCGTCGTCTGACACGACCGATGTCAGCGGTTGCCGCCGAGACGATGTCCACACCACGTCCTTTGTGCGCGTCGCGCCATCGTGCCGCACGCGCGGGCGGCGCGACCCCGCCGATCCGGGACCGGCGGGGCACGAAACACGGCAGCTACGCAGTGATGCCGCGGCACCACTAGTGGGCCGTAGCTGAAATTGTTTGAGGCTTGAGCTTGTCGAGGATCTCGTCGGCGGTCTTGGTCCAGGTGAACGGTTCACAGCGCTGGTTGTA